>JAVERW010000101.1:0-6564 GCA_034006915.1 Desulfuromonadaceae bacterium | reverse complement strand
CAGGGCGCATGGCAAGAGATGCAATCCATAGGGGTGCCGGTGCGCGGATCGAGGACGTTGTCGCCAATGGGGTGAGTAAAGGTGCTGTGCTCCCCGTGGCAGGAATCACAGGCTTTGGCAAGACCATCGCGCAGCATGTAGGGTTCATCGGAACCATGTCCGACATGACAATCGCTGCAGCGGTTTGCCTGCGGATGCACATGGAGCGCGCTCTCGCGGCGTTCAAGCTTATCTGCATGGCAATCGCGGCACACACTTCCCGCTACCCCCTTGAGCAGCCCTTTCTGACTACTTACATGGGGGCTGTGGCAGGTAATACAACCCGAATCCCCTTGTCCCTGCAAATGGGTATGAACCCGCTGGAACTGGGGTAAAACATCGCTGTGACACTCAAGGCATTTTCCGGCGGCACTGCTTCCTGAGTGACAGGTGGAACATTTGCCTTTGTCAAACGGCTGGTGCTGTAGTTCACGCAGCAAGCTGTGTTCTGTACTGGAGTGGGGATGATGGCATTCGAGACAATCCATACTGGCAGCAGAATATCCCATATGTTTGCGCTGCCAGCCAGCGTCGGTCTTATGGCATGGCAAACATAACTGCGCGCCGGCGCTGCGTAAGAGACCAGGAGTATTGCTGCCGTGGACCGCATGGCAGCGTGCACATTCGCCGCGGGCGAAGGGCGCATGCTGAGAACCTGAGGTCTGTGCGAGGCTCGCATGGCAAGTAGAACATACCTGCTTCTGCGCATCTTTCAGCAGACCGGGCTCGGCACTGGCGTGAGGGTCATGACACGCAGTACATTCCCCCTGGCGCACCGGCGCATGGCTGTAGCGGGCTTTCTTCCAGCGGGCACTTTCATCTATATGGCACTGACTACACAGCTGCGCTTCTTCGTGCAGAAGGAGTCCTGGATGACGTGAAACATGCAGACTATGGCATGCGTCGCACTCATTCTTTTGCACTGGGGTGTGCTCATATTTGCCCTTGAAATTTATGCTGTCATGGCACTGAACACAGTTAAGCGCCAGAGCAGTGCTGCCTCCCCCCCCCACGAGCACAAAGGCGAGGAGAACAATGTTTACACGCACGTGCTTGAAAATGCGTTGCATAATATGTATGTGACTTTGATCCATCATGGGGTGCTCTCCTCGTGACAATCGGCACATTTCCCATCCGCAAACGGGGTGTGCTGAACAGGATACAGCAAAGAGGGCTGCGGACCACCGTGGCTGTCGTGGCAGTTGGTGCAAGTTGCAGGAGTGGGAGCGATCCCCCCGTGAATCTGGCCCAACTGCTGCGTGTCGAGCTTATGGCACTCGAAGCAGAGCTGACCGCTGTCATTTACCAGCAAGTCTGGACGAGACGCGGCATGACTTGCATGACATGCCGCACAATTCCCCTGCTTGGCAGGCTGATGCGCACTGCCCGAATCCCAGAAGCGGTCGATGTCTGTATGGCACCCTAAGCACAGATCCGGCTTTGCACGCCGGAGATAGCCGGAGAGACCGCTGCCGTGAGATTGATGACACGCACTGCAACGCTGCTCGGCAAAAGGTTGATGTTCATGCGTTTCTTTACCGGGGCGTTGATCCGCATGACAACGGAAGCACACTTCCCCTTCGGGCTGATTGAGGAGGAACGGATAGGCACCTGAGTGAGACTGATGACAGTCGCTACAGCGCCCCTTTTCAAACGGTGGATGACCAAATCCTGCTTCGAACTGCGCGACAGTGTTGTCGTGACACTGCAGACAACGTTTGGGCTCTGTCTGCTCAAGCAACGCAGGATGCTTTGACCCGTGGGGGGCATGACATGCGCTGCACTTGCCTTGGAGCAAAGGTGCATGCACTGATGCAGCGGCCATATCCAGCCGAATTCCACTGTGACATTCGGCGCAGAGTTTATCTTGGGAGCGACTCAGCAATCCCGGTGCCGCTACGTTATGCATAACATGGCAGGTGCGACACTCTTGTTGCTGCACCGGAGGGTGCTGCACTCGGGTATCTGCAGCGGGGTAAGCGTGACATTCGATACACACCTGGCTCTCGGGCGCACGCAGGAGATAATCGGCTCCTTGCGCAGCCTGATGTGGAGCGTGACATTCGAGACAGTCACGTGCACCAGCATCAGGATGATGCACTCCACCCTGAGTAATATCGGCATGACATCCGAGACACAGGTCGCTCTCCACACTCTTGAGAAGTGTAGGGCTGTCGCTGGCATGGGGGACATGGCATGCAGAACAGTTCCCCTCCACCACGGGAGCATGTCCGTTAACGCGTTTTGCCCGCTCCTGAACCTCAGCGTGACAATTGAGGCACAGGCGCTCCTGCGGCGACTTAAGCGCTAGCGCCCCCCCTTGATGGCAGGAGCCACACTCGCCATTCGCTACTGGGGCATGTACGGATGTGCGCCACAGAGAGGGCTCACGCCCACCGTGAGGATCGTGACATTCAGCACAGCGGGTAGCAGCAATCCCCCCGTGAGCAGCACTCACCGATGCGGCAGGATGGCACGTAGAACACATGGCGCTCTCTTCCTGATGCAGAAGATCGGGCGCTACGCTACTGTGAGGTGCGTGACAGGTGCCACACCCTTGCGCGACTGGAGGGTGGGCTTGTGGTCCTGCGTTAAGATAATCGCTGCGTGCATGACACTCAAAACACAATTCTTGTGCCGCCACCGGATGAAGGCGCGGGTGTTCTCCTCCGTGCGGTTGATGGCAGGCATTACAGTTCCCCCGTGCTACAGGCTGGTGAACGTACTTAGAGAGCTGCGTAGGGCTGAACCCCTGATGGCAGGAATAACACACGTCCGGCACAGACTTAAGCAAATAAGCTCCGCCGATAATACCGTGATTACGATGACATCCTTTACAGTTATCCTGCGCAACTGGAGCATGCACCACCTTCTGCTGCGCCAAGGATTTATATTCTTCGTGGCACTCCAAACATGTCTTCTGAATCGCAATGCGTCGTGGCTTACGTGGATTGCACCCCCACACCAGCGCTACACTCACGCACAATATCACCACATAGCAGAGATTACGCTTCACTCGATTCCTCCCTCAGCAATTCGCGATATGTTCGCTTCCAGACGCGCGGATTCATCTCTACCTCGGACGCAGAGCGTAGACGCTCGTGCAGGGTATTGAGTGCTTGCTGGCGCTTATCCCCTTCAAGTTCGATGCGCAATTGCTCGCTTACCTGATCAAAGGGTTGGACCTGCTGAGCTTCGCGGTGCAGGAGCCTGAAAAAACATACTTTACCGTCAAACTCAACCACCCCGCTCTGCCCAGGCACTGCACTGGCAAGAGCGTGGCGCAACGCTGCGGGCTCTTCCGCGGGGTTACTCCAACGCGTGGGGACACCTTCTGGAGTCAGGGGACGTACCACCTCGGCAAATGGTTTGCCGCGTTGCAGTTTTTCGCGCAACTGGTTGGCAAGTTTCTCCTCCCGAGTTTCCACGCGCGCCATGTAAACCATCTCTGGCACACTAAAACGCTCAATTTGATCTTCATACGCCTGCTTCACCTCAACATCGCTCACCTTAAGGTCTTCGGGCTTAAGCACCATCTGCTCGAGCTCTTTGGTAAGACGATACTGGGAATAGAAGGTGTATACCTCCTTGAAGGGCGAGTGCTCCTCGTAATGACGTTGCATGGCTTCAAAGCCGGTGATGGTCTGCGCCACCATATCTCTCACCACAATATCGACAGCCTGCTCATAGGTAAAATCGTTTTTGGAACTAGTACGTTTTTCCATCTCTTTAAGTGCTGCAGAGTGGAATATTTCAAGGGCCACATCACTGGTGTCAAAAGTTATCCCCGCCTGTCCTTCCAACTCCGGGGGAACACCTGCGTCGCTAAGTTTTTTAATCCGTTCCCAGTGGACCTGGACTTTATATTTTTCTTTGAGATGCTCAAGCAGTGCAATATTGAGTTCGTTGCGACGCAGCTCGTTCCATTGACTCTCGAGACCGGCACGCACATGCGCGAAATGATGGGGATCAAAGGAGTGTTCCTTTTCTACCTGCATCAAGTTCCACACACCGTGCCACTGGTAGGGCTCCCCCCAGGTTCCAGGTTTCAAGTTCAGCACCTGCTCCCACACTTCGGGAGAGAGACGTTCGGAGTAGGCGTTATCAAGGCGCGCAAGGTGCTCGTCCACCGCCAGGCCCATCTCGATTAGAGCCTCCTCGGGTGTACCTTCAGTAACAGCAGCAAGGAATTCTTGCACCTGCGCTTCGGTATCGAAACGCGCCGCTAAAACAGTAAAGCGCGGCAGGTAACGCTGGTCGTAAAGTTCACGCAGCTGGGCATCAGTAGGTTCTCCCACCTTGGCAAGAACCTCCTCTTGGCGCAAAAGCATCAGTGAACGTACTTTGCGGAACACGCTCACCTTGCGTTGATACGATGGGCGAGTGTAGAGCTCCATGGTTTCTGCTTCCTGCACCTTGAGGTGAAAGTCCACAAAGGAGTCTGGGGTGTCGGGGACCGACATTCCTTCCTCGCGCCACTGTTGCCACCAGGACTTGTAATCATCGACGGTATACTCACGCTCGTTGATAGTTACAAGGATATTGCTCTCCCAGAACCAAGCCGCCGCAGGCTGAACCCACAGCAGGATGGCAAGTAACACGTAGCCCCAACATCTATACATACACATGATCTCCTTTGTTTTCATTTATACTACTTTCGACCAGATTCTCTGGACGAATAATACCTGTTACGTATCCACCTCGCATCCGATCTGCCCCTGCGTGCTCCAGTGCTGAACAATTTCCTTCATCATCTGCGAAAGCAAGCCAGTATAGGTGCGGATAACGCCGTAGTGCATCAGACTGCGATATTCATCACCGCTGCGTGCATAAAAGAGCTGGCTAACCAGGCTGCCATCTGCTTGGAGAAGCTCGAGTTGAAGGGAAATGTGTGGCACATCGCCGCTCCGACCTACGTTGCGGCGCTCATATGCTAGAATCTTGACACGGAGATACCCATCCACACCAAGCTCGGCGGCTATCTCTTTCAACACCTCAGGGGGAGCTGCATAGATGGTGCTAGGGTAGATCTCGCGCCGGCGCAGGATGTTTTTCATATCGGTCGGGTTAGAGATCTGCACCTGGGGTGCTGCAATAAGCTCAGTATGCATGGTACGAGAACACAGCTCTACAGCGGTTGTGTCTTCGCTTTCATTCAAGAGCGGCAGCAGCGCCACCTGACACAGGCGCACTTGCAACTTGGGCACTGTATAAACACCATCAGGCGTTGGGGCACACCCTGCCAAGAAATATAGGCTTATGCAGGAGACAAACACAAGAATCTTTAATCGCAGGTGCCGCCCCCCCCGCGCTAGAATTCGGAATTCCATACAAACTTCTGCTCTTCGTCCTCACCTTTTTCATCCGCGGCGATAAACTCTCCAACCACGGTGGTATCGCTCCAAAAGCGATTACCCCTGCTGTCTCTTACATACACCTGACAAAAGACCTCTCCATCATCTGCCAAATATTGTGGAAGTTCCACTCGAGCGGGGAGCTGCTGCCCTGCAATTTCATGGAGGGTATCACCATTTCGATCAGTGACATAAACCTTCCAGGTGGCGTCTTCAGCTCCCTGCATCTCCGGAGTGGTACTGCGGAGCAACAGCGCACTTTTCCCACTTTCCTGCACTTGGGTAACGCTGGCAAGCTCTTCGCGCGGTTGCTGCAGATACACTTGGGTAGCCGCGCTTGAGGAAAATCCGGCTTCATCTTCTACCTGAACCGTGACGGTATAGCGTCCTGAGGGGAGAGGAAATCGGCGCGCATCGGTACCGCTCCAATACATAGCTGGCGGCAACCCACCAGTGCTCTTCTGCTCTACCACTTTGTTATTATTGTGGTCCGTCACTTTAAAAGACCAGCGCGCCACTGGGCGACGCTCTTCCATGCGGGGGCGCACCACTAACTGCCGGCTGAATACCGGCAATTCGTCCTCTGCCCGAGATGTGGCCGAGGACTCCAATGCCAACTGAGACGCGCTGCATACCGTCTTTATATGCGCCAACACATCCCCACCCTCTATTTTGGTGTCAGCGTGAGGTCCAACTAGATGAACGCGGTACACACCGGGCTCTTCAGGGGTGTTAACTTCAGCATAATAGATATCGATCTGACCTGAAGGTTCTAGCGCTACAATATTATCCCCCAGTTGCAGCCGCAGCGCAGCAATGTCTGCCCCAGTACGTACCTTGATCCTGAATTTCAAGACAGCGCCACAGCGCAACAGGCGCTTGGGCATATCAACCACCTGCACCGCGTACGACGGCACATTGTGTTGCTGCGGTAGCTTATCCACAGGCATATCCCGCAGATTTTCCACCAAAGCATCAATACCATTTACGCGCAGCTGTTCTAATTCGCTCTCTGAGTCAAGACCTAAGAATCTTATTTGTTGCGCCGCTGCGTAGCAAATGCTTCGACCCCACACCGGCACCCCATCTTTGGCGCGGTACAACTGGAGCAAAAGCCCCAGCACTGGGTTGTTTCCCCCAGTTGATTCAGTGACGCTGACACTGAGGATGT
>JAVERW010000100.1:0-6626 GCA_034006915.1 Desulfuromonadaceae bacterium | reverse complement strand
AAACACATCGCAATCCAAAGCGCGGCAGAGGCAGAGAACGGCGGAAATGCGGGAGCTGTTGAATTAGCGGCGTTGCCGCCGGTGCCGTTTGCCGAAAAATCATCGTTCTCCGCCAAACTCGCCGTCGGCACCGCGGTCACCTCCGTCGAGATGCTTCCGCCGCGCAATCCGACCGGGCTCGATGCATTTATTGAAAAATGCCGCGCCTGCCAGGATGCCGGCATTGATGCCATCAACCTTCCTGATGGCCCACGTGCAAGCGCGCGCATGAGCGTCGTTGCCACGGCTTTTGCGATGCGGCAAGCCGGGCTCACCATTGAGCCCATCCCGCATCTCTGCTGCCGCGACCGCAACCTCATCGGATTGCAATCCGATCTCATCGGAGCCGTTGCCCTCGGGCTTAAAAGCTGGCTCATTATTACAGGCGATCCGCCGAAGCTCGGCAACTACCCCGATGCCACCGGCGTCTTCGATGTTGACGCCGTCGGGCTCACGCAACTGTGCTCTAACCTCAATCGCGGGCTTGATGCGGCGGCGCAACCGCTCGGTGAGCCGTTGCCCTTCACCATTGGCGTCGGTGTCAACCCGGGCGCCATCGAGCCGGAGCGTGAAATTGCGCGCTACATCGCTAAAATTGAAGCCGGCGCAGAGTTTGCGATCACGCAGCCCGTCTTCGATGCTGAAGCGCTGCTGCGCTTCCTCGATCGGCTTTCGAAACACAGCGTCACAATTCCGATTATCATCGGCATCTATCCTCTGCTTTCTGCTCGTAACGCGGCGTTCATGAACGAGCACGTGCCGGGCATTCATGTGCCGGGCGCAATCATCGACCGCCTGCGCGCATGCGATACGAAAGAAGCGGCGATTGCCACGGGCATAGCCATTGCGCGTGAAATCCGCGCTACCATCACCGAAGCCGGCGGCATCGCCGGCTTCCAGGTCAGCGCCCCGCTTGGCCGCACTGATATTGCCTTGCAGGCTATCGCTGCACGCCCCCTGGGCGAGCCGCGATAGCCTGCGCCCAGCCATTATTACGCAAGCAATGCTCGCGCGTAGCCACGGCTTCCACGCTATCGGGGAAGCCGCTCAGCGCCAGCGTTTTGCCGGTAGCCAGCCGCTCCGTAGCCAGCGTTCCGCGTGGCTTATACTGCGCCAGCCCCCATGGGTGCAAGTATATAATGCGCGCACGCGGCAGCGTCAGCAGCTCCCGCGCAAGCAGGCGCTCCCCTGGCGAAATAAAGCCGCTGATCACCACCGCGCCCTCCTGCACGCGGGTTAGCAAGCCATCGATCGCGGCCTCCAACGCCGCGTTTTCAAGCCGCCGCGAAAGCACCACCGGCAATAACCACGGGTAATCGAGCAGCGTTTGATCGCCGTATGCCGTCCACGTTATTTCTGTAGGTAAGCGCAGGTGGGAGATGGCGCACTGCTTACGAAACCACTGCGGGTTATCATGGCGAAGCTGCCATCGCTTCGGGTTATCGCGAACATACTCGAAAAAGGCATCGAGTGTTTCTTTAGACAGCGAAATGTAATCATGGAAGCCTTTTTCCCATACCGATAGGCGAGGGTTGCCGTGAAGCTTTCTGATCGCCTGGCGTGAGCGTGCTTTCATGCGGTGAACGAGCGTACCAAGCGCATACTGCGCTTGGCCCTTACACACCACAATGCCATGAAAATGATCGGGCATAATCGTGCAAAACTGGGTAGCATACTGCGGATCATCCCGAGGCAGCTCAGCCCAGGCCTGTTGCACAGCCTTTCCTTCCGGCTTCAGTAAAATGCGCCCACCCTCAATGGAAGCCAGCAAGTTGCGCCGGGGCTCAGTTGAAAACGTAATAAAGTAATAGCCTGGGCCGCTATAATCATGGGCTTGTAAACGCCTGTACTTCATGCGGGGATCATAGCACTGCTTGCAGCAAACTGCAAGCACCTGCGCTTAAACGCGCAGGGTCAGCGATGCGAACCCATGGCCACACATATACGTGCACGGCCACTCAACGCGTTGCGGAAGCTGGCCATCTTCAGTGTAGCTGCTTACCGGGCATCCCATCGTAACACTTTCTTTGCCCGAGTAGCCCAAGCCCGCCCCTCAGTTCGCATAGCTGATGGTGCGCGTTCAAGCGCACCCGCAGGCCGCATGCGGCCCAGTTGCTGATGGTGCGCGTTAGCCTTTCCGCCATAGCTCAGGCCACCCCATTACAGCGTGGCAATTGCCTGCCTATTTATCTGCATCGCCCTCCGTTCGCATAGCTGATGGTGCGCGTTCAAGCGCACCCGCAGGCCGCTACGCGGCCCAGTTGCTGATGGTGCGCGTTAGCCTTTCCGCCATAGCTCAGGCCATCCCATTACAGCGTGGTAATTGCCTGCCGATTTCTCTGCATCGCCCTCAGTTCGCATAGCTGATGGTGCGCGTTCAAGCGCACCCGCAGGCCGCTACGCGGCCCAGTTGCTGATGGTGCGCGTTAGCCTTTCCGCCATAGCTTAGGCCACCCCATTACAGCGTGGTAATTGCCTGCCGATTTCTCTGCATCGCCCTCCATTCGCATAGCTGATGGTGCGCGTTCAAGCGCACCCGCAGGCCGCATGCGGCCCAGCCGTGAGCAAAGCAGGTAGGGCGACGCTGTCCTCAGCTAGCCGAAAACATACGCAAAGCAGGTAGGGCGAAGCCACGCCTTTGGCCTGGCTTAATGCCACATAATCAGCGGCCAAATACTATAATCATCATCCGTCCACGGGCGGATCTCCTGGATCGTCTCCGGCGAAACAAACGCCCCAAACGGCCCGGCATCAAACACAATCGGCTCCGGCGAAAGAAACACCCAGGTCGATGAAATGAGCATCCCCTGCCCTTGCGACACATGCGCCTTAAAATGCCAGCCGAGCGCCTTCGCTGCCGCTTTGGCAACAGGAAGCAGGTCGATGTAACGGTTGGTGATGTTTACGGAGATGACGCCGCCCGGCTTCAAATGCTTCTGGTAAATGCGGAAGGCTTCAACGGTCAGCAAATGCGAGGGAATGGCATCGCTCGAAAAAGCATCGGCTATGATGAGATCGTAGTTTTGCTTGCGCCCCTGTTTCAGCTCTTCCGCCATCGATAAGCGGGCATCGCCAATGATGTGCTCCACTTCGGAAGGCGTGTCACGCAGGAAGGTGAACCAAGTTGTATTCGTAGCCGCCTCCAGCACAAGCGGCGCAATCTCATAATACCGGAAGGTGTCGCCCCGCCTGCCGTACGCAGCTAATGTTCCGATGCCCAGCCCGATGATGCCCACACGCTGAGGTTCGGAATGAGCTACCGTCTCCAAATAAAGGCCGATGCCGGAACGCTCCGAAAAGCACGAGAGCGGGATGTCCGTTGCTTGCCCGCCGGCCGTCCACATTTGCGAGCCATGCGAGGTGTTGCCATGCGAGAGACTATGGAACACAAGCGGCTGACCGCGCGAACCCTTTCCTTCCAGCCGGTGGATGGCAATGGAGCCGTAAAAGTCGCGAGCCCGCCACACAACCGGCTCATCCGTCGTTGTATTGAATTGCCCTGCGAGCAGCGCAATGAGAGCCACGGCAGGAGGAATCGCGAGCGTGCCGACGCTCGGTGCTTTTTGTCCGCCTGCTGTCGTCCAAAGCCATGCCAGCAGCACAGCCGTTGCCACGAGCGCAATCGGATACTCCGGTGTGCCGCTGAAAACAAACGGGGCCACGAGACTGAAAAATACACCTGCCGCAGCTCCGCCGATTGAGAGCATCAGATAAAAGCGCGGCAATCGGCTTTGCGGCGGCCGCAGCTTATATTGCCACGTGTTGAGCGCCAGACAGCCGAGCAAAAGCAACAGCGCGCAGAAGCCGATCTGCCAGAACGAGCTGATCCCGCGTTTGCCCGCAATCGCAGTGGCAATGTACGCCTCAATCGGTACGAGCACGAGTGCGGCAACCGTCATTGCCGGCAGCAGCCTCACAGCCGTAGCAGAAAACCCAAGCGTAAAAGAAAGCAAATAGATCCCGAGCAGAACGGCCCACAAAAGCGGAATCGGTGGGATGTCGATCGTCAGGTGCTGCGTGGCCGCCATGAGCAGAAAGGTTGCAACAAACGAAACAATGAGAAAAACCCACATGCTGACTTCGCCGTTAGCGGCGATCGCGCTGCGAGTGGGGAGTGGGGAGTGGGAAGGGGGAAGGGGTGCGCGTTCATCGTGTCCACTTCCTTCTCCGTCAGTAGGACGAGCAACGCCATCCCGGCTAGCCGCCTCCACCTCCGCCTCCGCATCCACCAATTGCCCTGCCGCGCCCTTCATCAGCAGCGCAACCGAGGCGGCCAGCGTCGACAGTGCATACACGCTAAACGCCACCACAAAGCCGCGCGATTGCAGCGCAATGCCGGCCAGTGGCTCAACGATGAGCGGGTAGGCAAAGAGGCCAACAAACGAGCCCACATTCGACAACGCATAAAAGCGGTAAACGGTGCGTTTTTCGATATGGCTGCCGCTTTCGCGTCCAATCCACGCCTGCATGAGCGGCCCGTTCGTTGAAAGCGCGAAGTAGGCCGGTCCGATGAGCGAGAGCAGCAGCCACAGCAACGCCGGCACAGGGTGGGAGGAAGCGCCGGCTTCGGAAGCGAGACTTTTGAGCGTTTCGATATTGGCCAGGCGCACGGTTGCGAGCAGTGCCACCGATACGAGGCCGCCGTGCAACACGGCTTGCGCGCGTGTGGATAAGCGCGAAATGCGGTCGGTATACAAGTAGCCGCCGAGGAGGAGGATTTGGAAAAAAGCGAGACAAAGGATCCAGACAGATGCGCTGCTGCCGAAGTAGGGCAGGATTAACCGCGCAATAAAGGGCTGCACATAGAAGAGGAGAAACGCGCTGAGGAGTAGCGATGGGATGGCGGTTTTTTTCATGAGGATTGCTTTAAATGGCGTGCAAAAAACAGAGTTGCTTACTAATTGTGAATTCTACCACCTACGGGAGGTGAAAACAAGGCTACCTTGCTGGCAGGGGACTGCCAGCAAGGAGAGTGTAAAAAGGTGCCGGTAGCTTGCAAGCAGTCCCTTGCTTGCTGGTTGTGCTGCCCAGTTGCTGCCAAGTGCGGCGCCTTTTTACCCGCTCCCTGCAAGCAGTCCCTTGCTTGCTGGTTATGCTGCCCAGTTGCTGCCCAAGTGCGGCGCCTTTTTACCCTCTTCCTGCAAGCAGTCTCGTGCTTGCTGGTTATGCTGCCCAGGTTCTTGCTCAGTGCGGCGCCTTTTTACCCTCTCCCTGCAAGCAGTCCCTTGCTTGCTGGTTCTGCTGCCCAGTTGCTGCCAAGTGCGGCACCTTTTTACACGCTCCCTGCGCCCAGTCCTCTGGGTGCAGGCTGGGGTGCTGGCTGGCTGTGCAGGCAGTGCAGGTTAGCTGCTGGCCAGCACAGCCAGCTCATTCAGCCTTAGGCAAATAGCGCGGGTAATCTTATCGGTTTCTGGAGGAAATTCCCGCGCGGCAGAAATTTCCAGAACCCGCCCGGCACTGCACGCATTGATAAGCTGCCAGCTCGGTTTATACCGTTTACCGAATGGCCTGTACGTCATGCGGATAAGCCGGCCCCCCTTGGCCAAAACCGTATCACGCACGGCAACCTCTTTTTTTGAAATAAATGGCGAAACGAAAACATAGCCTTGTTCGATCCACCACGCCACATCAGCTTGCGTTTCGCGCCACTCCTCCGGTGTGATCCGATCCGAAATACGGATCGCCACCCGACGGGGATGCGTTAAAAGTGATGGGTTGCCAAAACCGATCAGCTCGGATCGGCAGCCGGGAAGCGGCGGCAATGCACGCGCTTCCTGAAAATACGTGGGGTTCGCCTGGCGCTGGCGATAACGAAACACGTTGGCGCGAACGTACGCCACCTCCGTTTCGAGTTGCTTGCGGTCGAAAATGAGGCTGTCGTACATGCCCGCTGCAAAGACCGGGTACCCGACACACCGCTTCACGCCAATTTTGAACGCCCGCACGACGGTGCGCAACGTTGCGCCGTCGGGAAGTGGCGCCACCACATGCGCCAGAAAATGCACATGATCGGGCATAATCTGGTATTGCCCCAGCTTAAATGCCTCGTAAAAGCGGTGAATACCCTGCAACTCCTGTTGGATCACGCGCCCACTATCGGTGAGTGCGAATGTGGTTTGCGTAATTCGGCAGTAGCGCATCCTTGGAGCCGCCTTCAGCGTAATCATCGCTACGCCGGGGCGGCTATAATCGTAGTTGGAACGCGGGCGGTTTGGCATAGAGCAAGTGTAGCACACCCTCCTCTTGCTAGCAAGAGGAGGGTCGCTTACTGGCAGGGGACTGCCAGCAAGAAGAGGGTAAAAAGGTGCCGGTAGCTTACTGGCAGAGGACTGCCAGTAAGGAGAGTGTAAAAAGGTGCCGGTAGCTTACTGGCAGAGGACTGCCAGCAAGAAGAGGGTAAAAAGGTGCCGGCTGGGGTGCTGGCTGGGGTGCTGGCTAAGTGCGGCGCCTTTTTACACGCTCCCTGCAAGCAGTCCCTTGCTTGCTGGTTCTGCTGCCCAGATGCGGCACCTTTTTACCCTCTTCCTGCGCCCAGTCCCCTGGGTGCTGGTTCTGCAGATGTCGCCTTCAGTAGACGCGGCGTCCTC
>JAVERW010000099.1:0-6711 GCA_034006915.1 Desulfuromonadaceae bacterium | reverse complement strand
GCACGCAAACAAAAACGCCTGGAGAATAAGCATCGTCCCGCACTCCATCTGGTGCCAATATCCGGGGAGACATTTAACTCGCTAACTCAACAGGGCCAGTTCTCCATTTCCAGCTGAGGCAAAACAAATCAAGTTGAGCCATAAACCACGTTTAGGGGTGAAGATAAATTCAATAAATTCACAGCTACGACGATGTCGATCCCCGACCAAAGGATAAATAGACCCTGCTGAGTTAGTGTGTTGAAGGTCGCCCCGAGCGCCAACAGTTGGTGGAGCTATGGAACCGCTCTTCATTGTAGTAGCGGATGTAGTCGGAAATCTGAGTTCTGGCCTCTTCGAGTGACAATGCAACCTTGGGGTGAAGACATTCGGTTTTGATAGATTTATGATAACTCTCCAGTTTGTCGCTGCCCTGAAGGTAAAATGGTGCTGTTCGAACATGGGTCATGTCAGTAATCCGGATAAACTCTTAAAGTCCTTAGGTGTTCTGGAGACAGGATATTCAGGGAAATCGCGGCGAAATGATCGAAGCTAAACTGGAACTCGAGGAGGCTCTTAAGGAATTGGAACAGGCCACGTAGGAATGGCTGGAAGCGCTTCAGGAAATGGAACGGGTCGTCAAGGACGAAATCAACGGTCGAGCATAAAAGTCCAGATTCGGAATAAAAATGTCGTTGATATTATCTCTTTTATTGAACCATACAATCGCACAGACGTACCCCACAAGCATTGATATGCTTTGTTCGAATATGCACTATACATTGTCCAATGTGCGACCTATATCAAAAACGCTATGACAAGAGGGACAAATAAAGAGCCACCTAGTAAGACCTTGTTCCTTTTTAAACATTGAATGGAAGCCATCCTTATATCCACAGGTGGGACAAATCTTAAATTCATCATCCAGCTTCACTTTAATGATTTCATAATCCACAGGGCTCTCCTCCTTTGGTAAAAATTATGATTAATTTCACTTATCTAACAATTTATTCTATGTTACCGGATAACCTGTACCAAGGGCTCTAAAAGATAAGTATACCGTCCCCGGAACTTTTCCGTGGTAGCATCAAATATGGGCTCCTGACCACATTTTCAGCCATCAGTAGCGCGGACGGCGATAGCTTTAAAAATCGTGTCCAACTCTTCCGCGATAGCGCGCAATTTTCCTCCCTCATCAAAATACGGAGAGAAAACATACGACGGAGTCTTCCATGAAAGAGTTGCCGTACCGTCCTTATCCTCAGTAACGTAAAAGCGTATCGGAGCCTCAATCATTGCGGCGACGTTCGCGCGCACCGCCCTAACCGCAAAATCGTTTCGAAAGACACCCACAACTCGGTTTCCCCGTATCTCCTCGCCTCGCTTAGCGGCTGCTTCAGTTGGCCCGACATCGGTCACAATGCCCATCTCCTCGGCACTGACAGCTGCCCGAAGATTTTCAAGCAATTCTATATAAGACTGACCGGTAGAGACAACCTGCCACCCCTCACGCTCACCCACAGATCCCGCTGACAGAATAGCTGGCACTACCATCAAAACACAGCTTACGATCACCGCTGAAAATATTCGCATAGCTGCACTCCTTTCTGAACAACGACGTCTCCACATAAAGTCTGGAGTGTTTTTATCGCTTGGAAGTGTAAACAACCCGTTAGGATCTAACAAATCAGAGACACTCTCGAATAGTGCTAGTTTCCTTCTTAGGTCCTGGAACCTTCACTCTTCACTCAGCCGGTTTCAGGAAAACCTGGACAATCCTGTATCTGTTCCCCTCTTCCCAGATGCCGACACCTGTTTCTGTAAATTCTGGCGTGAGAATGTTTTCGCGGTGCCCTTGACTTTGCATCCATTCATTGACCGCGGCCCCGCCAGGATCATCAAGGTTATAACTCCCGAAAATGTTTTCGCCGACCATCCGGTAATCAATTCCTGCATCTTTCAACCTATCCACCACAGAGTCGCCGGAAGGGTCATAATGACTGAAGAAGTCCTCTATCACCATTCTGCGGGCGTAATCTCGGGCGATACGGGTCATACCTCGCGATATATCCAACTTGTTCAGTTGATTTTTTGCCCGTATTTGGTTGATTAGGTCAACGATCCGGGATTCCATACGCGCAATCCTTTCTGACTGCACATCGGCTCCTGAAAAAATCCCGCTTTTCTCATTCGATGGTTGGGCAAAAGAAAAAAGCGGGGACGCTAGAATCACGATCAGAAGAGTAATTACCCATAAATTTTTCATAAAACCCTTCCTTTACTCGAATTACTCGAATTTTATCAGTGGAGAAGGGCCTGTCAATAAGAGTCAGGCTTGAAGAACCTATTGGTGTCAGGCTTACAAGCACGATTCTGGTCATATAGAGAGGATCGCGGGGATTGGACGGTGTTCTAAGATAAATATAATGCCCCCGGAACTGGGACCGCATTCATCACAGGTACTGCGAAAATAAATCATCTCGAAAAAAAGGAGTTTAACCAGGGTGTTCATGCGTTACCCGGATGAATGCTCTTGCCTTTTCCAAGTCTTTACCAGGGAAGCTCCTCGCCATTGCTGTGCCAGAAGGAGCCGCTGTTTTCAAGGTTCAATTCAGCGATGCGCTGCACCAGCCCCGCAGCCGATTCCTCCGGACTGATCAATCCGCCGAAATTAACCATGCGGGTTTTGACAAAGCCCGGGTGCAGCTGCGCCACGGCAATGCCGCGCTCTTTCAGGTCAATGGCCAGTGAACGGCCGAAGGCATTGAACGCCGCTTTGGCTGCGCGGTAGCCGTAGCGCCCCCCCGAATCGTTGTCGCCGATCGACCCCATACGGCTGGTGATATTGGCGATCTTGCTGCCCCGCTGCATATTGGACAGCAATGCTTCACAGATGTGCAGCGGTGCGATGGCGTTGACCTCCATCTGCAGGCGGATCGAATCGAAGTCCAGCTCTCCCAAGACCTCGTCCTGCATGATTCCGGCGTTGTTGATCAGCAGGTCGATGGTTTTGCCCTCAAGGATAGAGGCCAGCCGCCTGATATCCTCTGCGCGGGACACATCAATACTGTCAATGACTTGCGCCCCTACCTCTTCAAGCTCCGCAGACGCCTGCCGGCAGACGCCGATAACCTGCCAGCCTTCCCGTTGATACAGACGCGCCAGCTCCAAGCCGATACCACGATTGGCGCCAGTAATCACCACATGCTTCATAAAATTCTCCTTTCTAAATTTGTTGCGTAAAATCATTCCCCTTAAGGGGATTCAATGTTTTCATGCACAGGCTGTCAAGTGTAAGCGTAGAACTTTCCAGCTTCGAAGGCGTAACTCAGATCCTAGATACTGATGGCGACTCTCAAAGTTCGAGCGTCGCCATCAGTATCTAGGGCCTTAAACGTAACATTTTTCAACTCCAGCATAGTTGCTCGCTTTCATCTTAATTTAGTCTGGGGCGGTTTCACCTCTGGCAGGTAGCCAGACTGCACCAAGAGGCTGAAGCAATGCGCTCAGGATGTGTTTTGCACGGCGTGCAAAACTAGCGCCCGCGCCCGCCACCGGATCTCATCTTGCCACCACCGCGTTTCATAGTGCCTTTGCCACTTTCCATCATCCTCCCTTTACCGCTCTCCATATTGGCGCCCCCTCAAACCACAGGAGTGTCATTAGGCAAGGTCACCCCACGCGCTTGGGCGCGCTCTGTCATGCTTTCGTGGTGCTGTATCTGTTGTGTCACTCTACCGCTGAGGTGGGCTTTGCCGGCGGCGCCAATTTTTGCCCGTACATTGCATAGTAGCCAACTGGAACCACCAGCAGAGTAAACAGGGTGGAGGAGAACAGCCCAAAAATCAAGGCCCAGGCCAAACCGGAAAAAATCGGATCGAGAGTGATTGGCCACGCTCCCAACCCAGTGGTCAGCGCGGTGAGGATAATGGGGCGCATCCGAATCACCCCGCTTTGTAAGATGGCTTCTTTTACCGGCACATTTTCTTTGAGGGCGCCTTGGATAAATTCAATAAGCACCAGCGAATTGCGGATCACAATGCCGCCTAAGGCGATCATGCCGATCATACTGGTGGCGGTGAAGAAGATCAGATCGTCATAGCCACCCACCACCTTTCCGGCGATGAGGTTGAGCAACCAGAACCCCGGCATAATGCCGATCAGGGTCAGCGGTATCGCCAACATAATCAGAAACGGCATAAAGAATGAATTAGTCTGGATAATCATCAGGATATAGATCCCTAACAGGGCAGCAGCAAAGGCGATCCCCATATCGCGAAAAACCCGTAAGGTAATTTTCCACTCCCCTTCCCCGGCCCATTCGGCCCGAATCCCTGCAGGGAGCGGGTTTTCATCCAGACGTTTCTGCATCCCGAGAATGGCTTCCACCGGTGGGCGCCCCGCCACTTCGGCTATTACATACACCACCGGATCCAGGTTTTTGTGATAGATGCTCTGGGCCGCCGGGGCTTGGGTAACCGAAACCAGTTCTGCCAGTGGCACCAGGTTCCCATCCGCTGTAGCCATGGGGATCTGGGTAAGAGCCGTCATGCTACTGCGGCTTGCGCGCGGCAGAATCAGTTTAATGTACAGGGGCTGGCGTTGTTCCGGCAGGTGTAATGTGGCGGAAGAGTCTCCCCCTACCGCCAGTTTGAGCGCGTTGACAATTGCCATAGTGGAAACCCCGTGCAGGGCGGCTTTTTCCCGATCCACGGTAAACACCAACTGCTCATGGGGCATCGCGCTCATGTCGTCAATATCCACCACGCCGGGTTCCTGCTCCATAATCTGGCGCACATGCTCGGTGGTGGCGATTAGATCGGCATAGGAGTGATCTGGGGTGCCGTAGATTTCGGCCACAATGGTAGCCAGCACTGGCGGCCCTGGGGGCAGCTCGACAATCTGGATGCGCGCGTTGTTGCGGCGCGCGATCTCCATCAGATCATTGCGCAGGCGCAACACAATGGTATGACTCTGCTGCTCCCGCTCCCCTTTCAGCGCCAGCCCCACTCGGATATCTGCCATGTGGGACCCCTGACGTAGATAGTAGTGGCGAACCATACCGTTAAAATCGATCGGGGAAACGGTGCCCACGTAGGAAGTAAAATGATTCACTTCACTGACCTGGCGCAAATAGTTTTCAAATTCCCGCACCACAGCATCGGTGGACTCCAGAGTTGTCCCCTCCGGCATATCAACCACCACCTGGAACTCGTTCTTGTTATCAAACGGCAACATTTTAAGCGGTACAACCCGAAAAACTACCAGGGAGAGCGAAAATGCCATCAGAACAATTACCGTAAGCAACAACATATAGCGCTTGAAGCGCGAGTCCAGAAAGGGGGTCACAATGTTGCGGTAGGTTCTGGAAACCCATGAGTGCGTACCCTTTTGTGCCCCAGCAGCGGGCGAATCCCCTGCCGGAGCGGCTGCCGGAGCAGCTGAGATGGGACGCTTCTTCAGTAGTGCATAGGTCATCCACGGTACGATAGTCAGGGCGCACAGGGTTGAAAAGGTGACCGTCATCGGCACATTGATCGACATGGGCGCCATATACGGCCCCATCATCCCGGTAATGAAGAACAGAGGCACAAAGGAGATGATGATGGCGATGGTGGACATGATCACCGGCGGCAGCACTTCGTTGACAGCAAAGAGGGTGGCGAAAAACGGCTTACGCTTTCCCAGGAAGATATGGCGCTGAATATTGTCCACGTTGGTGATGGGGTCATCGACCACCAGGCCGAGAGATAGAATCAAGGCAAACAGAGTAACTCGGTTGATGGTGTAGCCAAACAGATAATTGACAAACAGCGCAAGACTGAAGCTTACCGGCACCGCCACCGCGACCACCAGCGCCTCGCGCCAACCTAAGGTAAACGCTAGCAGCACCACCACCGTAAATACCGCAAACCCGAGAGAAAGGAGCAGATCATTTACTTTTTCCTGCGCGTTGTAGCCATAATTTCTGGTCACCTGTACTTCTACATCTGCGGGGATGATCTCTTGCTTTAACTCATCGAGCAGGGCCAGAATATTTTCTGCCACATCCACCGCATTGGTGCCAGGCTTTTTGGCCAGTGACAGGGTTACCGCCGGATATTCCACGGGCTCCTCATCCAGCTGCGCATCCTGTCGATAGCGCAAGGAGTGGCCAAACCGGGTATAACTATCAGCCTCTGCCGGACCATCGGTAATGCGTGCCAGATCGCGCAGGTAAACCGGACTCCCCGCGTGGACGCCAACCACCAGTGCTTCCACCTCCTCCACCGATTGGAGGAACGAATTGGTGCTGACCTGAAAGTTTGTATTAAACCGATCAACATGCCCGACGGTCGCGGCCACATCCGCCCCTTGAAGCGCCTGCTGAATCTGGAGCAAAGAGGTATTGTAACCATTCAGGCGCTCCGGCTGCACTTCAACCCGGATTTCACGCGCGCGCCCACCAGTGATGAAGCTTTTGGAAATATCGCGGATTTGGGACAGACGCCACAACACCTCTTCGCCAATACGCCGCAGCTCGTGGTCGTTATAGCGTTTTGAATAAAAGGTTAAATTGACAATGGGCACATCGTCGATTTCCACCGGTTTGATCACCCACCCCCGCACCAGCGGGGGGGCCTCATCAATGTGCATGGTGATCTGATTGTGGAGCTTTACCAGCGAGTCTTCACGGTTTTCCCCCACGTAAAAGCGCACCGTCACAATCGCCATCCCTTTGTGTGACATGGA
>JAVERW010000098.1:0-6774 GCA_034006915.1 Desulfuromonadaceae bacterium | reverse complement strand
TTGCTACCAACATGCACACCCCCCGCATGCGGTGGATCTGCTGGTGGGCCAATCTACGTGCATCCCTATTTGCTCTGCCTTATGGCGATCAGGCTCTGTTTATCCGGCGGCACGATTTCCAACACTTAGGCATGTTTGCCATGCAGGAAATCATGGAAGACTTTACTTTTGTACATAAAGTAAAACGCCACGGCGGCACCATTCACATCCTTCCCCATGCAGTGGTCACTTCGGCGCGACGCTGGCAAAAGCATGGTGTCCTGTTTACCACTCTGTGCAATCAAGCCATAATCCTCGGCTATCTGATCGGGGTTCCGCCTCACCTACTGGAGCGCTGGTACAGGCGCTGAAATCCGGGGACAACAGCTCGAATGGCGCAAATGACTTACAGCAGAAACTTCGAAGATTGCAAAAATTTGTGCATCATCACAGATTCTGCGGAGGAGCTAAAAAGGAGTCCTTGACTCTTCCGGTCATTACATGGCACCGCTACAATACGCGTTCTTCAAACAGATATCGCACGGGGTTCCAGTTCTTGAGTTGGGCCAACTCAGCATCATGGGGCTGCCCCTTTACATCATCTAGCGGCACAATCCAGAATTTTCCCTTCCAGCGTTTCCACCTCCCCTGCAATTGAACGTTACCGCGACTGTCACTGATGCCGGATGCGACAATATATCCGTTACCGGGTGGATAAGATGCTTCATGCTGAATCAAGGCATAACGTGTATCCGGTTCCAACATATGTGCAAATAAACTAAATATATTATCCTCGCGGGAGTAGTTAAGGAGTGCTCCTGCATTATCCGGCACAATTTCCCAGGTATGCGGATTTTTTGGATACAGGAGCAGGAAGTTTGCATATGCTGAAGATTCGGTAGCGACTATTTTTTGGGTCATCCCCACAGCGGGCATTATCATTACACAAACAATGGCGGCACACAGCACTGTGAAGTAATATCTCCTCAACAATCTGGCACCAGCCTTCAAGTTATTCATCAATGCGCAACGTTCTACCTTTGGCATAGCGACGCCATCCCAAAGGTAGAAGGGAAAGCAAAACTATCAGCCCTAAGCCGATACCGAATTCCATAGAAAGTTCCCCTTTGAACAACTGCCCTACCGAGCTCGAAAGGTACACATACGCGATGGTTGCCGGAAGCATGCAGACAAATGAGGTGAGTGCATAGTGCAGAAACGGAATACGGGTGACTCCGAAGGCGTAATTGAGCAGATTAAAGGGGAACAGAGGAATCAGGCGCGTCAGGGCCACAATTTTCCACCCATGGTGCGCTACGTCCGCATCCAGCTTCTGCCAGCGCGGTCCGCTCATCTTGGTGCTGATCCACTCACGCCCAAGGTAGCGTGCCACCAGAAAAGCCACGCACGCACCGCTGGTGGCACCAATTATGGTATACACCACCCCCCACACTGGGCCGAACAACATCCCCCCGAGTATAGTCAGAGGTAAGCCGGGCATAAACAATACCGGAGCGGCTGCATACAACAGGATGTAGATAAATGGAGCCCAGTAGCCGTACCCGGAAATCAATCCCTGCAGGCGCTCCGGCTCCAACCATGCGCTGCCCCCAGAGATTTTCAGCGCAGCTATTGCCGCAACCAACACAGTTAACAGGACAAAACGCCCCCAGATGCTACCTTTATTTTTTGTTGCGGGGGTGGAATTAACCATGTCATCACTTGCATCAGTCTGGGTGCGCATATGTTTTTCCGCCTTGCGTTTCAGGTTAAATCGATCCAGATAGCGTTTAAGCCCACGCGTGGGCGGTACCGGTTTTATATCCGTACTTGATGAGGTATCCAGCAGATCCAGTACATGAAAGGTGGGCATATCAGCACTCAGATACTCGACACATCCAGCGCAGTAGGTAACCACGGGCAGGCCATCCGATTGGTGTACACGCTGGCGCCGCCAACTCAGAGCCAACTCTGGGTCGGTGGCTATAACACATCCCCCCTCGCCGCAACAAATGGTGGTTTCGGCGTGGTTCTTCATCTCACGTACTTCCATCCCGGCATGCTTTATCAGGGTGCGCACCGAATTCTGAGTGGAGGCGCGGAATCGATTGACACAGGGGTCGTGCACGGTGACTTGAAGCGAGTTTTCCGCAGAGTCCTTATCCTCAGTATCCTCTAAAATATTCGCAGTGAGGAGTTCATACACGCTTGTCACCTCTACCTGCGGCAGGTAGCGTTTAAAAACTTCATAGCAGTTAGGGCATGCGGTGATCACCTTGGTAATGCCGTGTTGCTCAAGCTTGTAGCCAAGATCGCTTATATGCTCTGCAAAATCAGTCTGCATGCCGATATCATGATATGGCTTGGCGCAACAATCGAGCACCAGCCCGAGGGCTGGAACCCGCTGTGTCAGATATGTATACACCTTCCAGGCAAGGTTGGCACGTGTCCCGGGGAGGGCACATCCGGGAAAAAACACCTGAGTACAGCCCTGTGGCAATGCATAGCTTTGCAGCCATTTGGAACGTCCCATAGACACATAGCTGCGCAGCCCCTTAAAACGTTTCAGCACGGTAGGGTTGTGTTTCGCCTCCAGACGGCGCATATGCAGAAACATATTTTTTATCTGAAGGCTGTGCGGGCACAGGGTATCACACAGGCCACACAGGCTACACTCGAACGCAATTGCGTATTCCCCGCTTTCCATAGCCGCATGCGCAATAAGCGCTGGGCTTTTGTGCCGGGTGAGAAACGCACATGAGCGCACACATAAACCACAACTGTTGCAGGTATCAGCTATCTGTTTCAGGGAATCAGCCACCCCAGCCTCACTTTCTATTTGGTGTGGATGTTCCATTCTTCCGTTCCTCCTTCGTAGTTGATTGCAGCAGGTAATCCGGCCAGGGTGTGCACCAGCCAGGTATAGCCAGAACGAATCCCTCCGGAGCAGTAGTACACCACCGGTTTTGCAGGATCGACTCCATTCTCCCGCAATAACCGAATTAACGCCCCTTTGCCTAAAGGGCGTCGGGTTTTACCGGTATAAAATTTCTCCCAATTGATATGTACTGCATCAGGGAGATGCCCCAGGAGCCATTCATTCCAGTAGTTGCGCGTATCGATGAGGGTGTAATCCTCTTTATTCTGCTGTAGTTCTTCTGCGCTGATATTCAGTTCCGTGCGTAGATTCACCGCGTAATGTCGCGGTTTCGATGTTTCTGAGCACAGATTCTCCCCTTGCTCCAGCGCCAGACCGGCTTTCTTCCACGCCTGCAGCCCTCCATCAAGAATATATACCGTACCCTGATGTCCTAGCCACGCCAGTATCCACGCAGCCCAACCTTCTCCACCCCAGCTGGTGTCCGCATCAGCGTAAATAAGTACATCAGTAGTGGCATCAATCCCTTTTTCACCCAAAGCAAGTGCCAGTTCTGCAGAGGGCAGAGTGCGATACTTGACGCCGTCAATATCAGTTCTGGTATAGTCTTCCCAACTAAAGGAACACGCTCCGGGAATGTGCCCCTGGATCCACCCTGAACGGGGGCGCGCATCAAGGATTGTCACAGCCGGCAGCTGCTGCTGCGCCTCGGTTGCACTTACCAAACGCAACCGGACAGCTTCTGATTCAGCAGCCCAGGCTGTATCTATACTGAAACAATTACACCCAGTAGGGATGACACTCCCCATGGAACTCCATAACATGAAGACGCAACATAAAAAAACCAGAGGCTTGAGGCGCTTGCGTCCTACACAAGCCTTAACGTCCCTATCTGCAACCTGTGGCAACAGTTTCATTTTTATCTCCATTTCGGTGGTTATTGTATGTATTGCGCTTGCGTACCTGTTTCTTGCCAGCTTAAATAGCTTTTTGCTCCAACTGCCTGCGTTTCTCGCCCTCTGCGCCCTCATTGTAATCGCCCTGGGTGTACTGGTATGGCTGGCGGATAGTCGCGTAACCGCTTTACCCGCACAGCTTGATACCAAACATTATGTGGTAAACGGTTTTTTTATAATCAGCGCGGCGCTGTTCTTACGCCTGCTGTTTATTGCACGCATACCGGAACTGTCCGACGATATCTTCCGCTACCTGTGGGACGGGCTGCAACTGCGTATAGGACACAACCCCTATTCGCACGCCCCAGCTGCGCTGATACCAACACAGCAATCTCTAGCTGAGCTCCAGATCCTCATCAATCATCCGGATTTAGTCACCATCTATCCCCCCGTGGCGCAGCTGATCTTTGCTCTCTCATCCGGGAGTCTGATGGGGATGAAAGGGTTCTTTATCCTCTTTGATCTGGGTAACTGCGTTTTTATCCTGCTCCTCCTCCGCCTCCTGCAGCGCCATCCTGCATGGCTGTGCGTGTACGCCCTGCACCCCCTTGCGGTTCTCGAAAGTTCCGCCTCCGGGCATGTGGATGTGGTGGCGGTATTTTTCATCCTCGCAGCCATCTATTTCAGCCTCAAACCAGTGACGCACGAATCAGAGCGTGTTTTCGGCCTGGCAACAGGAGCTGCGCTGGGTCTGGCGATCATGACCAAGATTTTCCCCCTTATCTTCGCGCCCCTGCTATTTATCCAACTTCACAGACGTGTTCGCGCCGCATTTCTCCTCGCTCTGAGCGTGGTGTGCATAGGGGTTTGTCTCCCCTTCTGGCCTGAGTTACGTAATGGCATCCACACTTTGCATCTGTATGCTCAGCACTGGGAGTTCTCCGGTTTTGCCTTTCGCATTCTGCGCCACTGGACCGAATCGGGACAAAATGCGCGGATTCTCCTGGGCGGCTCATTCTGCCTCATCTTCGGATGGCAGTGGTTGCGTCTGTACGCCTTCCATGCCCACACAAACAACAGGTGTGCACCCCCCTTTGTAGGCGCATGCATGTACATCACCCTGGCTTTTCTGCTTCTCACTCCTACCCTGCATCCGTGGTATGCGCTGTATCTCCTTGCTTTTATCCCCCTTGCACCCTCTCTTGCATCATTCTCGGCGGGGATAACGCTAAGCTGGGCAGTGCTGTTGAGCTATCAGGTTGCGGCGAGCAGAGTCATGAGTGGTACTTGGCAGGAAAGCACCATGTTGAGCTTCTATGTGTTTGCAGCGCCGGCATCTGCACTGTGCATCACTCTACTTTTGGCGCGGCGGCGCAATAGACGCTGGCATACGTAGCGCCGATCACGCCACGCCTCTCGTGCTATGACCCACAGGATTTTACCCCCGGCACGAATCACCCCGGAGAAAGTGCGACTGATTTTTGAAGTACCAGCAATGCGCGGCAGATACGCCAGCGGCACTTCCATGATCCTCAGCCCCTGCTGCAGCGCCTTGACCTGCATTTCGATGGTCCAGCCGAAGTTTCTATCCTGCATATTCAGTTGCTGCAGGGCCTCCCAGCGAATAATACGCATGGGGCCGAGATCCTGATATGGGCCACCCCACAACAGATGAATCAAGCTTGTTGCGAGGCCGTTGCCAAAACGCTGCTGCAGACTTAGGGCCTCACGCTTTACCGGCACCCGTTGTGCGAGAACAAGGTCCAGTCCAAAAACCTGCATACGCTTTAGCAACTCACCGAGTTCAACATGGTTGTCACTTCCATCGCCATCAGCAAACGCGATATATTCTGGTGGCAAAGGGCGCAATGCCTCGATTCCTGCAAGACATGCACTCCCGTAGCCCAAAACCGGCTCCTGCACCACGCGCGCTCCATAGCGTATTGCCACTTCAGCGGTCGCATCAGTTGAGCCGTTATCAACCAGAACTACTTCATCAATGCACGCAGGGATGCGGCGCAATACCAACGGCAGAGATTCTGCTTCATTGTGGGCAGGGATGATCAATGCGGTGCGTGATTTTATTCCATTGTTCATGCGCTGATCCTTACAAAGAGAAGGGCGCACAACTTTATGGCTGTGCGCCGCGCAAATAACTTCAACTAAAATAGTCAGGGATTAAAACAGGATAGCGGCTAGTGCAACGGACCAAGTTTCACCCTTGGTGGTGCTGGCGCCATAAAGTTCGTTGAAATAGCTTGCTTCGAGGGCAAAACTTGAAGTCAGCTTGTAACCTGCGCTGATCTCCAGTTTACCGAGGTCTATTTCATTCGCGTTTGCATTTGTCTCATTGGCAAATGGATCATCTCCGTTGCCAACATTTGCAGTTCCGTCCAGTTTAGTGCGAATATAGAGTGATTCTGTCACATCAACTCCGGCTTCGAGCAGATATACAAACTCATCCGCCATATACTTACTCCGCCAGCGATACCCAGCCTCGACATTGAAATACCCCGGTACGTAAGGATATAGGGAGTGGCCGAACTGTAAACGTATTTCAAAATCGTCCTGTGCATCACCCAAACGGATATCTGTGCTCAGGTTCTCATCTTTATGGTCATAGGCTTCTGCGCTCTTGTACAACGCCTGCAACGACAATGCTCCGGAGTCCATGGCGACAAGACGATACCGGAGTCCGAAATTGATATCCGCCAAGCCACTGGCCTTGGCCGTTTTGTCTGCCGCGACAAACCCATTTCTCCCACCAGACTGGAAGGTCCATTCCGTTTCCTTGTAATCAAATGATCCAATCAACGTAATATTATCAAACAGGCCGTATTCCGCATAAAACGACCAGGTCTGCTCATCATAGTCAAAATCGCGCTGCTTACCATCACGCGGAGCATATGCTTTAGTGCTTCCATCTTCATAAAAATAGCGCTGTGCCTCGTATTCACTGTACGCCATACGGGTATAGAGTTTACCCGCAGGCATGGTCCATGCTCCGGCCCAGGTGGTGCT
>JAVERW010000017.1:0-41787 GCA_034006915.1 Desulfuromonadaceae bacterium | reverse complement strand
ACAGATCTCCAAAAGCGTCAATAGTTGATCGCCTTGATGACGGAGAGCTGTGTTGCTGGAGCCCGTCCGGGCCTAGCTTGATAGACAGTGGACTTTCCCCTCGCTGGTGGCAGAAGGCACGGCAACGACAGAAGATCGCAAAGCGGGAAATGTTTGGTATTATTATTCACAAGTGTTCTAGTTCTTTGAAGATTGCGAGCAGGCACTCGGAGCGTGCGAAAGTAATCTTGGAATAGATCCACACTGACAAGGATGACTTGTATCGCTGCGTAGCAAAATTATGGTCGGATAGTGAACGCTACAGCATATCCTCTTTCGCAATAAACTGGAAAAAAGGTGAAGGCATGTCTATGAACTGCCGCAACGTTGTTTTATGGGTGTTTCTAGTTTTGTTCGCTTTGCCGGTACATCCATGTCTCTCACAAGTATTACAAGTGCGTGATTCCGCTCAGCTTAAAGCGGGGATAACCCAACTTAAGCCCGGCGACGAGCTGTTGATTTCTCCTGGGATATATCGCGGGTTTTCCTTGAAGAATATCCATGGAACTGCTGCCGCACCGATTATTATTCAGGCTGAAGATCCACACAACCCACCGGTTTTTAAGGGGGGTACTGAAGGGCTGAAACTCAGCAGTTGTTCCTACCTTAAATTTAAGAACCTTATTTTTCGAGACATTTCTACTAACGGCATCAATATAGACGATGACGCTAAACAAGCATTGTCACACCACCTAATCTTAGAACATATCCAGGTGTTGGATACCGGCGCCAAGAGCAATCAAAATGCGATGAAGTTGAGTGGAGTCACAGATTTTGTGCTACGCCAGTGCCGTATTGAAGGCTGGGGTGGTTCGGCGGTTGATCTGGTGGGGTGTAGTAACGGCATCATCGAAGATTGTGTATTCATTGGCAAGCAGGGCTTTCGTAGCGGTAATGGAATTCAGATCAAGGGTGGATCACACGCTATTCTGGTACAGAACAATCTGTTTAAAGAGGCGGGTCAGCGCGTGATCCAAATCGGTGGCTTGACTGGCAAAGCATATTTTCGTCCCGAAGTTGGGGACTACGAGGCAAAAAATATAACTATTGCTGGAAATACCTTCATTGGCGCAGAAGCCCAGATCGCCTGGGTGACGGCTCAAGACAGCCATGTCCACCACAATCTGTTTTTTTTGCCGGAGAAGTGGCTCGGGCGCATTTTGCAAGAAACGCAAGACAAGCAGTTCAAACCTAGCCAGCGTGGTGTGTTTGAGCGCAATGTGGTAGTCACCGACCAACGGGTCAAGGTGTTTTTCAATGTCGGTCAGGGGACTGAGCCGGGTAGTTTTGTCTTTCGCGAAAATTTATGGTTTCGGCCTGATACTGATAGTCGCCCCAATCTCCCTACGTTTGAAAAAGATGGGGTCTATGATGTTGATCCGATGATTCTCGGCACTGACTCTGGAGGGTTGCAGATAAATTCTGCCGCCCCGCAATTGCAACATATCGGCCCAACGGGCTACCAGTCTTGGCCACGTGGAGAAGATTTTGCAGATATTCAAGTGCCGGTGGTGAAAATACCAGAAATAACACACTCCAGCATGGACTGGCTTAAGGCTCTCATGAAATAGCTAGTCGTTAAATCAGGCATAGCTGGTCTTGGCGATTCAAAACCCCATCCTTGGCCTGCCTTAAATAGCTTAGTAGTTGAGTAAATGTTTGCGGTCTGCAATAGAGATACCCCTGAATAAATCTGCAGCCAGCAAGGTGTAGCACCGTTTTCTGTTCTTCTGTTTCAATCCCTTCGGCAATACATTTAATATTCAGCGCTGCGGCTAAGGTTAAAATAGCCGTGATGATTGGAGGAGTGCATTGGTTGGTGGAGAGATTGCGGATAAAAGAGCGATCAATCTTCAGGGTTGAAACAGGCAGAGTCTGCAGATAGCCAAGAGATGAGTACCCAGTACCAAAATCATCAATAGCGGTACCGACGCCAGCATTGGCCAGATCACTTAGGATGTCGACGGTGTTTTGCATGTTTTGCATGATACTATTTTCGGTGATTTCGATTTCAAGATAGTTTTGTTGCAACCCGCAATCTGAAGTGGTTTGCAAAACTTGTTTTTTGAAGCTGGTGTGATTCAACTGCTGCATTGAGATGTTTATCGCTATTTTAAGCCCTGTAAAGCCATTGTTTTCAAGCTGGCGTGTATCCTGACAGGCACGTTCTAGAACCCATTGTCCGATTTCGCAGATCAGGTTGCTTTTTTCCGCCAGAGGGATAAAGTCCCCTGGAAGCAGGAGGCCTTTTTGTGGGTGATCCCAGCGGATTAAAGCCTCTAGACCGATAACGCGATGTTCAAGAATGTCGACCTGTGGTTGGTAATATAGTTCTAACTCGTCGTTCTTCAGCGCATGCCGCAGCGCACTTTCCCGCTCTAATTCTGTTTCCCCCACGTATTTAAAGCGATGCTTGTAATAGCTAAAACTGTTGCGACTGTTTTGTTTTACATAACACTTTGCCAGATAGGCTTTGTGGATTAATTCCTCTTTTGAACGACCGTCTTCAGGATATATGACAACACCTATACTGAAGGTAAGGAGTACCTCCTGTCCTTGGTAATGTATAGGCACAGCACAGCCATCAATAATCTGCTGTGCTGCGGAAGCGGCGTCTTCGCGCTTACTTATATTGGGCAGCAGTAGCATAAATTCATTGCCGCTGATGCGTGCGAGGGTGTCTTCTTCACGCAGGCTTGCAATAAGGCGCTGGGTAACTTGCTGTAAAATTTTGTCCCCGGCGAGGTGACCTAAGCTGTCATTGATTGTTTTAAACCGATCGATATCCAGAAACAGAAGACCGATAAGGCTGTTACACCTTCGGGCCTGAACCATGGCCATCTTCAGACGGTCATGCAGAAGAGAGCGATTAGGGAGACCTGTCAGGTGATCGTGGTGCTCATGGTACTGAAGTAGAGCCTCGTTGCGTTTGTTTTTGGTTATATCGCGGATAACACCATAGACGCCCACAAATTCTGCATCCTGCTCTGTGCCTGTAGAAATGTAACTTCCTGAGGCAGATAGCTCTACGGGAATTGCACGGACTTCCACAAAGCACAGTTCATTATTATGGCGGTTGAGTAGGCGCAATTCCACGTTGTTGTCGGGAAAAGTGGCAGTATGCCAGCCATTGAAAACGTGATGAGCTTTTTCAAGGTCTTCGGGCAGGACTATTTCTGAGTAATGTTTTCCTATGAGGTTTTCTTCTACACACCCAAGTAACGAGTGCACACGTTGGTTGACAAAGGAGAAGTTCCCCCTCTCATCAAGCATGTAGATTATGTCAGGAGAGGTGTTAACGATGAAGCGGTGCAGCGCTTCAGAGCCCTTTAATTCATTATGGATATGTGCATAACGGTGCTGGGTTCTAGCATTGGTGATTTCTTTAGCCATTATTTTCAAGAGGGTTTGAGGCAGGTATGGCTTGGGGATGAAAACGCAGGCTCCGATACGCAGTGCCAGTGTGTCATGCTCAAATGTTGAAGTGTCACCGGTAATTATCAGGCGTATATGAATTTGATTGGCTTGAATATAGTGCACTATATCTAGGCCAGAACCATCAGACAGGCTTAGGTCGACAAGTGCCAGAGTGAATTCTTTCTTGTGTAATAGTCTAATAGATTCCTCTAAGGAAGCAGCCTGGGTTATGGAGTGCCCCAGAGGGGATAGCAGTTCGCATATGCTATGACGTGACCGCGGTTCAGCATCAATAATCAGGATGGATATCTTCACCTCGGGTATGTTTGTGTCAGGGGTACCTAGGTTTCCAGGGATGGTTTCTGCGTTTGATCCCAGATTTTGGGGCGCAGAAGGTATCTTTGGCATGGAGAAAATCTCCTTAAGCTTTACAGGTTAGGCGGAGGTCACTTCTGTGGCTGTAGTTGGTTGAAACGCTCATGCTAGAACCCGGGGGAGAAAAATCTGAAAACGGGTTCCGGTCTCCGCACTAGAGCAACTTATTTCACCGTCTATCTCATCTAGCAAATGTTTTACTATACTCAGACCCAGCCCTGAATGTCCTTGCTTCGTGCTGCGTACGGGCTGAAAAATATCTGCTAGGATCTCTTTATCTATCCCAGGTCCATTATCCCTGATCTCGATTTCTACGTATTGGCGCCGGTTTTTATATACCCTGTCCCTGGTTGTAACCCATACCTCTCCCTGCGAGGGCAGGGCTTCAGCAGCATTTTTTAGTAGGTTTATCAAAACCTGTTTCACGTTGCTGCCAACACTTGCGATGGGTTTGAGCTCTACAGCAAGATCCATGTTCAATTTCAGGTGACGAGGTTCAAAAAGCGTGCTGTAGAGTAATGCGTGCAGAGTATGGATCAATTCATTTATTTGAATATGACTTCTTTTCTGTTCTATCTCGACAGCGTGTAGGTCCTCTAATTCAGATACTAAAATTCCAACCCTGCCGATTTCGCCCTGGATAATTTTTATTTGTTCCCTGTTTTCTTTTGTCTCTAGCTGCTGGAACAAGAGGAAAAGATAATTATTTATGATTGATAGAGGGTTGTTGATTTCGTGTGGGACTGCACGACGGTTTGACGCAAGTTCAGCATCATACTTCTGTTCCCAGCTCTGACACTGCTCTTTTGTGGCGTCAAGTGCTGCGCCAGCGACTTGTCCTGCAAGCTGAAGCAGTGAGGGTACTGCGGAAAATTGTTGCCATTGGTGTAGCGAAAGGGGTGCAACAATGATTCCTTTCTGGTGCGCTCCAGATCTTAGGGGGATGTAACATAGAAACTTGCTGCCAAGCAGATTTTCGAGTTGGCGTTCCGGCACTGAAAACACACTCTTTAGTTCAGCGGGGCTGTAGTATGTTTTATCTTCCTGCACAGCTTTTAGAATGAGGTTGATTGCGCCCTCAGAACTTATTGAGACTTGGTGTAGTTCAGGGCGTGTTCCAAGATCGTCGTATCCATAAAGGGAGTTTGAAGTGTTCTCAGGGAACAGGAAGCACAGGTCCTGTATCCCGAACAAGAGATTTAAATTCAGACGCAGCTGTTGGCAGATTTTCTGTAGTTCTGCGTAGTTTTTAGGAAAAATTCTGCTTGAATGTACCAGCGCGTAATTTTTAATCTGTAGTCGCAGACTACGCTGTTGTTGCGCCTGACTTTTCTGCAACAACTCCGGGCCCGACACAGATAACGCAGCATCTTTCGAGGGGAAAAAATTGGTGATGATTGAATCAGTTTGTTCGCGAGCGCGCAGAGTAACCTTCTGGATAATGGCGTTATTGAGTCCAAAGAGCCGCGATGCTGCGTATATCACCTCTGCAGACCTGACATCCTGTGTATCACATAGAATAGAACTCAAGGCCAGAATACGTGCTAATGGGGAGCTCTCCAGTAGACTGTCAGGTGGGTGGGTCTGTGATTTGATTGCATCAGCTATAAAAGAGCATACCGTCGGGGTTATCTGCCAGTCCTGAATCACTTTGGCTCCAATTTCACTTGAAGTTACTTTGAAAAGATTATGTTCAAGACCTTCTGCTCTTCTTAATTCGAGGGCTATATCTACTTTATCCAGATAACGCTGGGTAAAATTGCTCAGCAGCGTCCATTGTCCAATTCGGTGTAACAGACCAGCTAAGTAAACCTCGTGTCTAGACGCATATCCTACCAAGGCTGCCATCTCTTCAGCAATATTGGCACACAGAACAGAGCGGTACCACAGGATGGTAACCGGCAGTTCCAACTGGCTGTTTTGATGAGTGAATATTTGTTCAGTAGCGCACAAAAGAGCGATCTGGAAGACAGGTTCGATGCCGATAACTACCAGTAATTGCTGCACATCCGATATTTTATTCCATTGGCGGAAATAGACAGAATTGGCAAGATTGAAGATTCTGGCGCAAACGATCGGATCCTGACGAATGATATGAGCTAAATCCTCAACCTCCACAACCGGTTGCGCAGAAAGCTGAATCAGTTCAAGCAGCGTATGGGGGATTGTGGGTAGGTTTTCCAGTCTGAGGTTATCATATTGATAATTAGTCATAATCATATCCACGGATCCACTACCACAAAGTGTCTTGGATCTGTTTGCATTTTTTCAGCTTTTATTTAGCAAGATTCTGGCGATTTTTTTCAAATGGGCGGGACGAAAGCTCCAAATATTTTCCCAGGCAGCTTTTTTTACAATGGGCAGCAGCGCACTTACGCGGTAGGACTCCCTGCGGTATTGCGCCGCAGTTATCCCCTTACTGAGCACTTTGTTGGCACTGCTGCGATACTTTGCCCCTTTGTGGCTGTGGTCCAGAATAATGTTGTGTCCAGTATCTAAAACGGGGACCGTTTCTACATGCCTGATTTGCTTGTTGTCGAGTTCCAGAATGATGATTGTGCTGGTGCGTTCAAACCGGTCCCAGTTCAGGGTATCTCCGTCATCCCAATAGACGCTGTTGGCAAGGAAGTTCCCGAGGGAGTAGGCGATAAAACCATGCTGATAGTGTTCTAACCCCTGCAGTACATGTGGATGATGACCCAAAACGGCGGTGGCACCCGAATCTATAAATCTGTGCGCTTGGTTAATCTGTTCTGGAGCTGGGAAACGAAAACGTTCTTCCCCCCAATGGGGTGCAAAGATCACATGATCGTGTGTTTGTTTTAGGTTGAGTATGGTCTGGGAGATTGCGTGTTCATCAAAAGAGGGGACTCCACTTTGTTCGGCTGTGGCAAAGCGTTCAACTCCGGTGGATGGGGAAACTGCAGCCAAAAAGGCAATACGGATATCGTTGATGGTGAGGGTGATTGGAGCACATGCCTGGGTTGCATCGAGTCCAGCCCCGAAAAACTTTATCCCTAACCGCTTGAGTTTTGTTTCGGTTTTCTCAAAGCCCGGGTTAAAAGCATCGAATGCGTGGTTGTTTGCCAAGGTTACCAGGTTTATGTGGGCATTCTGTAACGATTCCAGCTGCTTCTCAGTGGTGAAAACTCTGGGCTCAGTGGATATCTGTTGCTCTGCAGGCAGGGTACATTCGAGGTTAGCCAGCACCACATCGCAGGAAGAGAAAAGGTTACGTATTTGTGGAGACAGTGCTTCCAGACCTCTACCAGGGGTCGTGGAAGAGCGGGGTGTGGTCAGAAGTAGATCTCCAACGGCTGCAATACGTAAGGTATCTTTTTTGTCCATGGCCTTAAATATCAGTTCTCTTTGGGGCTCAAACCCGCATTGTGGGTATCAAACAGCGGAACCCACATGGATAGTGCTCCACCAAGCATATAGGAATAAATATCTGTCATGGACGCAGTTCGGGATAAAAGAAAGAGCTGCCCTCCCTCCTGAATCACACCTAGCAAGCCTGCTAGTATAACTGCAAGCATTACGTTAGAGCTAGTTTTATCGCGTATATCAAATCGCAGGCGCACAAAATATACAAAAGTTACTGAAAGTAGAACGGTTTGCACGAATAGACGCACGTGGTTAAGGCTAGCACCCATGGCATAGTGGTAAAGGGGGAGGAGTTCAACTCCTCGAGGCAGTTTCTGTACGAGTAGACTGGTGTTGAAGTGAAAATCAAAGGGAACTAAACCCAAGTACAAAATATATGTGACAGTGCCCAGTATCCCCAAATTGAGTCTGGTTTTCTGGGTAAGGCAGGTTGCCGAGCTGTGTAGAATCAGAACCGCGAGTAAAATGCCGCTTAAGTTTGCGGCCAGGTTGCTCAAATTCATAACGCGAGAAGCTATAAAAATTTTGCCTGCCTCAAGCACGAGAGCAAACAGGCTGCAGATAAAGGCAGCTCTGTACACTCCCATTCGGGTTTTGTCCCTTCTCCGCCATTGAGCGCTTAGAAGGGTAAATACCATGTACACAAGGATATGGGTTACCAGCCACCAATGCCATGGGTGATGAGAAAAACCAGCAATCACGTTGAATTCAGATGCCTTTACGCTGCGCCCTATCTGTGACAGCAACAGGGTGGGCATAAATGGAGCCATGGCATCAGCTGCGAGTAGACCGGCAAAGATCAGGGTAAGTAGATCAAGGGGGCTGTATCGACAGCGTGAGCGCAATTCAAGATTAATACGCCGCCACAGGGGCATCCCACACACGACACCAAATCCTGCACCAGTGATGCCACTAATGGTGTTCATGAGCAGATCGGTGATACTGGATGTACGCGATAAGGAGAATATCTGCAGGGTTTCAACCCCCAGACTGGTACAGAAACACAGGGCAAAGGTCATGGAAAAGGCACTCCATTTGCCCGCACCCTTCTTGCGAAGGGATGTCGCCATCAGAGCACCTAAGGGAATATACAGGAGCAGGTTGCTTAGAACATCGGAGCCACTGACGCGGGCATAGGGATTAACCGGCCAGGCATGCAGAGCTCGATTCAGAACCCAGGACGCATTGATCCTGGAACTGAAGTCATATGGCATCAGACTGGCGTAAACCAGCAACAGAAAGTATCCGAGGGTTAGCCAGACAAGGGCGGAATTGTCCCGGTTGTAAGATTTCATAGTGTGCGACACCCGATGTTTATTTAATGTTACCTGCTCGCGGTTCATGATGGATTATTGTAACGGCAATGTCTACCGATCTTGATGTGAAAAAGCTTAGGAGCTCTCTTGTGGATTGGCGGGAGTATGGTAGCCTGATTCCTATAGCTCCTCTGATTAAGGTTAGACATTATACATGCATAGCAAAAACTTACGCAAATACCAGCAAGCGGAGATCCAGTCTGTGGAATGTCCAATTGCAATGCATACCTTTGCTCGGTGTGCAACGCCTAAGAGTAAATGTGCAGAGGAGTACCTGCCATGCCCGGCATAACACTCAAAATGAAAATAGCCCGTTATCGAGAAATGTTGTTTTTACACAAGCATTTCAAAAGCTATTTTAGGGTAGTTCCCGCGGTGAATCAGGGGCTTGTAAGAGAGGCACAGAAAGTTCGGCATCAGGTTTACTGTGAAGAACTCAAATGGGAGCCGGTAAACGAAAGTGGCCTTGAGCGGGATGTCTACGATGATAACGCATTACACTGCCTGCTTATGTCGGTAAGCTCCGGACGGTATATCGGTAGCGTGCGTCTAGTCCTGCCTAGTCAGGGTGAGTCAGGTCAATCTCTGCCATTGCAAGAACTCTGCACCGGAACCCTCTATCCCGGATATCCGGATTTTGATCAGATGCAAAGAGGAGAATTAGCGGAAGTCTCACGTCTGGCGATAACCTCCGATTTCCGGCGCCGAAGAAACGAGGCTATGACACCAGTTCCTATGGATTTACCGGAAGACTACAGCAAACAGGGGCGCAGGCGTTTCCCCTACATACCTGTAGGGCTCTACATCGGCATGCTTGAGATGGCGTCATTTTACGGAATTAAAACTCTTTACATGCTAACAGAACCGATGCTGGCAACTCGCTTCAGTGCCCTTGGAGGCAATCTTGAACCTATTGGTGAAGTTATTGAACACCGGGGTAAGCGCCGCCCTTACACTATGAACGTGGATACGGTACTTAAGGATGCCAATATTTTTCTGCGCCCGTTGATCTGGACGATTCGTAAAGATGTAAAGGCATCTTTATCCCAAACACCGGGGATGCTCAATTCAGTTTGGTGTCCATCAAGAATGGAGCAAATGTGAAACCATTAAAAATTCTCAACGTGGTTGGTGCGCGCCCCAATTTTATGAAAATGGCACCTATCATTGAGGCTATTAAACACTACCCTGGCCACATAGAACAGCAGCTACTGCATACCGGTCAGCATTACGACGAGAAGATGAGCCAGTCATTCTTTGTTGATCTGGGTATGCCCAGACCCGACATCGATTTAGGTGTTGGTAGTGGTTCGCATGCCGCGCAGACCGCTAAAATAATGGTTGGCTTTGAAAAAGTCTGTCTGGAGCAAGCGCCGGATCTTGTGATTGTCGTAGGTGATGTTAATTCGACGATGGCGTGTACGATTACAGCCAAAAAACTGGGAATCAGGGTTGCACATGTCGAGGCGGGTTTGCGTTCCCGAGATATGTCAATGCCCGAGGAGATAAACCGGCTGTGCACAGATGTGCTGTGTGATTACTTGTTTACCACTGACTATCTGGCAGAACAGAATCTGGTGGCGGAAGGGATTGACAGAAAGAAGATTTTTTTTGTCGGCAATGTCATGATCGATACCCTGTTGAAGCACAAAAAGATCGCGGCTGGCCTCGATTTGAGTCGGAGGTTGGGGGTTCAGCCCCGTGGATATGCGACCCTGACCCTGCATAGACCTTCCAACGTGGATAACCCTGCGGTTCTAAAAGGTGTTTTAGAGGCGATAGCCCAGATTGCCAGAGATCTGCCTGTGATATTTCCCATCCATCCACGAACTAAGAAAATGGCCCAACAGTTTGGCCTGGAACATTATTTTAACACTGGGGATAAAGTTGAAGGCATCTGGATTACAGAGCCCCTTGGATATCTGGAGTTTCTTCACCTCAACATGAACGCCAGACTAGTTCTAACTGATAGTGGGGGACTGCAGGAGGAGACCACGGTTCTGGGAGTTCCCTGTATTACCCTGCGTGCAAATACTGAAAGACCGATCACCTGCGAAAAAGGGACGAATGTTTTGGCAGGCAATAAAAAGGAGGATATCTTGCTCCGAGCAGAGCATATTCTTGCCGCTGATGTCGCAGGTCAAATTCCAGAAAAATGGGATGGTAAGGCGGCAGAACGCATAGTAGGGATTTTACTCCAGATACATAGCGGAGAGCTTAGATGATGCCTCCAGAGGGGAAACTCTCCCTGCAAGAAGAGCTCAGGCAACATCGCTGGTACTGGTTAGCGCTGCTTTTGTTGCTTGGCATAGCCTATCGCAGTGTGATCCCTGGGATGGTGGCGGATTGGAACAACGATCCAAATTATTCGCATGGTTTTTTGGTCCCCCTTGTGGGGGCGTTTTTTATTTGGCAGCGTTGGCCCGATCTCAAGAATACTCCAGTGCGGCCTCAAATAGGTGGGCTGTTAGTTGCCGTAGCCGGTCTGGCATTGTTGGTTATGGGGTATGCAGGAACTGAATATTTTTCCATGCGTATATCACTGGTTGTGGTTTTGACGGGTATTGTTCTCTTTTGGTGTGGCGGTCAGGTGTTTAAGAAACTTGCGTTGCCCCTTGGGTTTCTCGCGTTCATGGTGCCACTGCCCTACATCGTCTACGATTCCATTGCTTTTCCTCTTAAGCTCATGGTGGCAAGATTCTCGGTATTAAGCCTTAAAGCACTGGGCATCGTTGTGGTGCGTGAGGGTAATATCATTCATTTCCCGCAAACGGTTCTGGAAGTTGCCGATGCGTGTAGTGGGTTGCGTTCCCTGATGTCTCTGCTTGCTCTGGCGGTTGCCTATGCGTTTGTGGCGCATTCATCGACACTTAAAAGATGGATTATTATTTTATCTGCCATCCCCATAGCAGTTGTGACAAATATGTTCAGGGTAATTGTTACTGGGGTGTTGGCGCAACACTACGGAGCCGCAGCGGCAGAGGGGTTTTTTCATGAATTTGCCGGCTTGGCAGTGTTTGCAGTGGCGATGCTGCTACTTTTTGCGTTGGGATTTTTGCTGCGACGCTGGGGGAATTCATGAATAAACTACGGTTTTATGCGGTTTATTTACTTTTGGCGCTGACGGTTGTATTTTTGGGTTTTCACAGAGATGTCAAGATCCCTGCGGCACTCCCTCTAGAGGGAATACCGTATGTCCTAAAGGACTGGGTTAAGATTGATGAGGTGTATTTTAGTGAAGCGGTACTCAGACAATTACGTCCGACGGATTATCTGTATCGCGTATATAAAAATGAGCAGAACCAGCAGGTGGCTTTTTACTTAGGCTATCATGGTGGAGGGCCGGATAGCGGACCTATCCATTCGCCCAAACACTGCCTACCTGGCAGCGGTTGGAGGCCGCTTACGCAACAGATAAGGAAGATGCGCATCGGTAACGAAGAAATTCAGTGCGTAGAGGCTGTTTATCAAAATGGAGACAGTCGAGAGATGTTTTTATACTGGTACCAGGTCAAAGGAGAAACGCTGACCAGCGAGTATATGTTGAAACTCTCAGAAATAGTCAATTCTATCCTGTACCGCAGGCGCGATTCTGCATTTGTGCGGATATCTACAACCTATCAGTCGAACCAAGTGATGCAGTTGGAATTAGTAGAGCAGTTTGTACGTGACTTTTATCCTGCAATACAGTCTGTTCTGCCTCATTAGAACCGATCTGGCGCCTAGCAGAACCAAAATAAAAATATCCGGTTCAATCTTTTTGGGTCTGTACTTCATACGCTGCAGCATTCAGGCTCGCCCACAAGCTTTTTGCACTGCATTGGGTAGAATCTTTTACCTCACCTGGTTTTGGAGCGGTTGATGTTACAGTTAATTCTATCGCTGACTGTAGTTTTTTTAGCCACGGCGTATATTCTGCTGGTTTTGATAAGACATTGGCAGACATCCTCACTAGGAACCCTTGTTGGTCTAGCCGCCTGTGTGGCCCTGGAACTGGGCGACTTGCAGGCTTTGCTCCACCCGGATCAATTCTTGCTTTGGAAGCACGCAACTCTGGTGGCGGAGACTTGTTTGCCCGTAGGATGGTTGTGGTTTGGAGTAACGTATGCTGGTCAGTGGCAGCGCGGTGAGGTGAGTGCTTGGGCGAAACTACTGCTCTGTGCTGCCCTTGCTTTCCCACTGGTTGCGCTGTTTATCTCTTCAGCACAGCTGCCGCCGCTATATTATTCCCCAGATTTTGCTGAAGAAAAAATTCTTTTCCTCCTCCCCGCTGGCTATTGGCTATATGCGGTTCTGATGAGTGCACTGGTTATTGCGTTGTTTTATCTTGAACGCACTTACGTGGCTCTTGCCCGCCCTGACCGGTGGCGGGCTAAGTTTGAAATAATTGGTGTGGGGTTGGTGCTGGCGGTGCTGATTGTCTATTACAGCCAGGCACTGCTCTACCGTTCTTTGGATATGAACCTGATTCCGGTTCGATCTGCATGCCTGATTTTGGCGCTTGTATTTATGGCGTATAGTCGCATTTATCGCGGAGAAGTCCTGCGGATAGAGGTCTCGCGCACTGTAGCTTACCGTTCCGTGGTCTTTTTTGCGGTAGGGTTTTATTTAATCGCTCTGGGGCTGTTTGGCACCGGGATGCGATATCTTAATTTTTCCGCCAATCGCTCTTTGATAATTGCTCTTGGTCTTTTTTTTGGTTTAATTCTGGTGCTGGCGCTCCTTTCTGAAAAAGTGCGTCGACGCATCCGGGTGTTTTTGCATAAAAACTTCTATCAGAAAAAATACGATTATCGGAATGAATGGCTGAACTTCACCACACGTCTGGCCGGTGCTAGAAATCGCGAAGAGCTCGAAAATGGGATTCTGACCTTTTTTGCCGAGACTTTTGCGTTGCGCGGCGCAGGTTTGTTTTTAAGAGAACAGCAAAGTGGGAGTTTTTGTTGTAGTGCCCAGCATGAAATGGAACTCACCGCGCTGTGTTTATCCGGGGAGCTGCCCGAGGAAAACCGCATGACCGAACGTGGTTGGATTACTGATTTGAGGGTCTGCCACGATACCCTGCAGGGTGACTGGGTGAAATTGCACGATAAAGGATGTGCTTTTTTGATTCCTTTATGTTTTCAGCAAAGGGTTGAGGGTTTTATTGTTTTAGGTGCACGTGTATATGCCGGAGAAAAGTTGACCTACGAAGACTTTGACCTTATGAAAACCTTGGCCCATCAGGCTGTTGGAGTATTGCTAAGTCGTAAGTTGTATGCCGACCTTGTGGCGGCCAATGAAATGGCAGCAATCGGACGGATTTCTACATTTGTGATTCACGATCTTAAAAACCTGGTTTCGAGTCTGACTTTGGTAGTGGATAATGCACGAGATTATATCGAAGATGCCGAATTTCGAGCCGACATGTTTGAAACCCTCGACAGTACAGTGACGAAAATGAACGTTCTTATAACCCGACTTCAGCATGTCAAACGCCAGCCTGTACTCAATTTTGTTGCAACCGATCTATTGGAACTTGCACAAGTCACTGTGCATATGTCGGGTCACTTGGGACTTGAGGTTTCAGGGGATTCGGTACAGGCTGCTGTAGATGTGGCAGAACTGCAAAAAGTTCTCCTCAATTTGATACACAATGCTGCAGAAGCGTCGCAGGAAGGGCAGCACATCAGGATCGAAGTGGGGGAGAATAAGGGGGCCTTTATCCGGATCATTGACTCTGGCGGGGGAATGAGTGCAGAGTTTATTCGCACCAGATTGTTCAAACCCTTTGAAACAACCAAAAAAAAAGGGATGGGGATCGGCTTGTATCAGTGCCGCCAGATAATAGAGGGACATGGCGGACATATAGATGTGCAAAGTGAACTTGGGCTGGGGACCACCTTTACGCTGTGGTTGCCGCTGGAATCCTGATTTGAGGTGATCCTGAAAAGCGCTGGAATCGCAGAGGTACGTGCGACGATGAAAACGAGGGAGTCTGTGCAAAAATTACTTATTGTCGATGACAGTCCAGAGATTTGCAAACAACTTAAATGGGGACTGAGCAAGCACTACGAAGTGTTGCTAGCGCAGAATGTTGCGGAAGCGCTGAAACTATTTGCGAAACATACCCCCAAGGTTTTAACCCTGGATCTTGGCCTGCCCCCCGATGTTGATGGTGCAACTGAAGGGTTGCGCTGTCTGGAACAGATTTTACAGCAGCATCCCGCCACCAAAGTTGTCGTCCTCTCCGGCAACGAAGATCATGGGAATGCCCTTAAAGCGGTGAAACTTGGAGCATATGACTTCTACCGCAAACCCATTGAATTAGCCGAGCTCAAAGTTATTCTAGAGCGCGCCTTTCATTTAGCTCAACTGGAGGCAGATAATCTTCAGCTTCAGGCGTTGTCAAAGGGGCATGAAGGGGGGATGCACGGCATCCTTGGCCAGTGTCCGCAGATGGAAGAGGTGTTTAATACTATTCGTAAGATAGCTTCGGCGGATGTCCCTGTTCTGGTTTTGGGAGAAAACGGCACTGGTAAAGAACTTGTAGCGCGTGCTATTCATGCCCAGAGTCTGCGCAAGGATGGCCCCATGATTCCCATAAATTGCGGAGCTATCCCAGAAAATCTGCTGGAGGCCGAACTTTTTGGACACGAAAAAGGAGCCTTTACAGGAGCGGTGGGGCAGGTTCGCGGGAAGGTGGAATTCGCCAATAATGGAACCCTGTTTCTCGATGAAATTGGGGAGTTGCCTCAACCACTCCAAGTGAAGATGTTGCGTTTTTTGCAAGACAAGACACTGCAGCGCGTCGGTGGACGTGAAATAATCGAGGTTAACGCCCGGATCATTGCAGCTACCAATGTGGACATAGGTGCGGCAATCACAGCTGGAAATTTTCGTGAAGATCTCTACTATCGCATCGGAGTTATTACCTTGGAATTACCCCCTTTGCGCGAACGCGGGGAAGATATTTTTCTGCTGGCCAATTTCTTTCTTAATCGTTACATAGGTGAATTTGGAAAAAAAATCAGGGGACTCAGCTCTGCAGCAGAGCACGCGTTGCGCAAATACACTTGGCCAGGGAATGTGCGCGAGTTGGAAAATAAGATAAAGCGTGCAATTTTGATGGCTGAGGGTTCATTTCTGGAACCTGTAGATTTAGGCTTTGACCTCGGCGAACAGGCAGCGGTCACCTTTTCAACCGAACAGATGACGCTGAAACAGGCGCGGGATCGCTTGGAACGTGAAATGCTGGTCGACTCTTTGAAAAGCTGTGAAGGGAATATAGCTAAAGCCTCGGAGCATCTGGGAGTCAGTCGCCCTACATTTTATGACCTTATGAAAAAACATCATCTGCAACAATAGTTGACAGTTCCCACTACGCACGAACATATACAAACCCCAGAATCCCGCGCGGCCCGTGCAGCGCGGGCTTATCCCCTACATTTTGATACTAAAAATTTTGCAAAAGGAGATTGTTGACGTGAAAATTAAGGATGCAACAGTATTAGTCAGCGGTGCTAACGGAGGTCTCGGGACTGTATTGGTAGATGAGCTGCTGGCACAGGGAGCGGTTAAGGTGTATGCGGCCGTGCGTGACAGCAAAGAGGGGCAGCGTCTATGTCTGCGTTATGCTGGAAAGGATGGTGCGGAGCGGGTACAGGTGTTGCAACTTGATATCACTTCTGCAGCCAGTGTTGAGGTAGCAGCGCGTGAATGCGCGGATGTTAATGTGCTTATCAATAATGCGGGGGTCAATCTACGCACAGATTTTTTGGCTCCAGCTGGGCTGGATAATGCGCGTATCGAGATTGAAGTTAATTACTTCGGTACCCTCGCCATGTGCCGTGCGTTTGCGCCGGTATTGGCGCGCAACGCTGATAGTAATGCCGCACTTCTGGTCAACATTGCCTCCATTCTCGGGAAAGTTAATTTGCCTATTATTGGAACCTACAGTGCTTCCAAAGCTGCACAACACTCTCTTACTCAAGGGTTGCGAGCACAATTGGCTAGTCAAAATATTCGCGTCATCGGGGTGTACCCCGGCCCGGTGGATACACGCATGACCGCCGGTGATGATTCGCCTAAGGCCCAGCCGCAAGAAGTGGCACGTGCTATCGTTATGGGTTTGAGTGGGAGCGAAGACGAACTGTTCCCGGACGGAATGGCGCAGGAACTTCAAGCAGCACTGTTGCAGAATCCAAAGCAGGTTGAGCGAAACTTGGGTGCCAGTGTGGCGTAGATGTGGCGCGGCGTCTTACTCATAAGCGGTATCCTCAGTACAGCCTTGGGTGTAATCGGAATGTTCCTCCCTTTGATACCTACTGTGCCCCTGCTATTGCTCGCGGCTGCGTGTTTTGCCCGTAGCAGTGAGCGTTTTCACTCCTGGCTTCTCAACCAGAAGCATCTAGGGCCGATTGTGCGTACATATCTTGATGGTGGTGGTATGCCGTTGCGCGCAAAAGTCGTCACCATTGGGGTGCTGTGGATTTCTCTTGGGGGTTCGAGCCTTTTATGCATGAACAAAAGCTGGTGGCTGCACCTTCTGCTGGGAACAATTGGCCTTGGAGTCACGGCGTATCTAGTTAAGCTTCCCGGAGAAGCAGATGCGGGCAAGGTTTCCTCAGCGGAAACTTAGTGGGGCAGAAAAGATGATCATGTTTTGGCTTGAGCAGCAGTTTAGCGAATGATAATATCATTAGATATTTGGTATTTATTATGTGTTCGCCTCTAACTGTTGACTAAACCGAGACAATTAGGGCCTGTAAATCTAGTCTGAATCAAGATAGCTCAGTGCAGTTCGAATATTTGATATTAATCAAACATGGCGGGAGTTCAGTGCATGAAAAATATTTCGTTGAAGGTCAAAGTGATAGCAGTAGGGGTGTTGTTACCCGCCCTTTTACTGGGTGTGCTGTTCGGGGCATATGTCATCCAGACCAGAAACAAAACCGTGCATACCTTTGTTGAAAAAGCACGTTCAATAACCCTTACGGTTGAATCGACCCGCCAAGGGCTGGAAGAGCTGTATGAGATGGGCGTACTAAGTCCGACCATGCTCAGAAATTTTGCTGATTCTGGACAGATAGAACAGGTGGTTATGTCGGTGCCAGTGGTTTCAGCCTGGCACTCAGCTATGCGTAAGGCGCAAGAGGGTAATTACGAGTTCAGGGTGCCGAAGTTTGAGCCTCGAAAGGTTAGCAATACGCCTGATGAAGTAGAAGCGCGTGCGCTTAGAACCATGAAGAGCGAGGGGCTAAAAGAGTACTACGAAATTGATGAGAAGCTGAATGCAGTCAGGTATTTTCGCCCTGTTGTTTTAACTGAAACCTGCATGTTCTGCCATGGTGATCCGCGCACTTCCGAACGTCTGTGGGGGAACAGCAAGGGCCTCGACCCCACCGGGGTAAAGATGGAAAACTGGCGGGTCGGGGAAATTCATGGCGCCTTCGAAGTTATTCAGTCACTGACAAAGGCCGATGCGGAATTGGCCACGATTTTATGGAAGAGTTCAGCAGCAGTGCTGTCAGGTCTTGTTGTCTGTGGTGCTTTGATTGCGAGCTTTATGCTTAAGCGCGTCACCCGTCCTCTTGAAGAGAACGTAGCCATGATTGAAGCGCTGGCGCAAGGTGATTTAGGTAGACGTATTCAGTACAAAAGCAACGACGAAGCGGGGCGCCTGGCTGCAGCGATGAATGCCTTTGCGGATAATTTGCAGTTTGAAATTCTCACCGCGTTTGAAAAGCTGGCGGCAGGCAATTTTACCTTTGTAGCTAAGGGCCTGATCCGCGAACCCCTTGCGAAAGCCAATCACGCTCTTAATGAAAACATGGGACAGGTGTGGCTATCGGCAGATCAGATCGCCTCCGGCTCTGATCAGGTCTCTGATACTAGCCAGTCACTGTCACAGGCGGCGACGCAGCAAGCCAGCTCGCTTGAAGAGATCAACAGTTCTATGAACGAAATGGCTTCACGTACCAAGCAAAATGCCGAAAACGCTATCCAAGCCAATAGCCTTTCCGCAGATGCGTGCAAAGCTGCTGAACACGGGAACGCACAGATGCAAGAGATGGTTGGAGCCATGGCTGAAATCAATGAATCAGCGCAGAATATTTCCCGCATTATCAAGGTAATCGACGAAATAGCATTTCAGACCAACCTTCTTGCTCTGAATGCGGCCGTTGAGGCTGCTCGAGCGGGACAGCATGGTAAGGGATTTGCGGTAGTGGCCGAAGAGGTGCGTAATCTAGCGGCTCGCAGCGCAAAGGCTGCGAATGAGACCACCGCAATGATAGAAAGTGCTATCCAGAAGGCTAAAAATGGCACTCAAATTGCGGAAGGTACCGCAGAGGCGCTTGACGGAATTGTCAACGGCATAACTAAAGTATCTGATCTTGTTGGAGAAATCGCTGCCGCATCGGATGAGCAGACCAAAGGTATTTCACAGATCAGCATCGGCCTTGAGCAGATTGATGAGGTAACGCAGCAAAATACCGCCAATGCGATACAGTGTGCTGCAACATCTGAGGAACTTGCGGCACAGGCGCATGAACTGCGCGAGATGCTATCCCGCTTTATGCTGTTTCCAAGATATGGTGTTGGGCAAGAGGATGGAAGCGCTCAGGTAGATTCTTTGCCACGCCGCAAAGAGACTGGTTCACCGGAAAGATATTTGGCAGAACGGGTACAGAAAAAACCAGTTCAGAAACGCTTGCCCCAGGTAAGAGATGATAGTTGGGGGGCGTCGCAGAGCAAATCCACCGCTGTGGACTTCATCGCTCTGAATGATGATGAGTTCGGACGTTTTTAAACATAAATACGTTGTCTGAAAATCTGGGGCAGTTACAAGAGCACACATGCAGTACCTGGGTTTATGGCCGCACGGGTCCATCTGTCACATGTTACAGATGGGCCCGTGCGCATTATGCTCCGCTTGTCTGTTGTTTGGCGCTCCAGCGGTTGAGGAATTCTCGAATCTGTTCCTCCTTTAGCAGCACTCCGCTGAGGATTTCATCGCCGCATTTGAGTGCGGGGATCATGCGGATTCCGGCGCGAAAGGTTTCCACCGGACGGGTAGCGACTTCAATGGTTCCCAACTCCAGCTGCGGATACTCTGGCATAAGACGTTGCAATATCTGTTCTGCTTTGTTGCAGCGTGGACATAGGGCAGTGCGATAAAAATTGACGATCATGTCGACCCTCCTTGTCAGATGTGGTAGTGAAAGTATTAGGCGTAAAATCTAAAAGAATGGTTTACCCGTGCAAATATAGTTTAAATACCAGTCCTGATGATGACATATTAACCTGCAGACAATAGCTGCGAAAAGAATGAAGGGCGATACCTGATGCCAGAGAAGCACATAATTGAACTCGAGAGCAGAATTGCCTTCCAAGAATATCAGCTCAGCGAACTGAGTGATCAGATAGCAGATCAGCAAAAGCAGATTCTGGAGCTTAAGTCTGTGCTCAAAACAATTGTAGAACGGATATCGACCAGCTCAGGTGGATCTTTGAGAGCAGAATCCAGCGTTGATGAGCGCCCACCCCATTACTAAATGTAAAGCGTTTTGGGTTCGATACAAGTTGAATTTCGATTACTTTGCGGTGCCCGTACGGCGATAGAGTGTGACTTTAAAATGCTGCCCGTTGCGGTTGAGTACATTGGCGCATAAACTGTATTTAGAGGCGTAGAGGCGGGAGGGAGTATGGAAGTCGATAAAACAGCCGTTAGCGTATCGAGCAGAGTGTCGATGTGGCGTAGTCAAATATCTGCGAGTTGTAATAGCTTGGTGCGCACTCTGTTGCTTACGTGGGCGCTGTTTCAACGCGAACGCTGCATGGAAAAGGCTGCTGCACTCACCTACAGTACGTTACTCGCACTGGTGCCCCTGCTGGCAATAATGTTTGCCCTCCTCAAGGGCCTAGGGGTGCATAACACCTTAGAGCCGCTATTGCTCAAATATCTGTCCAGCGGTTCTGATGAGGTTGTGGTCAGGGTTCTGGATTATATCAACAACACCAATGTCGGCAGTCTCGGTGCAGTGGGGCTCGTAACCTTACTGCTGACGGTCCTGTTTTTACTAAGTAATGTAGAAAAAGCCTTTAACAGACTATGGCACGTACGCGAAAACCGTTCCTGGTTTCGCCGATTTGCGGATTATTTTTCTGTCATCTCCTTCGGGCCCCTTTTCTTGCTTGCCGCAATCTCAATGAGTAGTTCTCTGCGCAGCCAGACCTTCGTGCAGTGGATTTTGCAACAACCGCTACTAGGAGAGGCGGTGATTGTGGTGTTAGAAGTCACCCCATTCCTAGTGATCTGGGCCGCTTTTATCTTTCTGTATCTGTTTATGCCCAACACTAGGGTGCGTTTCAGCTCAGCTGCAGTCGGCGGTATTACGGCCGGAACCCTATGGCTCATAACCCAATGGGGCTATGTAAGTTTTCAGATCGGTGTGGGCAAATATAATGCTATTTACGGCACCATGGCAGCTTTGCCCGTATTTATGATCTGGCTATATATCGGCTGGATGATTGCATTGGGTGGGGGGGCTTTGAGTCGAGCGTGGCAAGGACGCAAGACCCTGACGCTCGAGCATAGTGAACAAGAGACCCGTTGGCATCCTCTGCAGGTGTTAGTCCTCTTGTCCATGCTTTATCGTCGTTTTCAGACAGGTCAAGAACCATGGCGCGAAGCGGAGCTGCTGTCTGCCTCGGGCATGGCGTCACAGGTGTGTCTTCCGGTGTTGGATTTTCTTGAACGAAAAGGAGTTCTGGTGCGTTTCGAAGGGCAGGGGGGGGATGTGCAGATATTGCCTCAGTACAGTGCCGCCAGCGTGAACCTCGAACAGTTGCTGGCCCCAGAACTGAACATCCGCGGATCTGATGTTGAAGGAGTGCAGGTTCTGCGCCGGCACTGGGAAACGATGCAAAACGAATACCTGCGGGAGCACAATCTTGAAACCATACTGAAAGAAAGTATTCAGGCGGAAGAACACACCGATATCTGACAGACTGACAGCTTGTTTTACAGCAACCTATCAGGGGAATATAAGTTGATTGATCTGCTCCAGCGCGGCGTGGGCGCCGCAGGCCATGGAGATGTGTGGCGAAGGGATGTGGGCTTCGCGCGGATTGATGCGCACTACACTGGCGCCATAGGTCTGGCCTAGTCGCGTACTGAGGTGGCGTATGGTTGGTACAGCAGTGCCTGCGCCAAGTTCAAGCACGAGCAACCCTGAGTTGGCGTAGCGGCCAAGAAAACTGCTGAAGCGCTGTTCCTGGGCTGCAGTGCGGGCCTCTATCCAAGAGAAATCTCCAAACATCAGGATGTTAGGTCTGGCGGTAGTGCCACAGTGAGGGCATATCGGGGTAGGGTTGCAGCGCATGGTTTGCGGGTCTATGTGGTATTCCGCGTTGTTGTCCCATATGTCTTGGCAGCAGGGGCGCTGACATTGCAAGTGGTGGATGGAGCCATGGACTTCGAGGATGTTGTCGGGGTTGAACCCCGCCTTCTGAAATTGGCCATCAACGTTGGAGGTTACAATAAAGACGGGTAAGTTTAGCCGCTCTTCCCATTGACGTAAGATGTGAAAGCCCGCGTGGGGAGCTGTTGTGCGATACAGGTTGGTGCGATGTCCGTAAAAACCCCAGCCAAACTCAGGATCGCGCTGAAAATGTACTGGGTCGGCCGCAGCGTAAAAATTCAAGCCCAAACGCTCATACATGGGATAGGCCTCCCAGAATCCGTTGTCGCCACGAAAATCGGGCAGGCCTGAATCGACCCCCATGCCTGCACCGCTGGTGACTATTAGTGCTTTAGCCCGTCGCAGTTTTTCTGCTGTCGCCGTTGCGCCGGAGCTGAAGTTGTCGGTGTGCTCTGCCATAGCCCCCCTCTGGATATTCTGTGACAGGTTCATTCTTTAGTCCATGCAATTGGTTTATGCTGCATGGGGGATACAGACGCGCTTTCTCTTTTTTAAGACTTACTTAGTGTTGTTATGCCAGCTGTCCTAACAACTCGACGGCTGACTTTAACGCAGTCGAACAGGCACGCTACAAACAAGTATAGCCAATAGACTTGTTGCCTCGGGTATAAAAATGCTATATTCTGCGCCGATTTGCGCAGGTTCTTAAGCCTCAGCATCTCTTTAAACGTACTTCGACGTCAAAAACGTTAGTATAACGCGGAATAAAACGCTCAGCATCTGATAACAGGCAGGATAATACCATGAACAGTATGACCGGGTACGGTAAAGGCAGTAATGGCACTGACGCAATACGCTATACAGTGGAGATCAAAACGGTAAATCATCGTTATATTGATGTGAGCGTTAAATTACCGCGCTCACTGATGTTTCTTGAGTCTGAAGTTAAAAGCTGGGTCGGCAATTACCTCAACCGCGGTAAGATAGATGTCTACATAAGTCGCGAGGGTGACAGCGCAGAATTAATGAAACCTCAACTCAACGAGGCCGCTGCAGCTGCGTACGTAGAAGTGTATAAACAGCTGATTGAGCGTTTTCAACTTGCGGAAGATATCCCCCTCTCTATATTGGCGGCACAAAAAGAGGTTGTGGTGTTGAGTGAACCGCAGATCGATGAGTCCAATGTGCGTGAGCATCTGAAAGAGGCGGTGACCGAAGCATTGAAAGCGGTTATGCAGATGCGCAGTGCAGAAGGCCGTTCCATGAGCAACGACATTGTTGCACGTCTGCAGGTGCTCGAGGAATATCTGAACAACATCGAGCAGCGAACCCCGCAGGTGGTAGTAGAGTGGCAGCAAAAACTACAGCGCCGCATTGAGACCCTGGTTCACGAGGTTGAGGTTGATCCTCAGCGCCTTGCACAGGAGATTGCAGTGTTTGCGGATCGCTGTGATATCAGTGAAGAGGTGGTGCGCTTCAACAGTCATATCGAACAGATGCGTGGCTTGCTCACCGATCCTGGGGCCGTGGGGCGGCAGATGGATTTTCTGCTCCAAGAGCTCAACCGAGAAGCCAATACCATGGGCTCAAAATCCAACGATGCGGAACTGACGCGCAATGTGGTGGCATTAAAAGCTGAACTGGAGAAAATCCGCGAACAGGTGCAGAACGTTGAATAGAGGGCAAGCGCATCGGACTAAAGGGGTTTTGTTTGTTCTTTCAGCTCCTTCTGGGGCGGGCAAGACCACCCTCGGACGCTTGCTGATGGAGCGCGAACCGGAGTTGCGCCATTCTATTTCTTACACCACCAGAGCGATACGCCCCAAAGAGCAGAATGGCATCGATTATAATTTTATCAGCCAGAAAAAATTTCGCGCCATGGTCGACAAGGACGAATTTATCGAATGGGCCTGTGTACATGATAACTACTATGGCACCTCCTTGGCGGATATAGAACAATTGTGCGCCTGCGGCACCGATGTGTTGCTGGATATAGATGTACAAGGTGCGCAACAGCTGCGCACGCGTAAGCTTGATGCGGTCTTTATCTTTATCGCACCGCCTACCATGGAAGTGCTGTGTCAACGCTTGCAACAACGAGATAGTGATACGCCCGAAACCATTAGAATACGCATGGAAAACGCACAACAAGAGATGGCGCAGGCCCCAGTGTATGATTATATTGTAATAAATGACAAACTAGCAGATGCCGCTGAAGCGCTCCATGCTATAATAAGGGCTGAGCATAGCCGAGCCCGGCGCATTCTGCCGCTACTAACCCAATTGGGTCTGGCCTGACAGGTTTTGTAACCCAGGAAGCCTTATGCCGTAAGATGTTACCCATAATTTATACCTCAACAACCCCAACTTAAGAGAGAACAATACTATGGCAAGAGTGACAGTAGAAGATTGTCTGGAGCAGATTTCCAACCGCTTTCTCCTCACTATGGTAGCCGCCAAGCGCACCAAGCAGCTGTATCGCGGCGCTGCGCCTATGATCGAAAATGTGTCCAAAAACAAGAGAGTTGTTCAGGCTTTACGTGAGATCGCCTCAGGTAAAGTGGAGTATATTGATCCCATACAGAAACTCCAGGACTGATTTAGCTTCAGCCTAATGTCCATAAAATCACTTACAAGCCTCGGAGAATTCCAGGACGCGGTCAGTAAATATATGCCAGATCCGGATATGGATCTGCTTGAACGTGCTTATGCCTTCAGCAGTAGGGTGCACGCGGGGGTTGAGCGCTCCTGCGGAGGTTCTGCTTTCTCCCATATCTGTGCGGTGTCCAGCATGGTGGTTCGCTTGCAGTTGGATATTGTTACTGTAGCTGCCGCTTTGGTTCATGACGTGTTGGAACGCAACCTTGCTACGGTGGATGAACTGCATTCCGAGTTGGGCGCGGGGGTGGTGAATTTGGTCGAGGGACTTACCAAGATCAATTCCATCATTTACCAGCGCGGTCAGGAGCGCGATACCGAAAGCTTTCGCAAAATGTTGTTAGCGATTGCCCGCGATGTGCGCATTGTGCTGTTGAAGCTTGCCGATCGACTGCACAACATGCAGAACCTTGGATGTCTACCTCCCAAAGATCAGATACGGATAGCGCGCGAGACCTTGGAGGTGTATGCACCACTGGCCAATCGCATGGGGATAAGCTGGTTGAAAAGCCAGTTGGAGGACCTGTGTTTTAAGCACCTGTATCCAGAGGAATACAAAGAACTCAGACGCAAGATACGCCAGTTTAAAACAGACGCCAATGAGCAGTATATTCAGGGTGTAATTGAGCATATTCAGGACAAACTTAAAGGTAACGGGATTGACGGGCAGGTATCTGGACGCTCGAAGCATCTGTATTCGGTCTATCGCAAGATAAAACGGCAGAACATCGATCTGGACCAAGTCTATGATCTTATCGCATTTCGGATTATTGTAAATACCGTGCGCGATTGCTACGCCTGCCTCGGAATCATTCATGCTGCATGGAAACCTGTTTCAGGGCGCTTTAAAGACTATGTCGCCATGCCCAAGGCCAATATGTACCAGTCTTTGCACACCTCAGTGATCGGGCCGTACGGCAAGCGGATGGAGGTGCAGATTCGTACGGAGGAGATGCACCGTATTGCGGAAGAGGGCATCGCGGCGCACTGGAAGTACAAAGAGAGTAACGCAAGTGTACCTGTGGCTGAAGATGGCCGTTTTAGTTGGCTGCGCCATATGCTCGAATGGCAGAAGGAGCTGAACGATGCTCACGAAGTCAACGCCCAAACCCAGTTGGACCTGTTCCCTGAAGAGGTTTACGTGTTCACCCCCGATGGCCACGTAAGGGAGTTGCCCCGAGGCTCGTGTCCCATAGATTTTGCCTATTCTATCCACGGAGATGTAGGCAATCACTGCATTGGGGCCAAGGTAAATGGCAAGATGGTGGCCCTTAAAACGCCGTTGCTCAATGGTGACGTGGTGGAGATTCTCACCTCTAGCACCCAGACGCCAAGCAAGGATTGGCTCAATCTGGCCAAAACCTCCAAAGCGCGCAACCGTATACGTCACTGGATAAAAACCCAGGAACGCGAAAAGAGTATTGAAATCGGGCGGGAGATGCTCGAACGGGAACTGCGTAAGCACAAAGCCAGTCTCAACAAAATCATGCATGACAAAACCATGCATGAGGTGGTAAGTGGGTTTGGCTTCAAAAATTCCGATGAAATGCTTGCTGCGGTAGGATATGGCAAGCTTTCAGTACTGCAGGTAGCTGGCAAGCTTCTCCCCGACGTGGATATGCGGTCGGCGGGGAGTAAGATTCAGGCGCTAGGACGAATATTTGGTAAAGTACGGAAAAAACCGGCCGCCGATCCTATACGTATTCAAGGCAAAGATAATATCATGGTGCGTTTTGCCAAGTGCTGCAATCCACTGCCAGGCGATGCCATAGTGGGTTTTATCACCCGAGGGAGAGGGATAACGGTTCATGCCGCAACCTGTCCGCACTTGCTTGAAACAGATCCACAGCGTCGAGTTGAAGTGGCTTGGGATGAAGAGGTAAAGGCGGTGCGCAACGTAAAAGTCAACGTGTTGTGTTCCGATGTCAAAGGGATATTGGCTGAGATAACCAATGTGATTAATCAGCGTGAAGCCGATATTGTCGCGGCGAGTATTCATGCACATGGCCAACGGGGATTGAATGAGTTCGAGTTGGCGGTGGAAAGTGTTGACCACCTGAACAAGGTAATGACCAGTCTGAAGGGAATAAAAGGAGTTAAGCACGTAGAGCGTGTCAGCGAGCGCTGATACGTGTTGGTAAGATTCTCCTTGAGCTATCACTTAAACGAGAAGAGGGAACAGAGTGCATGCACTTTGTTCCCTCTTTAGTTTTTTTGCAGCTGGATCGCTCTGTCTGGCACTGTCAGTTTAGGACTAACCCTTTACTACGGCACCTGAGCGGATGCAGCGGGTGCATACTTTCATGCTTTTAACTCCACCGTTCTGCACTGCCCGAACCTTTTGCAGGTTGGGATACCATACTTTACGGTTTTTGTTGTGTGCATGGCTGACATTGTTGCCGGTTACGGGTTTTTTGCCACAAATTTCACATGTTTTGGACATTGTATTTAAACCTCCTGAATATTTAGAACGCAAATAAGTAGCACGATTTTTTCGCTATAGCAAGTTTTTAAATCTGGTCCATGTTTAGTGCCGAGGGGTTGCGCCACACTAAGCTTCATGGAGGTTAGGGTGCTGGGGGGTTGAGCAGCGCTTGCGTTCTGAGCTGCTCAGCTCCGGCCCACGCCGGAGCAATATTGACCCTTTGTCCCTCTATCTCCAGGGCGCCAGCGGCAAACAGCTGGATTGCTTGTGGGTAAATGCGATGTTCCTGCTCCAAGATTCTAGCGCTCAGGCTTTCCTCAGTATCATCCGTTAGAATTGGCACAACAGCCTGTATGATGATAGGGCCGGTATCCACCCCATCGTCAACAAAGTGAACGGTGCAGCCAGAAAACTTGGCGCCAGATTCTAGGGCTTTTTTCTGCACCTGCAGACCAGGAAATGCCGGTAACAGGGCAGGGTGGATGTTCATGATCCGCTTTGGAAAGGCCCGAACGAAATCGGTTCCCACGATGCGCATGAATCCCGCCAGCACTACCAGCTCAACGGCGTCGTGGTGCAATTGCTCAATTACGGCCGCATCAAATTCGCCACGTCCAGCAAACTCTCTATGATTTATGCAGCACCCAGAGATTCCAGCGCATTCAGCGCGTTGAAGGGCCCCGGCGGCTGGGTTGTTGCAGATAACCCGGACAATCTGTGCGTCTATGCTGCCATTTGCGCAGGCATCGATGATGGACTGTAGGTTGGTGCCACTTCCCGAAGCCAATACGCCTAAACGCAGCTTGGTGGTGCGTTTCCCCATGGTTAAACCAGCTCCACCGACGGTTTTTCAGCATCTGACTTGCAAGTCTCGCCGATCACCCAAGCGCGCTCATTCAGGGCTGACAAACGCTGCATGATGGCATCTACTTGCTCCTTGGGAACCACCAGAATCATGCCAAGGCCATTGTTGAAGGTACGGTACATCTCCCGTTCTTCAATATTACCTGCCTGCCGCATGATGTTGAATATTTCCGGCTTCTCCCAGCTGTTGGCCTCAATTCTAGCGATGCAGTTGCGCGGCAGACAGCGGGGGACGTTTTCCAGAAGACCACCACCGGTTATGTGGGAGATCGATTTTATGTTGAAATCCTCAATGAGGTTGAGAATAGTTTTAACGTAGATTCTGGTTGGGGTGAGGAGTTCCAGTCCGATGGGCTGTTCCAGACCGTCAATTTTGTCAGTGACAGACAGGCCCATACGGTCGAAGAAGATTTTGCGCGCCAGAGAATACCCGTTGGAGTGCAGCCCGGTAGAAGCGAGTCCGATGATGGCATCACCTGCAGTTACGCTGGCGCCGTCGATAATCTTCTCGTGGTCGACAGCACCTACACAAAAGCCAGCTAGGTCGTATTCATCACTTGAATAAAACCCAGGCATTTCAGCGGTTTCTCCCCCAATAAGGGCACAGCCGGCCTGGCGACAACCTGCAGCAATCCCCTGGATTACTTCGGCTGCCTGCTCGGGTTTGAGTTTTCCCGTCGCTAAATAATCAAGAAAGAACAGGGGCTCTGCCCCCTGAACAATGATGTCGTTGACGCACATGGCTACTAGATCAATGCCGACGGTATCGTGCTTGCCAGTATCGAATGCCAGCTTTAGTTTGGTGCCGACTCCATCCGTAGCGGAGACCAAGGTTGGTTTTTTGTATTTGTCAGCTTGAAATGCAAACAAACCACCGAATCCACCTAATTCAGTGAGAACCTCGGGTCTTGAGGTCGATTTTACCATGGGCTTGATCATATCAACCAGGCGGTTGCCGGCATCAATGTCTACGCCCGCGTCTTTATAGGTAGCGCTTTTCTCTTCCACGGTGTCAGCTCCTTGATTCAAAGTGGCGACAAGTAATAATCCATGGGTTGTTCCTTGTCAATGTCAATTTGGTGACAATCTGTTTGTGTCTTTACACTGTGTCGACGCTGGAATAATATACAGCGTTACTGTGGCGGAATTTCTGCCACTAAGACTAGGTGCAGATTATCTCTTCTTCTGCCCAGCGCAGTGTAGCGTATACGGCTCTGGTTGTCAGGCCCTAGTTGTCTAGCTTTGGTTGTCAGTAACGACTAGGTAAGAGGGGATGTATTGAAGAGACCTATGCCACCCCAACACAACTTTGGGCCACAACTTGGTTCCGAAATAGTAGCGGCCTCGCTGTACGATATCCCCGAACTGGTACAGATAGAGCAACAATGCTATGCTCAGCCGTGGAACAGCGCTAGATTTGAGCAGGAGTATTTAAACCCGGTAAGCCATCTGATACTCAAGCGTAGCGGCGCCGAGATTGCGGCATACTTGTGTTTCTGGCAGGTTGATACCGAGGTCGAAATCCACAATATTGCCTGTGCTCCAATTGCTCGACGCAGTGGAGCGGCGCAGCGATTGTTAACATATCTGCTCCACTGGTGCAGTGAGCGCGGGGTTGAGCATATATTTCTTGAGGTGCGCCGCAACAACGTTGCAGCGCTCAGTTTGTACCGTAAGTTCGGGTTCAACATATGTGGGTGTAGGGGAAGTTATTACAGCGACGGCGAGGATGCACTGTTGATGCAGTATATTGTCGAGAGTGAGACTGCAGGGGATAAGCGATGAAAGATTGCATAACTACCATATTGTACAATCGCCAGATGGCTCCGGGCTATTACTGTATGGGGCTTGCCGCGCCGGGATACCCGCAGCTGGCTCGACCCGGTCAGTTTGTCATGTTGCGGGTAAATCAGAGTTACGATCCGCTGTTGCGGCGTCCATTTGGCATTTTTCGTACCGGAACCGAGGGGTTGTCCCACCCTGAGATGGGTCCACAAGACTATATGGAAGTGGTGTACAAGGTTGTCGGGCGCGGTACCCGCCTCATGTCCCATTTGGTTGCCGGGGATGAAGTTGGGCTCTTGGGCCCGCTCGGCCAGGGGTTCTGCATCAGCCCTGATGCTGGAGGAGCCATGCGCGATGCAGTACTGGTCGGTGGTGGTATCGGAGTGGTGCCTCTTTTCATGCTGGCGCAACAGTTGGTGCAGCGCGGGGTCAAGGTGCATCTTCTCCTGGGTGGGCGCAACTGCGGCGATATTCTAGCCCTTGCAGAATTTGAACGTCTGGGGGTAAAGACCAGTATCGCTACCGATGACGGTACCTTGGGTGAGAAGTGCTTTGTTACCCAACTCCTCAAGGATGCGTTGCAAGAGTTTTCTGGTGTACAGGTGTTTGCTTGCGGCCCCACCCCCATGCTCCAAGCAGTACAGCAGATATGTGTTGCGGTTGACGTAGAGTTGCAGGTCTCCCTCGAAGCCATGATGGCCTGTGGTGTTGGTGCCTGCCTTGGCTGCGTGGTGAAGGGGCGGAACCATAAGGAACAGCGACCGGAGTATCTGTGTACCTGCAAGCAGGGGCCGGTATTTGATGCGCGTGAACTCGCCTGGACGCAGGAGGCCCAAGCCCCAGTTTCAGTGCCAGGGGAGGATAGATTATGAACAGTTTGAGCACGGCTCCGAAGCTGGAGGTTGAAATTGCTGGTCTGCGCCTGAAGAATCCGGTGATGCCGGCATCGGGGACCTTCGGCTATGGGGAAGAGTTTTCACCCTATCTGGATTTGGAACAGTTAGGCGCCATTGTGACTAAAGGGATATCTTTGGCGCCCAAGGCCGGTAATCCTATGCCGCGTCTGGCAGAGACACCAGCAGGGATGCTCAATGCAATTGGTTTGCAGAACGTTGGAATTGAAGCCTTCTGCAGCCAAAAAGTAGAATTTTTAAAAAACATATCCACTCCGGTCATTGTCAACTTTTTTGGCAACACCCTGGAAGAGTACATCGAAGTGGCGCGTAGACTGAACGAAGTTGAGCGCGTTAATGCGGTAGAGCTGAACATATCCTGCCCCAACGTTAAAGCGGGAGGGATTGTCTTCGGCACCGACCCCGTTACAGCTGCGCGGGTGGTGAGTGCAGTGCGGCGGGAGGTTCAGGTCCCCCTTATCGTGAAGCTTTCACCCAATGTCACCGATATCCGCGTGATGGCGCGTGCCGTTGAGGATGCTGGTGCCGATGCTATTAGTTGCATCAACACCCTCACCGGGATGGCGGTTGATCTAGAACGGCGTTGCCCGAAGTTGGCTAACGTAACCGGGGGGTTATCCGGCCCAGCTATCAAGCCGGTGGCGTTGCGCATGGTGCATCAGGTGGTCAGTAGTGTGTCGATTCCGGTGATAGGTATCGGGGGGATAATGTGCGCTGAGGACGCGCTGGAGTTTTTGCTGGTTGGAGCCAGAGCAGTGCAGGTTGGCACCGCAAATCTTGTAAGCCCCAGTGCGATGGCGGACATTATCGTCGGGATAGAAGCGTTTCTGGCGCAGCGAGGTATTGAGAATATCAATGCCTGGATCGGCTCGTTGAAGTAGCCGAATGCGGACACCGGACAAAGCAACCCTAAGGATCTGACTTACTAAATGGATATAATTACCAGTCATGTCAATGCGGACTTTGACAGTCTTGGTGCTATGGTGGCAGCGCAACTGCTGCATCCGGATGCTCTTCCGGTATTCCCCGGCGCTAAAGATACCTCGGTACGCGAATTCCTGGAGCAGACCTCGGTGTGTGGTCTCGAATTTGCCCGAATCCGAGACATTGACCTGTCGAAGGTCAAGCGTTTGATTCTTGTAGATGTTAACAATCCAGAAAGAATTGGCCCCTTTGCCGAGCTTATGCAGAATCCTGCGGTTGAACTGCATATCTATGATCACCATCCCCTCTATAGCGATAAAATAACCACTGAGTTTCTGCATGTCCTCCCCGTAGGCGCTACGGTGACCGTGATGGTGGAGCAACTACAGCAACGCAAAATCAGACCGGATAGCTCCCAGGCCACCGTAATGATGCTGGGTTTGTATGAGGATACCGGTGGGCTGTTGTTCACCTCAACCTCTTGCGCTGATTATGCCGCCGCGTCTTTTCTGCTCGAAGCCGGGGCGGACCTGACCATGGTCGCCACCTATCTAAGGCGTGAACTCAATGCCGACCAGGTCGATGTCATGCATCAACTGTTGCAGTCGCGAGAGGTTTTCAATATACACGGGATAAATATCAGTCTAGCACGTGCCTCAATCGACAAATATGTAGGTGATCTGGCGGTACTGGCGCACAAAATTCGCGACATGGAAAATCTGGATGTGCTGATTATTGTGGTGCGTTTAGAAGATAGGATATTCATGGTGGGACGTTCGCGCATACCAGAAGCGGATGTCAGCCATATCCTGAGTGTTTTCGGGGGTGGTGGCCATGCAACTGCGGCCTCGGCCACAGTGCGCAACATGACTCTGGTGCAGGTGATGGAGACGCTGCCTTCCTTGCTCGAAAAAACAGTGGTTCCACCAAAACGCGCCGAGCTGCTTATGTCTACCCCGCCACGCAGTGTAGGTGTTTATCAGACATTAAAAGAAGCGCGCACAGTTTTGACGCGTTACAATATCAATGCGTTAGCAGTGGTGGATAAATGCGATATTGTTGGTATTGTCACGCGGCAGTTGGTTGAACGGGCAGTCCACCTTGGCCTGCAGGATGTACCTGTGCGTGAATATATGGTTGCCGAATTCGGTACGGTCAATGTTGATTCCAGCATTGAAGATGTACAGAGGATCATTGTTGAGAAGCGTCAGCGCTTTGTCCCCGTAGTTGAGGGGCGACGGCTGGTGGGGGTAATTACTCGCGCGGACCTGTTGCGCCACATGTTAAGTGGAGCGCACGATCTGCACGGACGTGCCCCGATTATCTCTGGTACGGATGGCATCAGTTTAGATCGTAGGCGCATGACGCGTATGCTTGAAAAGGGGTTGCCTGCGCGGGTTCAGCGTCTCTTTGAGCTCCTTACCCGTACTGCGGAAGAGCTGCACATGCAGATTTACGCTGTAGGTGGGTTTGTACGCGACCTGCTCTTGAAAATCCCGAACCTTGATGTCGATGTGGTGATAGAAGGAGATGCCATCGAGTTCGCGCGTGCGCTGGAAGCGCGCTGCACGTGTCGAGTGCGGGCGCACGAGAAATTTGCCACTGCAGTAGTGGTGTTCGAAGACGGTTTCAAGCTTGACCTAGCTTCAACCAGGACGGAATATTATCTAGAGCCAGGAGCACTGCCTACGGTGGAAGATGCATCCCTGAAGCTCGATATGTATAGGCGTGATTTTACCATCAACACCTTGGCCCTTTCACTTAATACTGCCAACTACGCTGAGCTTCTTGACTATTTCGGGGCACAGCGCGACCTGCACGACCGGGCGATCCGGGTGTTGCATAATCTCAGTTTTGTCGAAGACCCGACCCGGATTCTACGCGCTATCCGCTTTGAACAACGTTTAGGGTTTACTCTTGGAATGCAGACCCGCCAATTGCTTGCAAGTGCAGTACAAACGGGTTTCCTCGAACGGGTTAGTCCGCTGCGCTTGTTTAACGAATTGCGCATTATCCTAAGTGAAGCTGCTCCGGTAGCTGCGCTGGTTCGCCTCGACGAATTGGAGATTCTACGTGAAATCAGCGCGCATCTGCAGCTGAATCCAGTAACGCGCAGATACTGCGAACAGGCGGGCAGGGTGGTGAACTGGTTCGAGCTGCTCTATACTGGGGAAGAATTTTCCTCTTGGATGGTGTATTTTCTGTGCCTTAGTGGGGATCTGGCTGAAACGGATATGGTGCAGTTGTGTCAGCGCCTGCAGATTCCCCACCGCTGGGACAAAATTCTGCTCGATGAATTACCTCGCGCCCGTGTAGCATTTCGGACGCTGCAGAAGGAACACCGAAGTGAAAAGCTGGTAGATAGTCGCGTGGCGCAGTTGTTGGACGATCTCAGTCCAGAGGTTCTGCTGTATGGCATGGCACGCACCGAACATGAACAGGTGCGCCTCAAGTACTCGCACTACATTGCACGGATTCGCGGGGTTAAACCCCTGCTCAATGGCTGGGAGATACAGAAGCTTGGGTGCGATCCCGGTCCACTGGTAGGGGAGGTGCTCCAGGGGTTGCGCGCGGCACATCTTGATGGAGAGGTGAAAACCCGTGCCGATGAAGTTGCTTGGGCGCAGCGCTACCTGCGTAAAGCCGCACTACGGGGGGATATCCCAGAAGCCGTCACGCCCGGAACAGTTGAGAGGTAAAGGATGCCTTGCCTCCTTTATGGTCACACCTGAAAGAACCATGGTGTAACAAGTAAAAGGAAACGTATTATCCATGGAACACTTACTGGTCAAAATCTCAATCATGCTGGTGCCGGCCCTGCTGGCGGTAACCGTGCATGAAGTAGCGCATGGCTATGTGGCGGATCGTTTTGGTGATCCCACCGCACGTCTGCTGAATCGCCTGACCCTGAATCCACTGCGCCACCTTGATATTTTTGGCACTCTGGCATTGCTATTAGTCGGTTTTGGCTGGGCCAAACCAGTTCCCGTAAATCAAGCCAATCTGCGCAACCCACACCGACACATGCTCTGGGTTGCGGTCTCTGGGCCGGTATCCAATTTTATTCTTGCCGGTTTATCCGCTTTTCTTGTCCACTTTATCGGAATGCTGCACACCTTGGGGGTGGAGTCTATAACCGAGCCTCTTATGATGATGGCGGCCTTCAGTTTGTATATTAATGTAATTTTGGGGGTAATAAACATGGTGCCGATCCCTCCGCTTGACGGGGGGCGGGTGCTGGCCGCACTGTTGCCGGCGCGCTATGCCGCCGTCCTTATGCGACTGGAGCCGTTTGGGTTTTTCATCGTAATTGGGCTTATTTTCTTTACCCAGGTGTGGTCAGCGGTGGTGGGGCCGGTGGTATATGCTATTGTGGATCTGCTGGCTGGCGCCCATGTTGAAGCGGTGTTTACTGTTATCCAGTTTCTGTTCAGTAAGTAATGTCCAACGAAGATGGTTGAGTCTGCTTACGCAATAAAAATAAGTCAGTTTGAAGGCCCTCTCGATTTGCTCCTCCACTTGGTGCAAAAAAATGAGATGGACATTCAGGATATCCAGATAGCGACCATAACAGCGCAGTATCTTGAACACTTAAAGCACATGCAAGCGCAGAACATTGATGTAGCCAGTGATTTTCTGCTCATGGCAGCTACCTTGCTTTACCTGAAATCTCGAACCCTACTTCCTGTTTCCAGAGTCGAGACAGAACAGGATGAAGGGGTAGACCCAGAGGAGGAGCTCAAGCAAAGGCTGTTGGAGTACCAACGCTATAAAGAAGGGGCACAGAAACTGGAGGAGTTTCCACGCCTGTTCCGCGATGTGTTTCCACGTCCGCCTCTGGCGCAGGACGATATCGACTTGGCGGTATCATCTGATGCGCAAACTCAGATCGATATCAGTGTGTACGATTTGGTACGTGCCTTTAGTGCAGTGATGCGCCCCAAGCCCGAGCCGCCTGTTCACCGCGTCAACGGAGGGGTAATCAATGTATCCCTGGGGGTACGGTTGCTGCTGCAGCAATTGCACGGCAAAGAGCGCGTCAGTTTTCAGCGTTGCTTTACTGCAGCTACAACCCGGCTGGAGGTGGTGGTTCAGTTTGTGGCCATGTTGGAGTTGATTCGCTTACAACTGTTGAACTTTGAGCAGCATTCCCCCGGTGGAATGGTATATATGTATCCATCAGAACGCATCCGTAAAGGGAGTTATGCAGATATTGAACACATGCTTGACTTGAAAGAGCGCCTTGATGATTGACCTGAAGGCATGTGTAGAAGCGGTTTTGTTCAGTAGTGACAGTGCCCTGAGTATGGCAAAGCTTGAGCAGATATTCGAGGTAGACACACAAGAGTTGCGTCTGGCCTTGCAGCAGCTACAGCACGAATGTCAACAAGAAGGGCGCGGGGTGGTTCTACAAGAGGTTGCCGGCGGTTTTCAGTTGCGTACTCGCCCTGAGTACGCACATTGGATAATGCAACTCAAGCGCACCAGACACATGAATTTGTCGCGCGCCGCGACAGAAACTTTAGCCATCATAGCCTATCGCCAACCTGTAACCAGAGCAGAGATCGAAGCCCTACGTAGCGTGGATTCTGGTGGCATCGTGCGCACTTTACTGGAAAAAGATCTGGTGCGAGTAGCTGGGAAAAAGGATGCTCCCGGCCGCCCTCTCATATATGCAACCAGTACCAGATTTCTGGAGGTCTTTGGTCTTAACAGTCTCGAAGATTTGCCCAGTTTGCGCGATTTTAAAACTGATGAACTCGAATTTGAACTTGAAATGAACTTTGAGCCCGAAGGGGGGGGGCAACGGTGAATCAAGCTGCAGCCACTGTGCGTATTCAAAAACTTATTGCCCGTGCTGGTTTGGCTTCGCGCCGTGAAGCTGAGCGTTGGATTGAACAGGGGCGGGTCACCCTCAATGGCAAGCGTGTCAGCCTAGGTGATCAAGCAAATCCACATCATGACCAAGTAGAAATCGATGGACGTCCCCTGTCAAAAGAGCAAAACAAATGCTACCTTATGCTCAACAAACCCTTAGGTTATGTAACGACAGCGCATGACCCGCAGGGACGCGCTACGGTTTTTGACCTCGTGGCACAGGTGCCCGAGCGCCTGTTTTCCATTGGCCGGCTGGATCTAAACACCGGAGGATTGTTGCTGCTCACCAATGATGGAGCATTGGCCAACAGTCTGCTCCATCCCCGTTTTGGCATACCCAAAACCTACCGGGTTAAAATAAGCGGCGAACTGGACCCACTAGCGCAGCAGAATCTGGAGCATGGGGTTGAGCTCGAAGATGGGATCACTGCTCCCGCACAGGTCAGCAGAATGAGAGTGTCGAGACGTAATACTTGGTTCGATCTCACCATTACCGAGGGCAGGAATCGCCAAGTGAGGCGAATGTGTGAAGCAGTAGGGTGTTCGGTAAGCATGCTCAATCGGGTTCGGTTTGGTAATCTGGAGCTCCAAGTGTTGCAAGTCGGGAAATTTCGGCATCTGAGTGCTGCTGAAGTAGAATCTCTGCGCAGATTATGAATTATGTACCTATTCTGTTATAATGGAACGCGACTGTTTTTCTCATGAAGCTGAAAACAAACATGAGAATTAAGCCGCATATATACAACGTAAGCAAATGTTTTTTCAGGGTTTTCCACTGTATATATGCTTGACCTGACCAGTCTACTGTTTTAACCTGTCGTGATGTGAAATGCGGGTTCTCCAAAAGAACGTCTAACCCCCTGGAGTGTTTTCGTGGCCAAAAAAGAGAAATTGCTGGAAGCAGCTCAAAAATCTTTGCAGAAAAACCAACTTTCCAAGGCCATAAGGCAATATGAAAAAATCTTGGAGTTGGACGATAAAGACTTTCGCTGCAGGCAGAAACTGGCGGAGCTGTATAGTCGCAAGGGTGAGGTGGATAAGGCACTCACCCATTACGAGAAAGTAGCCACCTACTATTCAGATCACGCCTTCTACCTCAAGGCTATTGCGGTTTACAAGCAGATGCAGAGGCTTGCCCCAGAAAATGCTTCTTTTACTCTCAAACTTGCAAAACTCAATGAACAACAGGGACTGACTGGAAATGCTCTGACAGAGTATCGTACTCTGCTGCAGTCCTACGAAGCTGAAAGTAATTTGCGCGGAGCAATCGAGACTCTTGGGCGCATCCGACACTTGGATTCAGACAATGCCAACGCTGCAGTTAAGCAGGCTGATTATCTGGCACGGAGTGGCCAGAAGGAAGAATCCCAGCGCATATTTAATGAGGTTGAAGATCGTCTCCGGCAAAAAGGTAATTATAAACATCTGGAGCTATTTTATCAGCACTTCATGGAGCTGTGGCCGGACAATGTAGAGGTTATGGTGGGATATGGTCGTGCCATGCTCGAGTTTGGCGCTCCTGAGGCCGCGGTGGCGTATCTGGATGATCTCTATCAGCGCTATCCTGAAAATGGGGCAATACTTGATCATCTTACTGCTGGACTACACCAGTGTAGTGAGTTTAAACGTGAGATTGTCTGTCTTCACAAATGGGTAGAGATTGAGCCGGAAAATCTTGATTCACGCCTGCGCTTGTATGATGCCCTGTTGCAGGTTGGAGAGAACGAGACCTGTTTTGCTGCGCTTGAAGAGGCAAAACAACGTTTCTTTGCGGCGGAGCGCGTAGCAGGGATTAAACCGTTTTATGAGCGTCTGCGTGAACTACTGCCCGCCAAGCCAGATGTCATGAAGTCATTGCGAGCCATTTATGAACATCTTGGCGAAGGGGAAAAACTCTTTAATGCTTTTTCTGCCGGCGATGAAAGCGCGTTCGGTGTCGATGCTTTGGCGAGCCCATCTGCCCCTGCTAAAGAAACAGTGCGCAGCGACTCGGGCGCATCAGAGACACCAGAGGCCACTTCTGCTGCAGAGGAAGAGCAGAATGATGCAGATTTTGAAAGCTTAGATTTTGATGATATTGTGTTTGACACTGTGGACGAAGATCAGGAGCCCTTGGATTTCGACACGGTTGGTATTCAGGCCGCGGACGCAACTCCTTCTACAGGAAAATCAGGCGCTGATCTCAAAGCCGTGTTGGAAGAGATTGATTTTTATATGCAACAGGGTCTTTTAGACGAAGCCCTGGAAGGGTGTCAACGCCTAAATGCACAGGTGCCAGATAACCCAGAAGTGAAACAGCGCCTTGAAAAGATCGAACGTTTTCGTGCGCGCCAGAGTGCGTCTAAGGCAGAAATTGCCCCGAATGTTGCGCCACCACATCAGTCTGCTTCGCAGAATACGGACAAACACCCACGGAGTTCTTCCTCTACGGAAGAGTCTTTGCTTGGTTTAAGTCAGAGTCTACAGGATGAGTTCAGCCTGGATGTAGATATTCCGGAATTGGCGGACTCACAACTGGGCATTGAGACCGAAATTGAAGATGAGGATACCGAGTCGGCGTATAATCTCGGGATAGCATACATGGAAATGGGGCTGTATTCTGATGCAGGACTGCAATTTAATAAGGCCAAGAGGGATCCGGCGCATAAGGTAGCCAGCATATCGATGCAGGCGCAATGCTACCGAGCCATGCAGCAGTACGAGAAAGCTGAAGAAATTTTGACCAGCGTGCTGAGCGCAGTAGATTTGAGCATGGATGAGCGTATTGTTCTGTATTATGAAACAGGACTGTTGTACGAAGAGTGTGACCGGCATGCTGATGCGCTTGCAAGTTATCAGGTGGTTGCAGAGAAAAACCCAGAGTTTCGCGAAGCTAGAAAGAAGGTTTCTGAACTTAAGCAGATGCTTAAAACTACAGGCAATAATGACGATCTATCTCGGGTCTCTTACGTATGAGACTGATGAAACTAGGCGTGTGCAGTGCGCCCGATGTAGTTCGGGACTGAGCGGGAGAATAGATGAGCTGTTTGCAGTTTTTCGGATTTGAACGGGAACCATTTTCTAATGCACCCGACTCTCGTTTTTATTTCGAAAACACCCAACACACACAGGCGCAATTGCGCATTCGCCACGTAATTGATTCCGGTGGTGGGCTCGCAGTTATCTCTGGTGGTATAGGTTCCGGGAAGACCACTCTAGCCAGGCGCATCCTTGACACTCTAGCGCCGGAAGAATATGAGGCATCTCTGCTGGTTATGGTTCACTCAGGGGTTACTCCGGATTGGATATTGACACGTATAGCCATGCAACTGGGGGTCAAAGAGCCCGCAGCGGATCGAATGGCGGTACTGAAGCAACTGTACGACCGTCTATTGGAAATCCACACCGAGGGACGTAGTGCGGTGGTCCTTATCGATGAAGCCCAGATGCTTCAGACTAGCGCCTTGATGGAGGAGTTTCGCGGTCTTTTAAACCTGGAAATCCCAGGGAAAAAACTGCTCAACCTGATCTTTTTTGGACTGCCTGAAATTGAAGAGTGTCTGCGTTTGGATGAGCCTCTGGCGCAACGGGTGGTCATGCGATATCACATTCACCCGCTGCAGGAGCAAGAAACCCTAGGTTATATCCGTCACCGCCTGCGTATTGCCGGTGCCAGTTATGCTATGTTTGGCCGCGAAGCTGTAGAGGCGATTCATAAGTTTTCAGCCGGAGTGCCGCGTTTAATTAATACCTTAGGGGCTAACTGCCTATTTGAAGCATTTTTGAGCAACAGACGCGTGATCGATACTCAGACCGTAGTCAGGGTTGCAGGTGACTTCGGTCTGGCTCGCGAAGTGGACAACGACAAGCAAGTGGATGTGGAGCAGCATCTTGGCAGAATTGAAGAACTGCTTGGACGTCTGGAGCAGCGCCGCGATTGAGTCGGAGAAACAATTCTGCAAGTTTTATCAGCCGGCCGTAGCCGGTTTTTTTGTAGGTACCTACAAGAGGGTATATGGATCCTGAAGTTGTTATTCTGCCGGAAAAACTGTGTAACCAAATAGCTGCGGGTGAAGTGGTCGAGCGCCCAGCATCAGTTGTAAAAGAGCTGGTGGAAAATGCCATTGACGCTGGCTCCACCAAAATTGTTGTTGAAGTGGATAATGGCGGAGCGCGCCTGATCCGGGTGAGCGACAACGGCCAGGGAATGAATCAGCACGATATTTTTCTGTGCTTTGAACGTCATGCCACGAGTAAGATTTGTACCGAGGAAGATCTGTTCAACTTAAGCTCTCTTGGTTTTCGCGGTGAAGCACTTCCAGCTATTGCCGCGGTATCGCGTTTGAAGGTTTGCAGTCGCCACCACAGCGCGGCGGCTGGGATGCAGATAGATCTCAAGGCAGGAGTGGTTGTCGATGCTGTAGAAACAGGCATTCCGGTAGGCAGCACGTTTGAGGTGCGGGATTTGTTCTACAACCTGCCGGCCAGACGTAAGTTCTTACGCAAAACCGCCACCGAATTCGGGCGTATAGCTGAAACCGTGATGCGCCTAGGCCTAGCCCATCCACATATTCAATTTCAGCTGGTTCATAATGGACGCCAGGTTTTCAATTATTACCGCCAACAGCATGCATTTGAGCGTATTGCCGAAGCCTTGGGACGCTCCGTTGCCGGGGGGTTACAGAGTATTGAATGTGAACGTGGAGATGTTTCTCTTTGTGGCTACATCGCTCCGCCGGAGTGTAGTCGTTCCACCACACAGGCAATGTATACCTATATTAATGGGCGGTTCATTCGCGATCCAGTGGTAAAGCATGCCGTACTCGATGCTTATCGGCAACTGCTTATGAAGGGGCGTTACCCCGTTTGTGTTTTATTCTTGCGCATGCCGGCAGCGCAGGTAGATGTCAATGTGCATCCAACCAAGCATGAGGTTCGCTTTCATGATCAGCGTCTGGTGCATGATTTTATCACCAGTGCAGTGCGCCAGCAACTGCGTGGAGTTTGCGAGGCGGGTGGCTTCAAGCAAGGAGCAACCTCTGCAGAACCGCAAAAGTCTGGCATCGACCCTCACGCAGAACGTACGGGCTCATTTTTTCCCGCTGGCGAGGTTGCTATCGCAGCGTCAACATTTACTCCTGTTCCGCCTCCTGTTTCCCATCCCATGCCATATCCTGGCGCAGCGGAAGAGGCGACGGAACCTGATCGGGTGGCTGAGATTGATAGCCGTTGGAATGCAATGCCTGCTGCCGATATGGTTCCGGGAGAAATTGCATCAGCGCCGATTCAATCAGCACAACGTGTTTGTCCAAGCGGAGCGGCGACCTCCACACCAGAGTATTTTTCATCTCTGCATCTCATCGGTCAGTACGCCCATAGCTACATGGTGTGTGCTGACGGAGACGCTCTGGTGCTGATCG
>JAVERW010000016.1:0-41852 GCA_034006915.1 Desulfuromonadaceae bacterium | reverse complement strand
GGAGCAAGCTGATTCAGATATTCAGATGGGACATCAGGAGCTCCGGCAGTAACAAGGATAACATCGTATGGCTGATGCTCTGTCCATCCGAGGGTGCCGTCACTGACTTTGATGTGGACATTATTATACTGGAGTGTATCGAGGATGCGGCGTGCGCGGCGTGCAAGGACAACGATGCGCTCAACACTGTAGACCTGTGCGGCCAAGCGCGACAAAACGGCAGCTTGATAACCTGAACCGGTGCCTATTTCCAGCACCTTTTCATCCCCTGTCAATTGCGCGGCCTCAGTCATGACTGCAACCATATAGGGCTGCGATATGGTCTGCTTTTCCCCTATTGGAAGGGCGTAATCAGTGTAAGCCTGGCTTTGAAGAGCGTCTTCCACAAATCTATGCCGCGGAATACTCCCCATGACCTCAATGACACGTTGATCTTTTATGCCGCGCTGAACAAGGTGTTTTTCCACCATGCGACGTCGGGCTACAGCATAATGCATCAGAGACAATCACCTGCAAATAAATGTTGAATGGCTGGATCCACATGCTCGAATTAAGGCAAACGAGCGCGCAGTTTCTGTAATTCTTTGCGTAATACGCGAAGATATTGGCGATCTGTGGGAGTGGCGGGGGCAGTATCTACGTTTTTCTTTCTGGATCTAAGGTGTTTTCGCGCCCCAGCGATGGTAAAACCCTGCTCGTACAGGAGTTCTTTTATTTCAAGGGCTAACTCAATATCACGGCGTTCATATTGACGTTGCTTACCCCGACTTTTTGCCGGAGAAAACATACGGAACTCAGTTTCCCAGTAACGCAACACATGTGGCTTAACCCCGGTTATGGACGCTACTTCGCCAATTTTAAAGTAGAATTTATCCGGAATATCGACAACCATTTATGTCCTGCTAAGTATGCGAAATTTAGTTGTTATCGCCATTGATGGTATTTTTAAGTACCTGACTAGGCTTGAAGGTAAGTATTTTGCGCGCTGATATCTCAATCTCTTCACCGGTCTGGGGATTGCGCCCTCTTCTGGTAGCCTTCTGCTTAACTTCAAAGTTACCAAAACCCGCGATCTTGATTTTATCTCCGCGCTCAAGCGTCTGTTTCATTAATTCAAAGACGGCCTCGACGATCTCAGCGGATTCTTTCTTCGAGAACCCAGTTTTATAGTAAACATTTTCTACCAGATCCGCCTTTGTCATACTACCTCCGTGACAGTTTACATTAAACATACGCCAAATCAATGCCTGACTTACGCCTAAGCTGCGATAAATACTAAACTTATTAGACTTTATACCATGTTGGTGGCGTAGCTATCAACCGCTATCTGATTTCGGCCCCAAGGTTTTGCTGCAGAGCCTTAACTATCTTAGCATGCATAGCATTAATTTCTTCATCCGCCAGGGTTTTGTCAGCAGAGCGATAACGCATTCGTAACGCCAGACTTTTCATCCCTTCCGGAATCCCCTTGCCCGCATACATGTCAAACAGAATCACATCTTCCAGATACTTTACCTTAACTTTGTTAATAACTTCAAGCATCTGTTGCGCAGTTATATCTTCTTTGACGAGAAATGCGCTATCGCGATAGGAATCGGGAAATTTTGAAATAGGCTTAAACGTTTGAGTTTTTTCACTATGTGCATACAGCATTTCTACATCTAGCTCAGCTATATATACAGGCTGGCCGATGGAATAATGTTCCAGCACCAGCGGATGCAGCTCTCCTAATGCGCCAATTTTCACTGCATTGCGCCCACCACAGTATACAGAACACGATTTTCCCGGATGTAGATAGGGTTCGGGGCTATCGGGCACAAATACCGGCGACCTAATCCCAAAGCGCTCAAAAATGATCTCGGCAACCCCTTTGAGATCATAAAAGTCAACCTCGGCATCAGCATGAGCCCATCCCTGGCGCTCGCGCAGTCCTGACAGGGTAAAGCACAATTTCATGCGTTCATCCGGTTGTGCAGATTCACCAGGGATAAAAACAGGGCGTAACTCAAATAAACTTAAATCAGAACTCTTGTATGCAAGGTTTCTTGCAAGCGTGTCCAGCATTGCCGGAACCAGAGACGTGCGCATTACCGACTGCTCTTCAGTCAGCGGATTGATCAGAGCAACATGGCGGCGGCGGTAATCATCCGCGTTTAAACACAGACGATCGCATACCAGCGTCGACTCAAAGGAATAATTAATTATCTCGCGCATCCCCTGCGCAACCACTACATTGCGCAAATCACGCACAAAATCAATTTGCCGTGTATCTATTGCTGCCACCATCTGGCTGACCGGCATGGTTACAGGTATATTATCGTATCCATTCAGGCGCGCAACCTCTTCCATCAAATCTACTTCCCGTTCGAGGTCATGGCGTGCTGCCGGCACAGTCACTTCGAGGGTATCTGCATCCGTGTGCTGCGGGCAAAGACTGATAGAGGTTAACAGTTGCTCAATTTGTTCCAGACTTAATTCAAGTCCAAGCAGAGCATTGGTGCGATTGCGATTGATTGAAATCACTCGCTTCTGTATGGGATAGGGATAGACATCAATAGCTTTATCCAAAACCGTTGCACCACAAATCTGCTGCATCATTTCAGCTGCGCGGTCAAGTGCCAGAGGAACCATATCTATATCTGCGCCGCGTTCGAAGCGATGTGACGCTTCAGAGTGAATTCCAGTTTTTTTGCTGGTGCGGCGAATAGAACGAGGGTCAAAGTATGCACTCTCCAGCAGAATATCCACGGTATCATCCATAACTTCGGAATTCTCACCGCCCATCACGCCGGCCAGCGCTATGGGTTTTTCCGCATCACATACCACCACATCATCACTGCACAGTTCATGCACCTGTCCATCAAGGGTGGTAAAACTGCTTGCATCAGTTGCCTTACGTACAATTATCCTTTTACCCGCCAGACGATTAAAATCAAAAGCATGCAGCGGATGCCCCAATTCCATAAGAACGTAGTTGGTAACATCCACTATATTATTAATGGAACGCATCCCCACCGCCTCTAGGCGACGCACAAGCCACTGGGGTGAGGAGCCAACCTTTACCCCCCGAACAAGGCGGGCCATATAGCGTGGGCAGCCATCCGGCGTCTCAATGTTGACTGAAGTCAACGCATTAATATCTACTCCAGTAGGAGCAAATGCAGGACACGCAGGCAGGTTTAAAGGTCTGTGCGTAAATGCGGCGACCTCGCGCGCAATCCCGAGGATACTCAGGCAATCTGCACGGTTTGGAGTTAAGCCTATTTCGTAGCGCACATCTTTTAAATCGAGGGCTTCAAAAACAGGGGTTCCGGGTTCAAGGCCTGAGGGTAAAATCAAAATCCCATCGGCTTCATCGTCGAGCCCCAACTCCGTAACAGAGCAAAGCATGCCACGCGATTCTTCACCTCTTATTTTGGATTTTTTTATTTTCAACCCATCCGGTAAGACCGTACCAACCTGAGCAAGGGCTACCAGATCACCGGTTTTGTGGTTGGTTGCCCCACAGACTACAGGAATCACCTCCACACCGTTAAACACTTGGCATTTGGTAAGTCGATCGGCTTGCGGATGCGGTTCTACACTGTCGAGACGGGCAACTACAACCGAATCGAGCCCGGCGCCAACCTCCTGCATAAAATCCACTTCCAGTCCAGCCATAGTAAGCTGGTGCGACAATTGCTGCGCGGTCAGGTCAAAATCGACAAATTCCTTAAGCCACTTATGGGTAACTATCATGCTGACTTCCTTTTAGTGCTTCTCTAAGTATCGGGGAAAAAGATCGTGCTGTTTTGAGAGCTAATTTAGCAGCTATAATTTTCAAACACAAAATTGGCGCAAAAAGCGGACATCATTTTCAAAAAACAGACGCAAATCGTTGACGCCGTATTTAAGCATGGCGATACGCTCCAACCCCATACCAAAGGCAAATCCACTGTATTTTTCGCTAGAATAGTTGACTGAGGCAAACACTTCAGGATCAATCATGCCGCTGCCAAGGATTTCGAGCCAGCCTGAATTTTGGCACACGCGACACCCTTTGCCTCCACAGATAACACACTGAATATCAACTTCAGCACTAGGCTCGGTAAAAGGGAAAAAGGAGGGGCGAAAACGTACCCCGACATTTTTTCCAAAACATTCTGTTATAAAAGCCGTTAGAACCCCTTTAAGATCTCCGAAGGTAATATGTTCATCCACCATAAAACCCTCGATCTGATGAAACATAGGACTGTGCGTAATATCAGAATCTCTTCGGTACACCGTACCTGGGGCAATGATGCGAAGCGGAGGCTGATGCTGAAGCATGCTGCGAATCTGTACTGGAGATGTGTGCGTACGGAGAACTTCGTTGTCCGTGATATAAAACGTATCCTGCATGTCACGGGCGGGGTGATCTTTAGGTAGATTCAGTGCTTCGAAGTTGTAAAAGTCTTCTTCGACTTCAGGGCCCTGTGCTACGGAAAAACCTAAGAAGGAAAATATTTCTACCAGCTCTTCGGTTATAAGGGTAATCGGATGTTTGGTTCCTACCTTCTGGTGCCGCCCGGGCAGAGTTACATCTATGCGCTCTTGTTCCATTCGTTTAGTCAAATGCTGTTGTTTCAACGCCTGTAACTGTTGTTCAAAAACACTGGCCAACTCATCTTTAACTTTGTTGGCTACAGCTCCTATTATGGGACGCTCATCGGCTGTGAGCTTACCCATCTCTTTCATAATGGCGGTAAGCCGCCCTTTTTTCCCCAGATACTGGACACGAATGCTTTGCAGGTCAACTTCATTGTCAGCGTCAAGCAAAGCTGTACGGGCGTCAAGTAGCATTGCCTCAAGTTGGTGTTCCATAAGCCTTTACCTTGAATATGTTACAGATTTAATCGGAATGGTCAGCACAAGAAATACGGGCGACAGTGGACATACTAACAATGTAAAAAAAATGGGGCGAGGCAAACACACCCCACCCCATTTTTTTAATATTAAATCAGCGTCTTGATTTACTGAAGTTGTGCTTTAGCCTTGCCAACAACATGACTGAAACCTGCTGCATCGGTGACGGCAATTTCCGCAAGAACCTTGCGATCAAGGGCAATACCTGCCAACTTGAGGCCATGCACCAACTTACTGTAGCTCAGTCCATCTATACGTGCCGCCGCATTGATACGTGCAATCCACAGGGCGCGGAAATCACGTTTTTTGTTCCTACGGTCGCGATAAGCGTAGTTCAAACCCCGATCAACAGCTTCCGTCGCACTGCGAAACAATTTACCCCGCGCGCCACGGTAACCTTTAGCCAGCGTAAGAACTTTATTACGACGACGTCTCGCTTTGAATCCTCTTTTTACTCTCGGCATTTCGCTACTCCTGATATTCTAAAGAATGAAAAAAATGCGACTTGGGTCGCAGCCGGATCTGAAGGGGGAGACAAATCCCCGCAGTTCACGGTCTTAAAGCCGAACATATGAGCATCTAATGATGTTCAGGTAACACTTGAAGATAATTCTTGTTATAGATAAGGAATCAGATTACAGATGTTTTTATGGTCAGCCGCATGAACCAGAGTTCCTTGACGAAGATCACGCTTACGCTTTGTGGTCTTCTTAGTCAGGATATGGCTGGTAAATGCTTTACTACGGGCGATTTTACCTGTTCCAGTTCTCTTGAAACGCTTGGCAGCGCCACGGTTTGTTTTAATCTTAGGCATTAGATTCTCCTTAAATATAAATAGAGGCTTCAAAAAGCCTGTTGTTTCCACATTTGCCAGAGCGGTATTGCCTTGGGACAAGCCCTCAGGCAACTCTCTTAATCAAGCAGGGCAGATAGTCGGTTATTTTTTGGGTGCCATAACCATATGCATAAAACGTCCGCGCATGCTGGGAAATGACTCAACTACTCCAACATCACTTGACGCCTCAGCTACGCGTTGCAACAAATCCCGTCCGAACTGCGGATGAGTGACTTCGCGACCCCGGAACATAATAGTGACCTTAACCTTGTTACCGGTCTCCAGAAAACGCCGCGCATTTTTGACCTTGACATTAAAATCATGGATCTCGGTCTTTGGGCGGAGCTTAACTTCCTTGAGCTCTACTCTGGCAGTTTTTTTCTTGGCTTCGGCTGAGCGCTTCTGCTGTTGATATCTGAATTTACCGTAGTCCATGATACGGCACACTGGGGGACTGGCCTGCGGCGATACTTCAACCAGATCTAGGCCGCTCTCAGCTGCTGCTTCCAGTGCTTGAGCTAGAGGCATAACCCCGAGCTGCTCTCCTTCAGGATCAACTACGCGCACCTCACTTGCCCGGATCTCACGATTGATGTTTGTCTCTTGCTTAGCTATGGTGACACCTCCTAATGATATTTACGACATTCCTGCATTACATAGGCGCTAAAATCTTCAACGGACATGGGGGCAAGGTTATCACCATTTCTGAACCTTGGCGTAACCGTGTTGCTCTCCATTTCCTTATCGCCAATAACAAGCATATACGGTATTTTTTGCAGTTGTGCTTCGCGGATTTTAAAACCCAGCTTTTCGTTGCGCACATCTTTTTCCACGCGTACCCCAGCATCCCGCAAGCGCTGAGCCACATCTAGCGTATAATCTTGTTGATTATCCGTTACATTGATCACTATGGCTTGTACTGGCGCAATCCACAACGGGAAATTACCGGCGAAGTGCTCGATCAGGATCCCAATAAATCGCTCCACCGAACCAAGAATTACCCGGTGGATCATCACTGGGCGATGCTTTTCTCCATCACTACCCACGTAATGCAGGTCGAAACGCTCTGGCAGGGTAAAATCGCACTGGATTGTAGCACACTGCCAATGCCTGTCAAGCGCGTCCTTGAGTTTCACGTCGATCTTGGGGCCATAAAAAGCGCCATCACCTTCATTGATTTCAAAGGCAAGTCCAGTATCTTCCAATGCACTCATCAAAGCCTTGGTGGCGCGTTCCCAATCAGCATCTGTGCCAATAGATTTTTCAGGCCGGGTAGAAATTTCCATCTCATACTCAAAGCCGAAAATATGCATAACATCTTGAACGAATTTCAGAACCGCTTTGATTTCACTGTCGAGTTGCTCAGGGGTACACAAAATATGTGCGTCATCCTGCGTAAATCCGCGCACTCTGGTCAAACCGTGCAACACGCCAGACTTTTCGTGACGATGGACGGTCCCAAGTTCAAAATAGCGCTGGGGCAAGTCACGATATGAGCGCATCCTGCTTTTAAAAATCAGCATATGCGCAAGACAGTTCATCGGCTTAATGCCAAACCCTTGCCCTTCAACGTCGGTAAAATACATGTTTTCGCTGTAATTATCAAAGTGCCCCGAGAGCTTCCACAGGTCGGTACGCAATATCTGCGGACCCTGCACAAGGTCGTAGCCGCGACGGATGTGTTCCTTGCGCTCAAAATCCTCGATAACAGTACGCAGCATGGCTCCGCGAGGATGCCAGATAACCAGACCCGCTCCAGCTTCTTCACTGAATGAAAACAAATCTAGTTCTTTACCCAACTTCCTATGGTCGCGTTTACGCGCCTCTTCTAAATGGAGAAGATATTTTTTAAGCTGTTTTTTGTCCGGAAAAGCCGTGGCATAAATACGCTGCAACATGGGACGCTTCTCGTCCCCGCGCCAATAGGCTCCGGCAACACTTGTAAGCTTGAATGCTTTGATTTTTGCGGTAGAGGGCAGATGAGGCCCACGGCACAAGTCCACAAAGTCACCTTGGCGATATAGAGATACGGTATCCTGCTCCAAGTCTTCGATGAGCTCAACCTTGAAGCTTTCCCCCATCGACTGGAACAATGCGATCGCTTCTTGGCGTGAAACTTCGCTACGCTGCACCGGCAAATCCTGCTGCGCCAGTTCCAGCATACGCGCCTCAATGGCGATAAAATCCTCCGGCACAAAAGTGTGATCCGGAGAATAAAAATCATAGTAAAACCCGTTTTGGATGGCCGGACCAATCGTAACCTGAACCTTGTCTTTGTAAATATCTTTGACTGCATGTGCCATTAAGTGTGCAGTTGTATGACGGTAAACTTCAAGCCCAGCGGGGCTATCAAGGGTTATGATTTCCACGCTGGCATCATGCTCAAGGGCATGATGCAGATCTACAAGCGTGCCGTTAACCCTAGCCGCAACCGCTTGACGAGCCAGACCTTCGCTTATAGAGCGGGCGATACCAAAAGGAGTAATTCCCGCATCGCGAGTATTAGATGAACCATCGGGTAGTTGGATCTTTATCTGCGCCATAGATTCCCTCCGAGTTCGGATCTGCCCAGGCAGGGCAAGTTGATCCTATACGCAAAAAGGCACCACTATTGGATGCCTTTTATCTGCTTTTAGATGCTACACTGGCAAATACACCCTGCCCAAACACACCAGTAAAAAAGCAAACTGTTGTGTATCCAGGTTGAAGCCAGCGGCATTAACAAATTTCAACTGAATGCATAAAAATCTGGTAGGCACGGGCGGGATTGAACCGCCGACCCCTACCGTGTCAAGGTAGTGCTCTCCCACTGAGCTACGTGCCTGCAATCAGTTAATCAGTACAACCTTGCATAACTCCGTGGACTTATACGCGTTTCAAATTGTCCTGTCAAGCGCCTAATTGGAGCGAAACATGCCAGTTGGAGCAATAAAACTTTACCCTGGCGTCACTTTAATATATGAATAACTCCAGCTAAACGGAACAGCGACAGAACTGAGGAACCGAACCTGAGCAGCTGCAAAATCCAACAAATATCATTCCAATTCAGTCAGCATCAATAACTCTGGAGCACGGCGTGAGTACCAATATGAACACTATAATAGAACTATTGCACAGTAGTTGCATTAAATCCCCCAACAAGACCGCGTTACGCGAAAAGGTCAGTAACACATGGGTAAGCACCAGCTACGCAGACCTATGGCTCGAATCCGACCTTATAGCAGCCGGATTGCAGCACCTGGACATTGAAGAAAAGGCACACATTGCCCTACTTGGCCCGTCTTCCGTGCGCTGGGTTACAAGTTATCTTGGGATCATGAAAAACAGGTGTATTGCCATCCCCGTAGACAAAGATCTAAAACTCAACGAAGTACGCCACATTCTCAGTGATGCTTCTATCAGCGCAATTTTTACCACCACTGAATATGTTGAGATGCTCCTTGAGTTAAAGACGAAGCTGCCGGAACTGAAGCATATCATTGTAATGAATTCTTCTGGTAATGAGTTCAACGCGTACATAGAAGCTTTCAGCCTGATTGGTGATCTTGTGAACGAGTGGCACACACTTATAAATGAGCTACAGATCCCGCGAGAAAAAGCTGAAAGACTTGAAAAAGTGGCGAGCAACGCCCACCGATTACTAACCTCCTCCTCTGCAACAAAGACGAAAACGCCCGCTACAGAAGACAAACACGACCTATTTTCTCCACATGCTAAACTGCGTGAGGATGCTTTAAAAAAAGGTGTGTTGTTAAATTTCAGTCAGTTTATCGGTAAGGAGGCGGGAAATCCGGTTCAACTACATAGCAGCGATACCGCCATAATATTATATACTTCTGGAACTACCGGGCGTTCGAAGGGGGCTATCCTCAGTCATGGCAACATCACCGCTAACATCAAAGATCTTATTCCTCATTTTCAGCTCAACACTGATATTCACACCCTCTCCTTTCTCCCTATAAATCATGTTTTCGAACAGGTTTGCGGGGTACTTCTCCCACTCACCCTAGGCGGAACTGTATCCTTTGCCCAGTCCCTAAAAAAGCTGGGAGAAAACCTCAGCGAAGTGCAACCGACATTTTTGTTGGGAGTCCCCGCAGTATACAGAATATTCCTTGAACGGATAAAAAAAGGTATCAACACCAGCAGGATGAACAAAACCCTCTACAACCTGCCTCTTGCCCGATCCTTAGTACGCAAAAAAATACGTGATAGTCTCGGAAGTGGGACTGTTTTTGTAAGTGGTGGAGCTGCACTGGATCCGCACCTGGTGCGAGAGTTCAAGCAATTCGGAATTCAGATATATCAAGGTTACGGTATCACAGAAACTGCCCCGGTAATCACCGCGGAACAACCAGGATGCACCAGAGTTGGCAGCGTCGGACACCCTCTTCCGTCCGTCGAAATTCACATAAAAGACCCAAATGAGGAAGGAGTGGGTGAAATAATCTGCAGAGGTCCCAATGTAATGCAGGGCTATCTCAACAACGACGAGGCGACTAAAAAAGTACTTATAGACGGGTGGTATCATACCGGGGACATGGGGAAGGTAGATTCTGCAGGGTTTATCACTATCAGCGGCAGAGTAAAGAACCTGATCGTCACCCCTAACGGGAAAAACGTCTACCCTGAAGAGATAGAGAACGAACTTCTGGGCAGTCCGTTCATCAGTGAAGTGATGGTATACGGCCACAAAGTCGGCCAAGCGCTAGAGGAAGTACACGCGCAGATCTATCCTGATCAGGATGCCATAGACAACTACGCACAGGAAACCAACGCCTATCCGATGGACCAAGCGCAGATAGAGTCCCTCTTACGTCGAGAAGTTCTCAGGATCGGTAAGGAGTTGGCAGACTACAAAAAGGTCAAGAAGTTCACCGTTCGCGATGATGAGTTCCCCAAAACCACTACACGAAAAATAAAGCGCTTCGTTGTTGAAGCAGACATCAGCGCAACTGAATAAAAAAGCTCGAGCCGGGGAAGTGTTTCACTGCTGAAACGCTATTCCGGCCCAAGCCACTTAGCTTATCGATTAAGCCTTCCCTTATCTCATAAACTATGAGATATCTCTAGCCTCACCCCATTAATGCTTTAACATCTTTTGCATACTTTCTGAAATATTGCTCCAGACCACTAATGTCGTTTTTATTCAGCTTATTCCACGTATTTTGATGAACTGGCGTAGGTGTTTGGGCAAAGAACTCCGTCCACTCGGCACGAGTTCTACTGTTAAGGGCAAGACGCTCAGCCTCACCGCGTGTCTTATGACAGCTGCTGCACACGGTACGGAAGGACTCTTTCCCATCACGCCAATCGGCCGCTAAACACATATCAGAACAAAAAACACTCAACACAATCATACACAGTAAATTTACGTACATCTTCTTCATATCTACACTCCCTGTCGCTTAGCGAATAAGAACTACTCGTCCTTGGGCACACAAAATGTTTCTACGGTTTAAAGCAGCTTTAAGTGCTCACCGTTGAAATGGATGATTATTCAAAAACCTTAAGGTGATATTGTAAGTCTCCCAGTCAAATAGGCGATTTAGTGTAAGGTTCCCCAGGTCATTTACTCGGTCTTCTGCGAACATCACCCCCTCCAAAAAAAGCTAATCATATAGCCGCTGCTTATTGTACGTGATCCTCCCCTAGCTAGTTGCCTCTTGCATCACTGCTAGATTGTGCAACCACTACTAAGTAAAAGCGAATATATTGAATAGTCATTCCATGGTTTTGCCCCAAGTAGAGGAGGTAAGTCTTTCTCTACTTGCTGGTGCATGATGTCGCAATAGTAAGTATTTGCTGCTCTGATCATTCTCAATCGGGACGCTCAGAGTTAGCACCCCGATTGAGAACCTAAAGCATTTCTAGCCACACCCGCGTAATTCTTTTACATCCTTAGCATGTTTCTTGAAATAGAGCTCAAGACTAACTATGTCATCTCTATCCAATTTTTTCCACGCATTTTGATGGATGGAAGTGGGTTCTTGTGCCAAGAAAGCTGTCCATTCAGCGCGAGTTTTGCTGTCGAGGGGAAGTCGCCCTGCTTCACCACGTGTCTTATGACAGCTGCTGCACACGGTACGGTAAGTATCCTTCCCTGCACGCCAATCGGCCGCAACACACAAACTAGAACTAAAGATACTCAACATAACCAAACCCATGAAACTTAAAAACGTTTTTTTCATGTTCATACTCCCTGCCTAGAAGCGAATAGAACTACTCGTCCTCGGGCAAACGAAATGTATCTACGGATAAAAGTAGCTCTGAAGACTGACGGTTGAGGCCCGTAGTTATTTTAGAAGAATCCTCAACGTGGCGCTGGGCAATTTGTGAAATCTCAACTACTCTAAGCATAGCTTCATCGACATTTTTTGTCATTTCTAACTGAGCCTTAGAAAGTTCTGTAATTTCGGTGACCACACTTTTCGACTTATCAATTGCATCTTTGATAGAATTGAACGCATCTCCGGTATCTTGAGCCAACCGAGTCTGAATCTCAACGGTCTTGGTCTCTTCTTCAAGCGAAGCGGTAACTTCACCGGCATCGGTTTGAATTGACTTTATGACTCCATTTATCTGTTTTGTCGCTTCTGCTGACTTGTCCGCCAGGCGTTTAATTTCATCCGAGATGACCAGAAACCCACGCCCCTGCTCTCCAGCTCGTGAGGCCTCGATAGAGGCGTTCATCGCGAGGATCGTAGTCCGTGTGGCAATATCCGAGATCAACTTCGATATGGAGCCAATTTCAAGTAGTCGCTCTGACAGGTTTTTCATCTTCTTGTTGATAACTTGCACTGTGATACGAATTAACTGCATGCCGTCAATGTTGTCGTTAACCAGGTCCTGCCCTTTTGCTGTAACTAGGTCAACCTGGGTTGAAACCTCCTGCGCCAATGCTGCCTTTTCGGTAATTTCTTGTGCTGCAGCTTCAGATTTTTCAACCGCTTTGGTAACCTTCTCTATCTGGGTACTCTGCGCCTGTGCCCCAGTTTCAAGGTCCTCGAATATCTGCATGAGATACTTCGACTGAATACCCACATCGTCAGCGCTTCTCTTCGTTTCTTTGAGCAGATCCGCCAAACTCTCAACCATCAGGTTGTAGGCGTCCGCAACAGATCCAAAGGCGTCAGCCGTAACTGGAGCCTTGAGGGTAAGGTCACCTTCTGCTGCTTCACTTACGACATCTAGAAATCCGATCAAGCTCGCCTGGGCGGTCTCGCGATCCGCATCAGCTAAAATAGCTTCTTTATATTGTCCGACAGTCTCGTTGAGCAACAGTGCGACTGCGCCAATTTCGTCGCTAGGTTTGAGCGTTATGTCACTAAAGTCCCCTTCACCTATGCGGTTTACAATATGATTCAAAAACCGAACAGATCCGAGCAGGCGCCTATTCCGCAGCGATATTGTCACCACTATCAAAATAAACAGAACGGCTATGGCTCCTAATACAAAGTAGTAAACAACATTCTGACTTGATGCTGAACGCTGCAAGCTTACCTCTTGTTTGAAATTGCTTCTGAGGGTGTTGATATTCTGGTTAAACTCACGCACGTCCTGTTTATACTCTGCATACTGTGCAGTAATTGAGAATAAGTTATTCCCTATCACCATTTTATCCGTAACCAGTCTCAATCGTTTTGCAATACTAGCGTACACGTCATCCAAAACATCAAGGGTTTTTAAAGATTGATAGGCAGTGAAATCCGGCACTCGAATCTTTAAATAGAATAAAAGCTTATCTACCCAGGTAGCTTCAGCTCCTCCACTATTCGACGCAACTACCTTGCGCAACTGGTCTAGCTCTGAGCCCACATGCAGCAACGTTTCTTTTAATTGTGTTGCTTTTTTCCCAGCTTCAGAGGCATTGTTTTGGCGGGTAGATACAACCAACTCCCCCTCTAAAACTTGCAGATCTGACATGGAAATGAGCAGACCATCTAGAGTTTGCATCCGCTCCATTGCAGAAATAGCGCTCTGATGCCCGGAGTAAGAGAGCATGTGATAGGTAGCCATATTGAGGAAAAGCAGCAACACAATCAACGCTCCCAAAGAGAGCAGGGTGCGTGTCGTTATCATTTTGACACTGGATATTTTACGTACGTTATCAGACATAGTTGAACTTTCTCCCTTTGAACATTCCCCAGCAGGTTTTTGTCCAGCAAGACATTTCCCAGCAGAATTTTTCTGGAGGCCTCTATATAATGACTACAAACAAAATTTAAATGGCATGCAACGCAAATTCACGCAACTTACTAAGTAATGACTCTTCATCAAATGGTTTTACTAGATAATCACAGGCACCCATACTCAGTGCCTTTTCTCTGTGTTGATTGCCTGCCCTAGATGTAATAACCACTACCGGAACAGCCGCGAGTGATTCGCGCCGCTTTAGCTCGGCCAATAATTCATACCCGTGCATCACCGGCATTTCCAGGTCGGTAAGAATAAAGTCAACACTCTCTGTCTCTAGAAGATTTAGTGCTTCCTGTCCGTTGACTGCAGTCAAAACTTCAATCCCGTTCCCTTCGAGAATAAGGCTTGCGTACTTGCGTACACTGAGCGAATCGTCAACCACTAGGACCCTAAATCTTCGCTGCACGTCGGTAATTGCAGCCTTCTGACTTGCCGAGGTATGGTGGACAATGTCTCCGATTACATCTACCAAGCGCGCTGGGTTAATAACCAGACGAATATCGCCACCACCTGACACGCTGGTTCCTGAAAAACACCGCATGGAATCAAGCAGGGTCCCAAATGAACGAATAACCGTATCTTCCTGAGTCAGGACCTCTTCAACTGATAAACCAATTCTGGATCCCATTGTTTTAACAAACAGAATACACCTGCGAGCGCCGTCGATTTCAGAGATGGAAAAAATTGTATTTAGATTGAGAATTCGGTAGCGCTCTCCATGCCTTACTACATGTTCATCGACTATGTCCAGATCCCGCAACCCTTGTATTTCCTCGACCAGAGTTGTGGGGATTACATACAAATGATGCCCAAGGCGAAACTGAACCACGTTGACGATTATGAGCGACAAGGGTATCTGCAGCACAAAGCTAGTTCCTTTTCCCTCCTCGGATACGACATCAATCGTGCCATTAAGTGCGGAAATCCTGTCGAGGACAACATCCATCCCTACCCCACGCCCGGAGAGCTCATCGGCATCCACTTGCGTACTGAAGCCGGGCCTGAAGATCATATCGATCAATGCCCGCTGCTCAATATCTAAATCAGGCTCAAGCCACCCTAAGGCCACAGCCTTGTCTCGCACTTTATCAATCTGGATGCCGCGCCCGTCATCAGATACAGTAATAACTGCGGAATTCCCGCGCCTGACAGTCGAGATTGTAACCGTGCCTTCTGGAGGTTTCCCTGCTGCCAGCCGTTCTTCCCTGGGTTCAATCCCGTGGGCTAGAGAATTGCGCAGCAAGTGAACCATAGGGTCAAAAAGTCCCTCAATCACGGTACGCCCGATGAGAGTATCTCCCCCATTAAACTCAAGTTCCGCTGAAATATTGTCCTGTACCCGGAACAGGTTACGGAATGTACGCTTGAATCTACGATAGAGATGTTCGACAGGAAGTGTCCGGATGGCAGATATTTTCTCTTTCATATCTGCGGTCATGCGATCCATCTCATCAACATCAAGACTTAGACTGTTCAGGAAGGTGTGTATTTCGGCCAAACCTTCGTTGATGTCATTGCTGATCTCTTGCAGTTTACGAGAGAAAAGATTGAGCTCATCATAACGATCAAATTCTAGTTCATCAAAATCTGCTACCGCCAATTCGCCTTGTTTTGGTACATCGGCAGTATTATCAGATGCAATTGAGTACTCATGTCGTTCGGAAAATAGCCGCACCTCCCGCAGGAGCCGTTCACGAGCGAAATCTATCTCTTCTTTCATACCCTCGGCATGACTCACCTGGTCGAGTATATGGCTTTTATTGACCGTTAACTCTCCCAGAATATTCATCATTTTATCAATCTGGGCGATATCAACCTTTACGGTGCTACTGATATCAAAACTACTTGCTTCGAAACCTGGGGTTCCCACTTCAAGCTGTTTTGCCAGCACACCCGATGATTCCGTACCCTTGAGGGCTTGGGTAAAAACCTTATTGAAGCTTTGTACCACCTCACTGGCGATTTGCTGATACTCAGGCTTTTCAACTGCGTGCAGCAATGCCCGCATTGCGTCAATACCAACAAGCATTGCATCAATAGTATTGCTACCTATAGTTTTGGCTCCTAGCTTTATTTGCTCGAGCAACTCTTCAAACTCGTGTGCAATATCGCAAATCTCTTGAAATCTAAGCAGTGCCGATGCCCCCTTGAGCGTATGCGCAGAGCGGAAAAGGCTATCAATCAACTCGTCGGTAGGACGCGCCTGTTCGTCATTTTCAATCTGGATTTCTATCTGAAGCAAGCCGGATTCTAAAAAGGCTAGATGCTCTGTAGCTTCATCAAAAAAGAATTCTTTCGCTGAACCAAGCTGATCCATGTTATGCCTGCACCTTGTTTTCCAGAATAAATGACGCCACTTCAATATGATGACCGGCGGTTTTCATGCTCAACTGCGGGATGGTGTCGGATATAAATGCAACATCCCCTTTAGGGCTTGTTGCAACGACTGCGTACGTTGTGGTCGTATCTATAGAACTATTGTTACCAACAACCGCAAGATTAACTATCGGCACCACAACTCCGCGAATATTAAGCAACCCAACAACAAATGTAGGAGCAAACGGTAAATATGTGATGGACTCGTATTGATATATTTCAAGCACCTCTTTAATGCTTATAAAATACTGTCTACCTCCAACAAAAAAACGGCAGCATAAGGGACGGAGCACCTCTTGATGTTCCTCATCTGCCTGATGAAGCTTGAGCATAAAAGGAAGGGCAAAATCATTAATGATATCCTGATCAGCTTCCGCCAAAAGTGAGCCAAGTCCAGCGGCAGAATCGGCAGCAGTTTCAAAAGCATCTTCCTCAACACCTTCTTTGGCCAAGGTCAGATAACTACATAATTCTGTGTACCAGGATGTTACTTTCTCTATATCGGCGGCGTCGGAGTCCTGTCCCGCATCAAGGTGTTGTTCAAGAAGGTGGGCCAGATTGCTGGTCTGAAAACGTTTTACGAGTGCAGCTGTCCCCTTCACGGTATGAGCTGCGCGACGCGCAAGCTCAAAGATCTCCTCAGTTTCAGTCCCATCGCGGTATGCTTGAATAAATGCCGCAATTTCCTCTAGGGCCAATTCTGTCTCTTCGATAAAAACAGGGAGCAACGTCTCCTGAATATCGCTCATACCGATCCCTTTAAATTCAAGTATATTGTGCAAAATCTACCGGGCCAAATTAGCTCGCAGCCAAGCGACAAATACAATTAAGAACCCGGCTACTTATGGCGCCAACACAAATTCAAAACATGTCCGGGCTAAACTTAACTGACCGACACGGCTCCAGCCATGTACAGCGTGGACACTATCTGTCTTACTTTAGTGCCTTCCAACGTGCTTGTTGCAAGCAGCTCAGTTATGGTTCTACCATCCAACTTGGCAACTAAATCAGCTTCGTCGTCTTGTAACAAGCCGCTCTGCATCAGTTCAGCACAGACTGGCAGGCGCTGTACACGCAATCCACCGTCATTAAAGGTGGCTGCAGCTGGCAGCAGTCGCGCCCCTATGAGCAGTGCTTCAGGCATAGGCACTCTGAATGAGATATCGGTAAGGTTATAGGGAAGCTCGTCTTTTTCCAGGAAAAAGCTGCCCTGAGGCACAGCCATTGCTTTATTCACTGCATCTTGGGCATGTTCACGCAAATAGAACATCAAGTCATTTTCAGTGATAATATTTCGCATAACCAATGCGCGCCCAATAGGTACACCATTTTCCCTTGATTCCCGAATCACCTCTTGGAACATTTTTTCATCACAGCTTAATCGGTTATCATCACGTATCAGGTCAATCAGGAATGTGTGTGTTCCCTTCTGGCTTACCGTGGCAAATACCAAGCAACCGTTATCTATAAAAATTTCCGCAAAAGTATCATCAGAGAACACCGACAGCCGCCCATTCTGGCGCGTATTGGCGCAAAAAGTGAGTATTTCAGCTAAAGCCATATCCTTCAAGTCACCGGACAAGACAGGAGTCTGGTGCTTGACCAACCCAGCATCTTTAAGGGTATTTCCCAGAACATTTTTCATAAGAACTGGAAAATCTTTTTGGAAATAGGCACGGAACACCTTGTCTATTTTTTCATTTATAAGATCCAAAAAGTTTTCATCCCCAAATGTTTTCAATTGGGTATTACCTGTTGCACCTGCATCTTTAGCTGCAAGTTCACTATCAAGTTTCGAGATCGTCGCTTCTGCATCACGCTCTGTTTCATCATATTTGCGCAACACTTCGTTAATCTTGGCGACAAGAGCATCTGGCTCGAACGGCTTGGTAAAGTAATGCATAATGCCGAAGCTCTCTTCAAAGGCTTGGCCTACTACCTCACTTTTGGACGAAACTAAGATGACTGGGACATCGCGCAGGTTTTCATCTTCACGCAGTGCTTTGCAGAACATATGTCCGTTCATACGTGGCATAACAAAATCCACCAGGATTATCCTAGGGTGGTGTTGCCGCGCCATTTCAAGCCCAGATTCACCGTCTTCTGCCGCAATTACATCAAAACCGTTCTGGCTTAAGACTAATTCAACAAGACGCCTTACCGTAGGTGAATCATCAACAATAAGGACTGTATTTTTACCTTCAACCATATCGGTGACTCCATTAAGCTATTGAACAGAAAATTATTGACGCAATATATCCATTGCTTTCGACATTGATACCTTCATACGTTCAAAGGCATCCGCCAGAGTGCGAATTTCGTCCTTGGATTTTATGTCAAATTCAGCATCAAGGTTACCTCGGCTTATTTTTTCAGCTACGGAGACGATGTGTTCAATTGGTCTTACGATACTGGTGACGATGAACCTGTCCACCGCAAACAGTACAAGCAAAAAGAAAATACTGAAACCAATAGAGAAGTACAAGATACGCTGATACGCCTGAACCTTGACCATCTCAACCGGTACATAAATAAAACGTGCCCCAACAACGTCACCTTCCAAATATCCGTACCCAGACCTGGTGCCATATTGCTCCACCTGTTCCGGGTGTGCAACTTCCGGGACGTCATGACAACTTATGCAGTCCGACCCTGCAATCAAAGGTTTGGCAACTGCATAGAAACTGGTTCCGGCACGCTCGGTAAACCCGCGCCATTCGTCAACCTCACCCGCTTCCATCTGTTCGATGATTCCGTCTTCGAACTGATTTGACAGACTCTCTTGGTTCAGAGGGTTAGGTGACGCGTAACGAAAGATATATTCGGGGTATATATCCTGAATATAGCGTGCGGTCTCCGTCAGCATCAAAACACCTACACCACTTTCGGGGAAATATGCATCCGCCGGAACAAGCTTCTCAGCCTTGGGGCGAATGACATTGTGTAGGTATTTGGCAGAACTAGACATAACTGCGGAGAACAAATCCGTTTTCTCCTGCGCTTCTCTTTCCACATCTTTAAGCAAGACATAGCCACCGCCCGTCACCGCAACGGCTATTGAAACTACATAAACAAGCGCTAACATTACAATTATTCGTTTTCTAATCGATAAGTTTTTTAACATTTACAGCTCCTCAACAACAAATTACACCGCCCTGGCAAAACGACCTATCTATTTAGTCGATTCCAGAAATTCTACACGCATGCTCTCCGGCACATCAGCAGCCAATTTCTCTACCATGAAGGTATAGTCATCGACCGGCATAGGTGAATTTTTGGTGTAAACGATTTTTTTAAGAATGTTTTCAAGCATGACAACGCCAAGCGGCCCAACGATATCCACATACCCGTTGATCACCTCATTTACCTTTTCAGCAGATATTTGCTCACCACCGGATGATGTCTTACGTACAATCTGAATATCCTCGGAAGGTTTATTAGTACCCAAATTTAACAAGCGATCTGTGATGGGTACAGCCAGCTTTTTCTTCGAAACGAAGCCTTTTATAAAACTGACTTCGACAATTTCGTGGGATGAGATGAATTCGATGATCTCATCAACATCGAAACGACCAAGCCTGATGTCTACAGCTTCACCATCTTCAATGCTTATCTTGCACAGATGTTCTGTCCCAGAAAATTGCAGAACAAGCTGACCGTTTTCGTTCTGTGCGTATTTCTGAAACGCTGCCGCAAGGTCCACTACGCACCTCCAACATATTTTTTAACCGCGAGCAAAATATCTACCGGCTCATATGGTTTGACAATGTATTCGTCAGCTCCCTGCTTTTTACCCCAGAACTTATCACTTTCACCAGATTTTGAGGTGGTCAACACAATGGGAATATTCTTGAGTTCCGGGTCGCGTTTTAATGAGCGACAAACTTGAAAACCATTTTTATTCGGCATAATCACATCAAGAATAATGAGATCAAATGGTTCTGATCTAGCTTTCTCTTCTGCCTGAACCCCATCGACAACCGCTACCACCGTGTGTCCAGTGTTTTTCAGGATTTCCAGCAAAAATGCCAGTTCCGTTTTACTGTCATCTGCCACCAATATCTTTGCCATAAAATAACTCCCGTCATACAAATCAAAAACATGGACACGTTAGATTTTAAGTTATGCTAATTTCAGTCCTGAAAATCTATGCAACACTGTCCGAAGATTCACAGATATCTCGACTCAATCCTACACACATGTTCAAACCCTGTTGTATTTGAATCCTTAAACCGTCTACTAATTATTTACCTAGTAATCAATGAACATAATAGTTAAGACGTCATTAAAAAACCACTACATTTTACACAAAAACGCATAAAAAAAGCCGCGTTTTAACAACACGGCTTTTTTTATCTTAGCTTAACAGACTATATATCCATAGTATTGCTCAGTTATCTACTCTTTCGCGCAACTCTTTGCCAACCTTGAAAAAAGGTAGCTTTTTATCTTTTACTTGGATAGTTTCACCAGTTTTGGGGTTCCGACCGGTGTACGCCTTATATTCTTTAACCACAAAACTGCCAAAACCACGAATTTCTATTCTGCCATCATTACTCAGTTCCTCTGTCATGGAATTGAAAATAAGATTGACTATGTGCTCCGCACGTTTGTGTGTTAGATCCTTCTCCAAAGACAAGGCTTCAATAAGTTCCGATTTATTCATCTTCCCCTCCTGACCTACACAATCTTATGTTCACACAGAAATAAGATAAAACTATAAACGCACCCACACTCTTTCAACTATTTAAAATACAGGATCGCTATCCAGTGTCAACAACATGTGAGCAAATCAACTTCACCGTAACACAAACATATGCACACTGCTTCTTATATAACGGTAAAAGGGGAGAGAGTCCAGATAACCCTAGCTTCTCCATCTCCGGTATTTACCCATTTATGCGGCAAATGTGATTTGAAAGAAATGCAGTCGCCGCCAGTGAGTATGTAAACGTTGGTACCAATTTCTACCTGCAAACGCCCTGCAAGGAGGTAAATAAGTTCATCTCCTGGATGATACATACTCTCGGCGCCACTTTTGCCACCAGGTGGAATTGTGCAGTAAAACGAAGTGAATTGCGGATCACGCAACCCTCCCGTAAAAGACTCGGTAAGCATATTGGCATTGTTTTCATATATCGTTGTCTTCCGATGTCCCTCAGAAGTAAACACCACTTCGTTTGTCGTTTTAACTTCTTCTACAAAGTAGTCGATGCTCTTTTGAAAGACGGTGGCGAGTTTCATTAAAATCTCGACGGAAGGGGTAGTTAAACCCCGTTCTATCCTAGAAATCATATTTGATGAAACTTCAGAATCATGCGCCAGATCTTGAATGGTGAGGTTGTTTGACAAACGAATAGCTTTGAGTTTTTTCCCGATTATTTTACGTAACTTCATTGACTTTCTCCCCGGATTCACACTCTCGGCTGGGCTATAACTGGAGCTGGCGAAACCACCCACAATATAGTAGCTTCCACACTTTCAGGGTTTTCCCAGCGGTGGGGCAGATTTGCTTTGAAACAGATTGAATCGCCTTTGTTAAGTCTGTACGTTTCCCCCTCCACAACAAAGGTCATACAGCCTTCAACTATCAAAGCGAATTCTTCACCATTATGCACCATGTCGACCTCACCACTGCTGCAACCTGCCTGAACGGTGTCATAAAAAACCTTGAAGCCTGGGTCACGCAGACCTTGGGTTAAACTGACTATATAATGCTTGTCCTGAAAAAAGAATATAGGCTCTCCCTCACCCGCCCGAGTGTAAATCACCGTAGAACCCTTTTCCGCTTCTTCAACAAAATAGCTGATGCTCATGCCAAACACTTCGGCCAGTTTCATCAAGATTTCGACCGAAGGAGTTGTTAGGCCGCGTTCTATGCGTGAGATCATATTAGATGACACCACGGATTTATGCGCTAACGTCTCAATGGTCATCTCATTTTTAAGGCGTGCATTTTTAAGCTTCTTGCCAATCAGTGTCTTCACCATGATTTCTCTCCAACTATACAACAATAGAATGTTGTTCTACCATCCACCTATATTAGATGTCAATGCGTGATTTGCTCCATATCGGTTAAGAAAATATTAAATAAAACAGGAGAGATATTTGAAACATTCTTGCTCAAAACAACTTTTTACCTTATCGAGCACTACGGTTTGAACAACCATAATTACGGCAAATAGCCAAAGAAAAGTAAAAGCAATGGTGCTATGACGTAGTGAATGCGCAACTGTTACGCATTTAGAACGTAGATTCAGATGGGTTAATTTATGTATCTGCCTACATATGTCTGTGGGAGTAGATTATACGGATAAGTGGATACAAAACACGCTGTTCAAAGGCAATACCAGAAATGCGGCACAATAAATGCAAGTGCATAAATACTGGACGGACTAGAGTCCACCATCTGTCCCGTTACGCCCCGGCGCTTTCCTCCTCCTTAGCCCGGGGCATTTTTTTACCGCAAGGGCGGAAAAGAACCGCAAAAACATTTTCCCATTCATAGCGTGATTCCCAACGCACACCCTGCAACAGCATCTTGTACCTGAACCCGGCGTAGATGCCTGCCCGGACTGTCCTTGCCCACGCATTCAACCTCTAGATATTCTCCACTGACTCCACGCCAGCGCGTGTTACCACCAGCATCTGCAACCTCTCGCGCGTGAAACACCACCTCAATCTCCTTACCGATAAATTCTCGCGTAAAAGCATCAGTTTTCTCTTGCGCGATTTCGCGTAGGATGGAGGCGCGCTCGCGGCGTAATTCAACCGGTACCTGCCCAGTCATCTGGGCCGCATCCGTTCCACTTCTGGAACTATAGGGGAAGACATGCAGATAGCTGAATGGCAATGTCGCAAGCATTACCCTTGTCTGCTCAAATTCTGCAGTGGTCTCACCGGGGAAACCAGTTATCACATCAAAACCAAGTCCTGTTGCGGGAAGAGCCTGGCGAATAGCAAGGATTTTATCCCTGAAAAAGTCTGCCGTATACGTACGTTTCATGCGCTGAAGAACCGAATCAGAGCCAGACTGAAGGGGAATATGCAGATGCGGACACACCCGCGGGGAGGTAACAATTAAATCGATAAGTGCTTGGGAAAGCTCTTGTGGCTCTACTGAACCTAGGCGAATTCTCGCTGCAGAGGTTCGCTGCAGAATCAGCGCAACCAGACCGGCTAGGTCCACCTGAGCGCTTAGGTCTTTACCATATTGGCCGATATGAATTCCGGTCAGGACTATTTCGGCAAAACCAGCAGCTACAAGGGTTTGGACCTGTGTTACAACATCGGAAGGCAGAACTGATCGACTGCGCCCTCTGGCATAGGGGATAATACAATAGGCGCAGAAATTGTTGCATCCGGTTTGTATCTGGACAAATGCCCGACTGTGATGGGCAAATCCACTAATTTCAAGTGTGGGGCAGTGTTCAGCTTGAGCAATATTGCTGACCTGAATTCGGGGTCCATCGGAAGCAAGCAGAGGTTCAAGGCGCTGTTTTTCCATGTTGCCGAATACGCGCGTTACCCCCGATAAGTCAGAAAACATGCTGGGGTCAATCTGCGCTGCGCAACCGGTAACAAAAATTCTTGCATTGGGACAAACTCGGCGCACGCGTCGCACCAGTTTGCGCGACTGAGTATCCGTAGCACCGGTAACGGTGCAGGTGTTAACAACAACCAGTTCACAATCATGCCCAAGGTCACCAACCTGAAATCCAAGACTCTCTAATTGGCCCTGCATTGCAGCAGATTCAAATTGATTCGCCTTGCACCCAAGGGTAAGGATAGCTGCCTTGCGCATCAACAGATCCACCCGCCGCCGAGGACCGTGTTGTCGCGATAAAATACTGCCGCCTGCCCAGGAGATATTCCTCTTTGTGCCGTGTCAAATTGTACTACAGCACCCGTGGCGGTCGGCGTAACCAGTGCATCCACACCTTGCTGGCGGTATCGAATCTGGCATTGCACCCTGACACCCTCTCCGCGGGGGACATCAACTCCCCACACCACATCTCGCACCGAAATTTGCTGTTGCAGCAAGTGTTCTTTTTCCCCCACAACCACCTGATTATGCTGTGCATCCAGTCGGATTACATACAAAGGTTCTGGCCAAGCAATACCCAAACCGCGCCGTTGCCCCACGGTGTAAGCATAGATCCCCTGGTGTTGGGCAAGTACGGTACCGTTTACATGGAGAATTTCACCAGGAGTGATTACCTCTCGGCAGGTCGTCTGTTCTGACTGTCCTCTACCTGTGTGATCCGCGTGTGCGGCCACCAGGCGCCTGTAGTCATTGTCCGGCACAAAACAGATATCCTGGCTCTCTGCATTACTTTCAGAACTGAGTCCGAATCGCTGAGCCGCCTGTCGTACTTGGTCCTTACTCATTTCGCCAAGGGGAAAGATGAAACGGCTTAAGTCCATAGCGGCAATACAAAACATAAAATAACTTTGATCCTTGCGGCGATCTAAGCCGCGTGCAAGCAACAGAGGCCCTCCGGCATTCAAAACGCGGGAGTAGTGCCCAGTAGCTAAATAATCACACTCAAGCTTATCGGCCACCGCCAGCAGATAGCCGAACTTGAATTCACGGTTACAAATAACGCAGGGGTTAGGGGTGCAGCCAGCCAGATAAGCACGGCAAAATGGCTGTACGATACGCTCTTCAAAAGCGGTGCTGCAGTCAAACACCTGTAGCTCGATACCGAGTTCAACAGCAGCTTTGCGCGCAGCCATTTCAACTTCATCGGATTGTGCACCCGGCAGAAATCTTAGCGTTACCCCGACAACAGAGTAGCCCTGCTCCAAAAGCAACGCTGCTGCGACGGAGGAATCCACTCCCCCACTCAGGGCAACAAGGACCTTGCCAGGATGTTGTATCGATGTTGTCATTTGGTCAGTAGGGAATCAATGGGAATGGGGGTCAATCTCGCATGAGATAACTTCACAATCGTACTTATTAAGGTCATCAAAGGCAGGGCTCATGGCCAGAAGTCGCTCAACTGCAGCCGGGAGGTGTTGAATAACATATTCCACATCTTCCGCAGTATTGTGAAAACCTAGGCTTAAACGCACACTGGAATTAAGGGTCATATCGTCGGCATGCATAGCGCGCAGTACGTGGGAGGAACCCTCTACTCCAGAAGTACAGGCAGAGCCCGAAGAAGCAGCGATGCCGAGCATATCCAACGCGAGTAGCAGTCCCTCACCTTCAACAAACGGGAAGGTAAGATTTAACGTGTTGGGCAGACAACTAATTCGATCTCCGTTACGTCTCACATACTCCAAGCGGGAGCAAATCCCCTCTTCGAGGCGATCACGCAGGGCAGAGAGACGCTTTACTTCAGTACTCATATGTTCCTGCGCCCATATACAGGCACGTCCAAAGCCAACAATTCCGGCAACATTATGCGTACCCGCGCGTAGATGCCGCTCCTGATGTCCCCCATGAATACAGGGGGTGATCTCAACTCCATCACGCACATAGACAGCCCCCACCCCTTTAGGGCCGCCAATCTTATGTGCCGATATAGTCAACAGATCAATCGGGCAGCGCTTGACATCTATGGGCAACCGTCCCAATGCCTGTACCGCATCAGTGTGAAACCGGACCTGATGTTTTCGGGCTATGGTCACAACCTGTTCAATTGGAAACACGGTGCCCGTTTCATTGTTAGCCCACATAAGTGAGATTAGAATGGTATCTGAATCAATGGCCGCTTCGATAGCTGCAGGATCTATAGCTCCGTTGCTGTCTACCGGGATATAGGTTACGCGTCCACCGCGCTCTTCAAAATAACGGCATGTATCTAGAATAGCCGGATGTTCTACCGCCGAAGTTATAATATGGTTACCCTTACCCTGCAGAGCATCCGCACTACCTAAAAGGGCGAAATTGTTCCCTTCGGAGCCACAACTGGTAAAGATAATTTCGTGGGGCTGTGCATTGAGCAGATCTGCAACTTGGGCGCGCGCCTGCTGCAGCATTGCGCTAGTCTTACGTCCGGCCCAGTGGATGCTCGATGGATTGCCAAACTCAGTGCGCAAACACGGCAGCATTGCTTCAACAACCTCTGCGTGCAACGGAGTGGTAGCATTATTATCCAGATACACCTGACGCAAAACAACCTCCACACGGCGCGTTGGCCGTATTACATGTAATTAAGTTTCTGCCGGAACACTCCTTAGAGCTGGTTCCATGGTAGCGAGCACACCAGCTGGACGCTTTTATTGACCGTCCGGGGCGGCTGATTCCTTAAATTTCTTCGCTCTAGCTATAAGATCTTCTACCGAAATATTCGCCAAAAAATCTCGGATCTTATCCCCTAGTTCGTTCCAGACCGGGTGCATAAAACATTCGGATTGACGTAAACAGACCGATTCATTGTCGGCGCATGCTGCCGGAGCAATGGTTTCGTCCACACTTTCAATTATCTGCTCCAGACTTATATCTGCGGCAGCACGCGAAAGCACATACCCGCCACCGGGGCCGCGTACACTATTCACCAGTTCACTGCGCCGCAGACACGCGAACAACTGCTCCAGATAGGGCAAGGATATATCCTCAATTTCAGAGATTTCCCGGATAGATACAGGCCGATCTTCGTGTTCAGTTGCCAAACGAACCAGCGCCCGAACTGCATACAACGACCGCTTGGAAAAACGCATAATGCACCCCTTAAACTTAGTATTATTTTTTTGAAGCAAAAAACTACCAACCCACTATCCGCTATTTTCCCAGCTCTTTTTCCAACTCATACAAGCGCTGCTCCAGCGTCTGCATTTTAGCCATAAGTTGGGCTGTGTTTTGTCCCTGAACATCAGGGATATTGCCGTGCTCCAGATCTAGGCGCTCAGCGCGTTTTCCTTCATGGTGTGCGGTTACACTTACAACCACCTTCGCAGGGATTCCCACCACCGTAGCATTTTCTGGAACCGCCTTTACTACAACCGAATTTGAGCCAATCTTACTACCATCACCGACGAAAAACGGCCCTAGAATTTTAGCTCCGGCTCCAACCACAACATTGTTACCCAGGGTCGGATGCCGCTTTTCCTTAGCCCATGAGGTTCCACCCAGAGTGACTCCGTGGTAAAGAGTGCAATTCTCCCCTATCTCGGCAGTTTCACCTATAACAACTCCCATACCGTGATCGATAAAAAAACCGCGTCCTATCTTAGCCCCCGGATGAATCTCTATCCCTGTTACCAGACGGGTAAAATGAGAAAGAACCCGCGCCAACAGAAAAAAATTTTTCTTCCACAGCCAATGCGACACTCGGTGGAATTGCAACGCATGAAAACCCGGATAACAGATAAAAACTTCCAGAACAGAACGCACAGCCGGATCCCGGTCGAACACAACCTTAATATCCTCTTTAAGCCGGTCAAACATATGTCTTCTCCTGTTGCTTCTGTTGCTTAAAATTGGACTTCGCGCGGCGATGATTTTCCCTGCGCTACAAAGTATCGAGCTTGAACACTACCTAATCTGGCCAGGGATCAGAAGGTTTGAATTAAACCCGAGATTTGAACATATAACATTCCATACTCGTTCAATCAACTATCGTAGCCACAATATATTATAAAAATAAACGATAAACAGGATTATCGGTCTCGTCCATATACACATAGCCAAGGCGGTCCAGAACCTCATTAACCTGATGCCTCTGCTCATCGGGCAACTCCAGCCCTACGAGAACGCGACCAAAGCACCCACCTTGCGTACGATAATGAAACAGAGATATGTTCCATGCAGAGCCAAGCGCGGCCAGAAATCTGCTCAAAGCACCCGGACGTTCGGGGAACCAAAACCGATAGAGTAATTCATCTTTAATTTGCGGGCAGCGTCCCCCTACCATGTAGCGCACATGGGTTTTGGCGAGTTCATTATCCGTTATATCCAAACTTTTATAGTCGTGCTGTAAAAGTTGCTGGTAAAATTCCTTGCGCTCGTCCGTGTGGAACGTGGATATCCCCACAAATATGCACGCCGCATGAGAATCGGAGCGACGGTAGTTAAACTCGGTTATATTGCGCTCTGCGACGATGCTAGTGCAAAAATTTCTCAACGCACCAGGCTGCTCCGGAATATTAACTGCAAACAACGCTTCTTCATGCTCACCAATGCGGGCGCGCTCCGCCACATAACGCAGGCGATCAAAATTCATATTCGCACCGGAATTTATCGCTACCAGGTGCTGTCCCTGCAGCTTATGCTGCTGCACATACTTCTTCAACCCCGCAACAGCCAAGGCACCAGCGGGCTCCACTATGGAACGGGTTTCTTGGTATATCGCGCGTATGGAACTGCAGATTTCATCGGTAGTCACCAGAACCATGTCATCCACATATTTATGACACAGCTTAAAGGTCTTGTTCCCGACATCTCTGACCGCAACTCCATCGGCAAATATTCCCACCTGTTTTTGATGCACCGGCGCGCCAAATTCCATGGAGCGGGTCATAGCACAGCTATCCTCCGGCTCTACGCCGATTATTTTCACCCGAGGGTTGACGGCCTTCATGTATGCCGCAATACCAGCAATCAGGCCACCTCCTCCGACCGGAACGAATATCGCATCTAACTTGCCTGCGCTCTGACGTAGAATTTCATCAGCAACTGTACCCTGTCCGGCGATTACATAGTCATCATCAAAAGGATGAACAAACACCATCCCACTCTCATCCAGTATGGTTGCACAGTGAGCAGCGGCTTCTGAGTAATTGTCGCCATGCAAAATCACCTCAGCACCAAGACTGCGAACCGCCTCCACCTTGATAGCCGGAGTGGTGACAGGCATGACAATGACCGCTTTAATTCCAAGTTGACGCGCAGAAAACGCCACTCCTTGAGCATGATTTCCCGCTGAAGCTGCAATAACACCGCGGCTTTGCTCGTCCGCGCTCAACTGAGCTATACAATTGTACGCTCCTCGCAGCTTAAAAGAAAATATAGGCTGCAAGTCTTCGCGCTTAAAATAAATGTAATTATTCAGCTTCTCACTAAGTTTAACTGCTTTTTCCAGTGGTGTTTCCACTGCAGCCCCATAGACACTGGAGGTTAAAATAAGCTTCAATATTGCCTGCATTTAGTGTGTTCCCCCTAACTCGGGTGAGCAGAAACATGCAAATAAACAGTGTAAATTGCACCGACCGCGCACTTTGTATCACGCACATCAAGCTAAAATCAATAAAAGGTGCAATTAGCCCAGCAAATCTGCGCATATTATCGGAAATAAAACAGCGTTCAGCTATCGACAATCGTATACAGTTTGATTTATACTCTCGGTTGTCAAGCTAGGTTGGAAGGGGAGGATACTACCCCCGATATCGTTCAATACAGTAGAATTTCAATTTCATGTAAAGGAGAGCACGAATGTCAGAATTCAAGTATCAAGATCCATTCCCGCTGGGGCAAGACAAAACTCAATACCGTCTGCTGACCAAAGATTACGTCAGTACCGCCAACTTCGAGGGCGAAGAAATACTTAAGGTTGATCCAGAGGGTCTGGCTTTTCTGTCCAACCAAGCTTTCCGCGAAGTAAACTTTCTTTTGCGCCCAGCACATAATGACAAAGTTGCGGCAATCCTGAAAGATCCGCAAGCATCTGCCAACGATCGCGGCGTCGCCATGGCGATGCTACAGAATGCTGTAGTTTCAGCTAAATTTGAGCTGCCATTTTGCCAGGACACTGGTACTGCTACGGTTCTGGGCAAAAAAGGACAGAACGTCTGGACTGGCGGCAACGATGCAGAACAGCTATCGGCTGGTGTGTACAAAACCTACACCGAAGAGAACCTGCGCTACTCTCAGAATGCCGCAATCAACATGTATGACGAAGTAAATACCAAGTGTAACCTTCCAGCTCAAATCGACATCATGGCCACCGAAGGTGACGAATATAAGTTTTTATTCGTGGTAAAGGGTGGTGGTAGCGCTAACAAAAGCTATTTGTACCAAGAAACCAAAGCCACCATTAACAAAAACAGCTTGGTGGACTGGTTAGTAGAAAAGATGAAATCACTGGGAACTGCGGCCTGCCCACCGTATCACATCGCGTTTTGTATCGGCGGCACCAGTGCCGAAACCTGCCTCAAGACTGCTAAACTCGCCTCTACAGGGTACCTTGATGAACTACCCACCCAAGGTAATGAGCTTGGACAGTCTTTCCGGGATGTTGAACTGGAGGAAGAGCTCCAGAAACGCGCTGAAGAGCTTGGAATTGGTGCGCAATTTGGGGGTAAATACTTTTCCCACGATATCCGAGTGGTGCGCAGCAGTCGCCACGGCGCGTCATGTCCCATCGCCCTTGCAGTCTCATGTTCAGCGGATCGCAACATCAAGGCTAAAATTAACAAAGAAGGAATATGGCTGGAGCAGATGGACGACAACCCTGCCCGCCTGATGCCTAAAGAGCGGAGCGGTAAGCGCCCCGAGGTGGTAAAAATCGACCTCAACCGCCCTATGAGCGAAGTGCGGGCAGAGCTCTCCAAATATCCCATCAAAACCCAGCTATCCCTAAACGGAACCATCATCGTAGGACGCGATATCGCCCATGCACGCTTTCGCGAAATCATTGAGCGTGGTGAAGAATTGCCACAATACCTGAAGGATTATCCCATTTACTATGCAGGTCCGGCAAAAACTCCGGCAGGCAAACCCTCAGGTTCTTTCGGCCCGACCACCGCATCACGCATGGATCCATATGTTGACATGCTTCAGTCCCGCGGTGCTTCTATGATCATGATCGCTAAAGGGAATCGCTCCCAGCAGGTAACTGATTCCTGCAAGAAGTACGGTGGCTTCTACCTCGGCTCTATCGGAGGCCCGGCAGCGGCACTAGCAGAATACAATATCAAGAGTGTCGAATGTCTGGACTTTGAAGAACTCGGCATGGAGGCGGTATGGAAGATTGAAGTTGAAGACTTCCCAGCCTTCATCCTGGTTGACGATAAAGGAAACGACTTCTTTAAGGAACTGGGAATTTAACCACCTAAGTTGAGCACATCCAAGTTTGGCCTTAAGGCAGCCGCGGGGCAACCCTGCGGCTGCCTTTTTGTATGCCAGTTTGCGCACGGTTAGGTTATATCATTCACACACAAAAGCCCTGTTTCGCTTACATAAGCGAAACAGGGCTCTAGCTATCAGAGGTTGACCCCGTACTTATTCCTATATAGAGATCCAAACGAGCAGTAACACCTACTTTATCCAGGTGATATCCCCGCTTCCTTGGCGCAACACCTCTATTTTGTCATCAATAAGACTTATTACCGTAGATGGATCTCCACTGATTTTACCCCCATCAATCACCAGGTCCAACTGTCCCCCAAGTTCGTCTTCAATAAGACTGGGATCTTCATAGGTCTGTTGCTGGGTAATATTCACACTTGTGGTTACTAATGGGTGCCCAAGCTGGCGGACAATTTCAAGCGCTATATTATTATTCGGCATCCTGACCCCCACGGTACGCTGTCGGGTCACTAGCAGTTCCGGCACTTCACGAGTAGCTTCAAGAACAAAGGTATATGGACCGGGAAGATGACGCTTCATGATTTTGAAGGCGAAATTGCTCACACTGGCGTAACTGGCAATAGAAGCCAGATCAGGACATATGAATGAAAAGGGTTTGCGCTTATCGCGATGTTTGATCTGGTAGATGCGTTCAATCCCCTTTTTATTGTAGATGTCACACCCGATGCCATAGGTTGTATCTGTAGGATACACAATCACCCCGTCTTGGCGTAAACACTCAACCACCTGATTCAGCAGGCGTTGTTGTGGGTTTTCTGGATTAATGCTCAACATCATAATATATACCGAACCCCCTCAAGTTTCTGCAGCAGGGTATAAATCCTGCGGCGTTGTTCTTCACTTTGTAGCATGGCATTAACAGAAATACAGAAATAATTCCCCCCGCTGCTACAGCGCTGGCCTACTCTGTCCTCCCCTACCCCTTCAACCACCTGATTTACTGCCGCATACACCTGAGGAATTAAGGTTTCGCGCAACTCGGCTAGACCGAAAACCTTAAACGTGTACTCGCAGGGATATGTATGTAGCGTTTCTTGATCCATCGTAATTCCTGTTGAGGTGTAAAATATTTTTGGTTAACGTAAAAGCTTATCTACGTACCCCAGTATGCCCAAATCCATTTTCGTTACGATCAGTTATACCCAATTCAGACACCCGAAGCCAATCCACTCTAGTGACAGGGGCAACAACCATCTGTGCAACCCGATCTCCACTTTGAATCTCAACACAGGCATCACCGTGGTTTATCAATATTATCTTGATCTCACCTCGATAGTCCGCATCAATGGTGCCTGGACTGTTTACCAATGAAATCCCGTGTTTCAGTGCCAACCCCGACCTAGGCCTGATCTGTGCTTCAAAACCCTGCGGTAGCGCGAGTGAGATCCCGGTACTAACCAAAGCACGTTGACCGGGTTCGAGGAGTAAAACCTGTTCTAAACAGGCACACAAATCCATTCCAGCCGCTTGCGCGGTTTTATACTCTGGTACAACTGCATCCGGATGGAGGCACTTGAGCTCTACCGTTGTCCTTTTCACCACAAGCCGCCTTTCATTGCTATCTGTCACTGTCGTTACAATAGAGACAATTCTCTTTATTAAGTGTAATCATGTGTATTGTGCAACCCAACTGTGCTGGTGTCAACCAGCCTGATATTATCGCACACCCCAGATATGATAGGTTGAAAAGCATACGGGGCTATGAACAACAAAGTCCCTGCCATCTCTTGAAAAAGAAATGTCAGGGACTTCACCCTAACCAAGGCGGTACGCAGTAGAGCTATCGCGCAACTGCGTACCTGCCAGTCTGTCTTTAATGGCTAAGTTACACCAAGCAATTAGGCCTGCTGTTTTGCATCATCTTCCTGCGCCTCTTTAAGGGAGAGCTTGATCTTACCCTGACGATCCACCCCGATACACTTGACTCGGACGGCATCCCCTTCATTGAGAACATCTGTCACGTTGCGAACACGCTCTTTTGCCAGTTCACTGATATGTACCAAGCCGTCCGTACCAGAGTAGATCTCAACAAAGGCACCGAAATCCATAATTTTCTTCACGGTACCGTTATAGATCTTACCTACTTCTGCCTCTTGGGTCAGTTCACTGATCATGCGTGCAGCTTCCTTAGCCGCAGCGCCGTCCGCTGAGGAGATGTTGATGCGTCCATCGTCTTCAATGTCGATACCACATCCGGTCGCTTCAATGATTGCACGTATGGTCTTACCACCAGCACCGATAACAGTTCGTACCTGATCCGGCTTGACATAGACTGTGGTGATGCGTGGTGCATAAGGAGAAAGGTCAGCACGTGATTCGGTCAGAGCTTCTGCCATTTTACCCAGAATATGCAAACGACCCTCCCGCGCCTGCTCTAGTGCAGTGTGCATGATATCGCGCGTTACTCCGTCAATCTTGATATCCATCTGCAGAGCCGCTATCCCATCCTCGGTACCGGTGACCTTGAAATCCATATCACCAAGGTGATCTTCGTCACCAAGAATATCGGAGAGGACTGCGACAGCATCACCTTCTTTTACAAGCCCCATCGCAATACCAGCGACTGGCTTCTTAACCGGAACTCCAGCGTCCATAAGGGAAAGTGATGCACCGCATACTGAAGCCATAGAGGAAGAACCGTTAGATTCTAGGATGTCTGACACAATGCGGATGGTATAGGGAAAATCGTCAAATTCAGGTAAAATTTTAGAGACCGAGCGTTCCGCCAACATCCCATGGCCAATTTCTCGACGTCCGGGGAAGAGACGCATACTGGTCTCGCCCACGCAAAATGGAGGGAAATTGTAGTGCAGCATGAATTTCTTAAAATCCATCCCTTGGATATTATCAATACGCTGCTCGTCACTTGCAGTACCCAGAGTAGTTGCTACAAGAGCCTGAGTTTCACCCCGGGTAAACAAAGCACTGCCGTGGGCACGGGGCAGGACTCCAACTTCACTAAAAATAGGACGAATCGTGCTCATGTCTCGCCCGTCGATGCGCACCCGATCATGCAGGATCATCTGGCGAACCACACGCTTTTCTACACTGCCAATAACAGCGCTGATTTCATCCGCACGCTCAGGAAACTCTGCAGCCAGCAACTCTTGAACCCGTGTCCGATTTTCACTTAAGGCTGCATATCGCTCCTGCTTAACCTGCAATTTGAATGCTGCAACAAGCTGCTCTTCACAGACGGCAGTCACCCGTTGCTCCAGCTCAGCATCAACTTCCGGCAGAACAAACTCACGCTTGGTCACTCCAACAAGTTGCTGCAGTTTCTCCTGCATCTCAATCAGGGGTTGGATGGATCTATGCCCAAAGAAAATTGCTTCGAGCATCTCGTCTTCGCTTACCAGGTTGGCTTCACCCTCTACCATCATGATTGCTTCGCGCGAGCCTGCAACCACAATCTCAATGTCACTTAGTTTAATCTGCTCCAGGGTAGGATTGGCGATAAACTCACCCTCTACCCGGCCGACACGTACAGCTGCAATGGGGCCAGCAAACGGGATGTCGGACACAGTAACAGAGGCCGATGCAGCCAAAATAGCCAGGGTATCCGGATCATTAATGCAGTCAGCAGAGATGACCGTAGGCATGATTTGGGTCTCGTTCAAATACCCTTTAGGAAAAAGTGGGCGCATCGGGCGATCGATAAGACGACAAATAAGAGTTTCGCGCTCGGTAGAACCACGCTCACGGCGGAAGAAGGATCCAGGGATCTTACCGCTGGCGTAAAATTTTTCTTGATAGTTGACTACCAGGGGGAAAAAATCTTGACCGGGGCGCATGGTTTTTGCTGACACTGCGGTGCACAGAATTTTCGTCTCACCGTAGGTAACTACCGTGGCACCGTCAGCCTGGCGCGCCATTTTGCCAGTTTCAATGATTAGTGGATGGCCGTTAAATTCAATTTCTACTTTTTGGTAACTCATAATTTGCTCCTGCGCAGGTTTTACTGCCCCTGCTTGTGTTCTTGCCATGTTAAAGACATGGTACAAAAAAAGGGCTACAGGAGGTTGGCCTGAGACAGCTTCCGACCCAAAGGATTACAAAAGCATGTAAAATGCAAAACACATGAAATGCGAAGGCATATACAATGCACACCTTTAGTCAGAAGTCCTCTCCGGACATCCTCCCCCGCCCCAGCTCTAAATGCGGCAACCTGCTCAAGCAGACTGCCGCATTCAACATCAGGTACTAACGTCTGATACCCAAACGAGAGATAATAGCGCGATAGCGCTCGACGTCTTTCTTCTTGAGATAATCAAGCAGACGGCGGCGCTGCCCTACGATCTTAAGCAGACCTCGGCGCGAATGGTGGTCTTTCGTATGGGTCCTAAAATGCTCAGTCAGCTCGGTAATGCGGCGGGACAATAATGCAATCTGAACCTCGGAAGAACCGGTGTCGCCCTCCTGGGCCTGAAATTCCTTAATGATTTCCTGTTTTTTTTCTGTAGCCAGCACTGTGGCATCTCCTTTCAATCTTCAAAATCCGGTAATCCCCGCAAACCGGGTTAACCTAGTGAAATACAAAGTGTTCTTTATCATATCAACTACACGCTGTAAAGCGCATTCGCGCTACATCTAAGCGCTGTGGGTTGTGGTTTATACCATAGCTTTTTAGTTGCGGCAACAAACACCCGACGCTTGGGCGTTATTATTTGGCGCTCGTCGGTATAGCACATGGTTGTGTTACCAATAAACACCAAAAGTCCGGCCAACAAAATAAAGGGTGTCAGATCCCATCTGGAAACACCTTGTGGAGTTTAAAATCACCACGTTGTTCCTGTTGGTGGGTTAAATCCGGTGTGGCTACCGCCACGAGAGTACCAGCGTAGCATAATAAAACCAGTTCCGCCTTTTCATGAGCGACATCCATACCACTCAGATGCTCTAAGCGGGGCGGAATGCCATAGCGCAGACGTTCACGCCCACTTTCAAGTAACTCCAGTTGTGGCAGATGCTCCAAACCTTCAAGCACAGACATTAGGCGAAAATCACCATTGCGCAACGCATCAAGAGAGACAAGATTCTCGCTGGTAAAAAAACCACTACCCGTGCGGCGTAACGCGGCCATACAAGCGCCACACCCGAGTTCCTCCCCAATATCATGACACAAAGTGCGGATATAGGTGCCTTTCGAACACTCGACGTCCAGCTCTACATCATCCTGACTACGTGAGATTAACCCAATGCGGTGAATATAAAGTGAGCGTTTCTGGCGTTCGACCTCTTCGCCTTTACGCGCCAAACGGTACAGGGGAACTCCGTCACGCTTAAGGGCCGAAAACATCGGTGGCACCTGGTCGATCTGGCCGGTAAAAGCACAACAGACACTCTCTATCTGTGCCGATGTAAGCGCAGGAACTTCGCGGCGTTCAACGACAGTCCCGGTAATGTCTTGTGAATCGGTAATGGTTCCTAGGCGCATGGTGGTACGATAAGATTTATCCTGTGCCGTCAGATACTCAATCAGACGCGTGGCATGGCCGATACCAACCAGCAGTACTCCTGTCGCCAAGGGATCCAGAGTACCAGCATGACCAACCCTGCGCGTTTGGCATGCACGTCTCACCTGCTGTACCAGGGTATGAGAGCTCATCCCTTCTGGTTTGTCCAGTGCTAAAAAACCATGCATGGATCAGGGCAGAAGTGGCTGCAAGTGTTTAATAAGATTCGTCGTTATCTGCTCAAGCGTGCCCCGCACTTCAGCACCAGCAGCATTATGATGTCCGCCACCGTTCAGGTCGCGAGCTAATTGTCCCACGTCAACTTTTCCTTTTGAGCGCATCCCGAGCTTGTATACATTAGGAGCAAGTTCACGCAGAAATACCGCCACTTCGACACCCTGAATTGAACGGGGATAATTGACAAAACTATCGGCCAGCTCCGGGCCAGCCCCGGCAGACTCGAACATCTGCTGGGTTACGTACATAGTTGCAATCCTACCGCACGCAGAGATCTGCAGGGTGGCAAGGGCACTAGCGAGCAAGCGCAGTCGTTCCGCCTCCTGACTCTCATACAGTCCCCCAGCAACCTTCCACGGATCAACTCCTATCTCAACCATTTCTCCCGAAACAAAAAAGGCTTCGGAATTAGCGCTACTGTAGTGGAACGAGCCGGTATCCGAAAGAATTGCCGTATATATATTTTCGGCCACCGCAAGAGAAACGGGGTGGTGCATATGTTTTAGAATCCGGTAAATGAGAACAGCAGTTGCGCTGGCACCCGTATCGACATAGTAAATATCCCCGAAATCTTCAGAATGCGGGTGGTGATCTATGTTGATGGTCTGCGCGCATATGCCCAAAACATCTACTTGGGTGCGCCGCAGCTCACCAGCATCAAGCACTACCCCAACGTCGAAGCGATGCTGTGCGTCAAGTTGAGTGCTCACAGTTTCCGCACCGGGCAAAAAATTGAGTTTCTGCGGTACGGGATCCGCATTATAGGCTATAACCTTTTTGCCCATCTCCCGCAAAGCGTTACTCAATGCCAAGGTTGACGCTATGGCATCACCATCTGGGGATGCATGAGCTACGACCAAAAAGGTGGAACCCTGCCGAATTGCTGTGGCGATCTGAGACAGAACTGCATCCCCTTCTAAGCTAGGCGTCATCTGTTCTTATCTCCCGCAACAGGCTTTCGATACGGTTGCCGTATTCGGTGGATTCATCGTACTTGAAAGTCAGTTCCGGCACTCGGCGTAACTTTAGCCGTTTACCCAACTCTGTGCGCAGGTAAGGCGCTGCACTCACTAAGCCACGATGTGTCTCTTTACGCTGCTCGGCGTCAGTTTCTGGAGTATTAAATGCGGTATAGTAGATACGCGCATGTTGCAAATCAGAAGTTACATCAACTGAGGTTATAGTGACAAAGCCGATACGCGGATCGCGAACTCCGCGCAGAAGCAGATCAGAAATTTCCTTCTGAATCTGCTCCCCTACCCTGCGTGAACGTTGTGTAGTTCCCACCACTATCTCCTACAGTTCGGTTTTTGTTTCAATTATTTCATAAGTCTCGATAATGTCGCCGACCTTGATGTCATTATAGCGCTCAAGCCCAACACCACATTCGTATCCAGCCTTAACCTCTTTCGCGTCATCCTTAAAGCGCTTGAGTGAACTTAATTTACCTTCCCAGATCACTACATCATCGCGCACCAACCGCGCTAGAGAATTTCTACGCGCAATGCCATCTTGTACTATGCCACCAGCAATTGTGCCAATTTTAGACACACTGAAGGTTTCACGCACCTCAATACGCCCTGAGTACTTCTCCTTCAAGGTCGGAGCCAGCAAGCCCTCCATTGCCCCCTTAACATCAGCAACCGCATCGTAGATAATACTGTACAGTCGGATATCCACCCCTTCCTTCTCCGCCATGGCAGAAGCCTTGGGTTCGGGACGGACACTGAAACCGATGATAATAGCGTCGGAAGCCGTGGCCAAGGAAACATCACTTTCCTTGATCCCACCAACGGCCGTGTGTACCACTAACAGACGGCACGAATCGGTAGAGAGCTTCACCAGCGCTTCCTTCAGTGCTTCCAGAGAACCCTGCACATCGGCCTTGATGATAACCCTGAGCTCCTCAACATTCCCCTCTTGGATACGTGCATATAGCTGATCGAGGGAGAGTCGGCTGTGTTGGGCTAGTTCAGCTTCTCTGCTCTTGTGCTGGCGATGCTGTGCTACATCTTTGGAGAGTTTTTCACTCTCAACCGCGTTGATGTTATCCCCAGCGTCAGGTACACCATGTAAGCCTGTAACCTCAACCGGGATAGAGGGGCCAGCTTCCTGCACCTGTTCTCCACGATCATTGATCATGGTGCGCACACGTCCGTAATGTAGACCTGCGACAATAGGATCACCCACCCTCAGGGTACCGTCCTGCACTAGAACTGTTGCTATTGCACCTCGGCCCTTATCGAGGCGCGCCTCAATAATGGTACCACGACATCTTTTAGTAGGATCAGCTTTGAGGTCGAGGACTTCGGCTTGGAGCAATACCATTTCGAGCAGCCCTTCGAGGTTGGTGCGCTGTTTGGCTGACACCTCCACAAAGATGGTATCTCCACCCCAGTCTTCAGGGACCAGTCCAAACTCCGTTAACTCCTGCTTAACCCTCTCCGGGTTGGCGCTAGGCTTGTCCATTTTATTGATCGCAACAATAATGGGCACCTTAGCGGCTTTGGCATGACTGATAGCTTCTTTGGTCTGAGGCATAACCCCGTCATCCGCAGCTACAACCAGAATGACAATGTCGGTCACATGGGCACCGCGCAAACGCATGGCAGTAAACGCCTCATGCCCCGGAGTATCAAGGAACGAAACCGTCTTGTCATGCACTTGCACATCATAAGCACCGATATGCTGGGTAATACCACCTGCCTCGCCATCAGCTATCTTAGCGCTTCGAATTGCATCCAACAGACTGGTTTTACCGTGGTCAACGTGGCCCATAATAGTAACCACTGGGGGACGCGTGGTAACATTCTCCGATACGCGATTATCCTCTAAAGAGATGTCATCTTCGTTATTGAGGATACTACCCTCGTTAAAGGCAACGTTCTCCACTTCGTAGTTGAAATCCGCCGCCAAAATAGCCGCGGTTTCAAAATCCAGGGGATGATTGATGGTCACCATGCTGCCTTGGCGCATCAGTTCCTTAATGAGGTCGTTGGCTTTAACCCCCATTCTCTTGGCCAGTTCACCCACAGTGATGACATCGGTGATACGTATTATACGCTTAATCGCCTTAGGTATCGTAATTTCAGTCTGGCGTGTTTGTTTTTGATTTTTTCTATTTTTGCGGTTTCGCCCCATCTTGTCAGGCTTATAAACCTCAACGCGCTCACGCTTCTTAGCGCCAAAATCCTCCCCAGCAGCATACTCTTTAGCGCCCTTAGTCTTTTTACTTCTGCGGCGCTGATCTCGCCCTTTATCACTATCCGGATCGACAGGAACATCGACAAAAGTTGGAGGTTTAGCTCCACTAGGTGCGGCTTCAGTTTTCCGCTCTGCGGCAGGGCGTGCACTAACATGGGCTTTGCGTTTGTCCTCAGCGACGACTGGCCGCTTACCTCCACGCCCAGGCTGATCCTGACGCATGGCAGATTTGGGCAACTCAACGTGTCCGATAATTTGAGCACCGCCTCTAGAGGGTTTCCCTTGCGCAGGCTTCTCCATGCGCGCAGAAATGATGGAAGCAACATGTTTGGTGGGGGCACTACGTGGCACTTCAACCGCAGCGACTGGCGCCTCTACCTCAGAAGAGGCAGCAGTTTTCTCTTCAGCCACACCTGCACTTTCGCTACGATCTGCAGTCGTTGCGTGCGACTCCGATACGGATGCGGGATCTTTTGCACTATCCACCACTTCAGTGGCTGAAGGACGCTTTGCTTCAGTCGTAACCCCGGCTTGCGGAGCACCCTCCGCACCTGCTAACTCAGGCGCTACTGGCACAGAATTCTTGCCTTCAGTGGCATGTGACATAGCCGCCTGTTCTGCGGTGGGCTCGTCGATTTTTTTCGCCGCTGGCTGTGGTTTGCGGCGCCTGCGAATCAAACCAGTACTGATACGCTCTTCGGCATATACCGGCGGTTGTTCCGCCGCAGGTTGTTCCGCCGCAGGTTGTTCCGCCGCAGGTTGTTCCGCCGCAGGTTGTTTAACAGCAGGCTGCTGATTTTTTTCCTCAAATTTCCCAACCGTATCTTCATCAATAACACTCATATGGCTTTTTGCTTCAATACCTTTATCGCGCAGTTGTTTAAGAAGATCTTTGTTGGCCAGACCCAGGCGCTGTGCCAGTTCGTAAATTCTAATTTTTGCCATCAACCTTCCCCCATAACATCTATATATCTTTGCAGCTCGCGTTCCAGCGTCTGTGCAAGTAAACCCTTCCACAACAGAACAGCGCTGCGTTCTCTACCTCCAAGAGCCTGCGTCAGTACTTCCTTATCAAGGCCACGTAATACTCTAATATCGCGTGCTTCCAACTGACGCAGAAGTTTGTCCGCTCCGGAAGATGACATGTCGTCTGCCACCAGCACCCAGGCTACGTAGCTTGAGCGCCGCAGCGCAGTAGAAATAGCCTGTTGCCCACTTACAGCCGCATCAGATTTACGCGCCATTCCCAGAAGAGAAACAACCTTCGCGAGAATCTGCGCCCGCAGCTGGTGTAGAATAACATGGACCGATGCTGCATTACAGGAACATTCAAGTCTAGAACATTTAAGCGCCCGCGCAAAAGCATTTATTTCGAGCGCCCGCCCAAAACATGCAACGTTACAGCAGGTGTATGCTCCTCGTCCAGGCAGCTTATGTCTGTAATCTACCAACAACTCAGAATCAGGCGAACAGACAAAACGAAGTAAATCCTGTACTGGGAGCTTTTTTCTGCAGGCAATACAACTGCGCTCGGGTTCGCGGCGGCGTTCAGTCACCTACTCGCCTCAGATCTCTTTATCAGGCTCTGTGTCTTGAGCCTCCGGTGCTGAGCTATCTTCCGACA
>JAVERW010000097.1:0-7031 GCA_034006915.1 Desulfuromonadaceae bacterium | reverse complement strand
CCGTAACTACAGAGCTCTCACTCGCTGGACGCTATATGGTTTTGATGGCCAACAGCAGATCACGCGGCATCTCTCGTAAAATCGAAAAAGACTCCACCAGAAAAAAGATAAAGGAAGCCCTCAAGGAACTCGATCTTCCCGATGAGATGGGATACATCATCCGCACCGCTGCCATAGACCAACCCCCAGAAGAACTCAAGCGTGACTTCAACTACCTGTTCAACAACTATAAAAACATCATTACTCAGGCGGAAAGCGCCACCGCCCCAGCACTGATTTATCAAGAATCAAGCCTAGTTCTGCGCAGCGTCAGAGATTACTTTACCCCGGATATGGACGAAGTACTTATTGATGACAAAGAAGTCTTCAAGCAAACGCGCGAATTCTTCAAAACGGTGATGCCTGATCAGGTAAATTTGGTCAAGCTGCACCAAGAACGGCGTCCCATTTTTTCGCGCTATCAGATAGAAGAACAGATCGCCCAACTAACAAGTAACTCGGTCACCCTGCCATCTGGGGGTTCCATTGTCTTAGATCAGACCGAAGCGCTAGTAGCTATCGACGTAAACTCGGGCAAGGTTTCCAGTGAGCAAAATATTGAAGCGACTGCGTGTCTGGTCAACGTTGAAGCCGCAACCGAGATAGCACGTCAACTGCGCCTGCGAGACTTAGGCGGACTGATCGTCATCGACTTCATCGACATGCGCCAGCGTAAGAATGCGCGCAAGGTGGAAAAAACCCTCGAACTAGCGTTGAAACAGGATAAAGCCAGGGTAACCCAAGGGCGCATAAGTACCCTGTTTGGCCTGCTGGAAATGAGCCGACAGCGCATAAAGCCAAACCTGGGCGCAGCATCCTACAGCAATTGTCCACATTGCAACGGCACTGGCCTGATGCGCAGTAGTGAGTCCCGCGCTATCAGCTTGCTGCGCCGCATCCAGGCCGGCACCGCCAAGGGGAAAATTGAAAAAGTTGTCGCGACAGTGGCCCTCGATGTAGGTACCACACTGCTGAATGAAAAACGCTCAGAACTGCGAGATCTGGAATTGCAGCAACACGTCAAAGTGTGGATCAATCCCAGACCTGACTTCCTGTCCGACCAAGTTGAATTGGACTTTATCAAAGATGCTGGTGAACAAGAAAACGGCCCCTATGAGCAAAAAGCCCTGGTAGATGTAAACTTCGCAGATCGCAGTAGAGATTTCGACTTTAGCGATACTGCTGCTGCCGGATTTGATGCAGAGACTGATGACTCTGCCGCCGCAAAGCAGCCTGATGGCAAAGATTCCACCACCGATTCTACCAAAAATCCAACGGGCGAAGGCCAGGAAGCGCCACCGCAACCGAAACACCCCCGTCGCTCCAGACCATCACGGCATAGGCGTTCACGCTCCAACACCAACGAACGGAGCAAAGAAAATACCGAACAGTCCGCACAGACAGACGTAAAAGCTGAAACACCGTCTGAAGCGAGTCAACTCCATTCGTCAGGCACAGATCATCACACCACACAAAAAGACGTTACCCAACACACCGACGCAACAACGGTAAAGAGTGCGCACCAGAATGACGGCGCAAATTCTACTTCCAGCGCTCAGCCTATCGCTATGATAGATGCAGCGAATACCTCTGCCGCAACTACAACCAGTAGCGGTGAAGATGCCTCCACGGAGAAGAACACCGAAGCGAAGGTTACGGAGGCTGCGCAAACCAAAAGTGCCCCCGTGGATGCCGAAGTAGAAAAACCCAAACGCAGGCGCCCCCCTAGACGCCCAGCAGCAAAGAAGAAAGAAGCTGGTGTCCTTGAAACCGATGCTGTTGGTGAGAAAAAACCGCAGCCAAGCGACGCTACACCAGCCAAACCAGTTGTGGCACCGGCCAAACTCACCGCAGTCAAAGAGACAGGCAGTGCTGCGTCAACGGTAACCAAGCCTGCTTCCGTTACCGATACTGCGCCCGCTTCTGCTCCTGATGCTGAACCCGCACCCCAAACAGCTAAACCGGAATCTGCACCTGTGGAGAAAACTGCACCAGAACGTAAAAGACGCACCACAGCAAGATCAAGTGCAACAAGGCGAAGCACTAGTCCTAAAGAGGCTGACACCCCTGTAGCGAAAGAGCCAGAAGCTGAAAAAGCCACTGAAGTGAAAAAAACACCCCGCCGCAGAACCACCGCAGCGCGGAGCAAGGCAACGGCAAGCAAAGTCAAAACTGGAACAGACACAGGCGATATGAGCGCCACGGATACAGCTCCTGCTGCACCAAGCAAAACTACGGAAGAAAAAACGGCAGTAAAACGTGCCCCTCGCCGCACCACAGCCAGGCGCAAGCCAGCTGCAGCTAAGACTGATGCTGCAGAAACAAACGTAGTCAAAGCAGATGCCTCTGCAAAAGACACTCCAGCGGCAGAAGCTTCTAAGCCAGCACAGAATTCTCAACCACCGCGCGAAACGGCAGCGCCAGTTACCGTTAAGAACAGTGAAGGCGATGCGTAAATCCCAGAGTGAAGGGCTCCTTGATGGCAACCTTCACGCTATCAAGCGCATATAGGTTGCAAACATACAAAATATGACTCAATCACATCGCCCCAGAAAGCGCTTCGGGCAAAACTTTCTGCACGATCAGAATGTTATTCGCGCCATTGTCTTAGCTGCAAAGCTGGAGCAACACGATAAAGTGCTCGAAATTGGCCCTGGGCGTGGTGCACTGACCCATGTCATTGCACCTGCCGTAGCCGAACTGCATTTAATGGAGATCGACCGAGATCTAGCAGCTAGATGGGAGTCACAGCAATTCCCAGGAGTTCATGTGCATGTCGCCGACGCCCTCAAATTAGACTGGGACGAGCTACTGTGTTCGCCGCCATATAAATTGGTGGCGAACCTGCCCTACAACATCTCCAGTCAGATACTGTTCAAGGTTATCGAACACCGACATCTTTTTTCTACCCTGGTGCTGATGTTCCAAAAAGAGGTGGCGCAACGATTGCGTGCCCAGTCTGGAACGAAAAATTACGGAATCTTGACAGTACTGTGCCAACTATGGTTCGATGTCGACCCCGTTATCCATGTGGGGCCGCAAGCATTTACCCCCCAGCCAAAAGTGGATTCTGAGGTGTTGTGCTTCCGCCGCCTTGCTGAACCACGCGCCAACGTTACCGAGCCACTATTTTTTATCCAGGTGGTGAAGGCCGCTTTTGCCCAGCGGCGCAAAACTCTGCGCAACTCGCTGCAAAGCCAGGGATTTGATGCTGCAGACCTGGATGCGACAGCCAGCCGCATAGGCTTGGACCTGCAACGGCGCGGTGAGACCTTGAATCTGACAGAATTTGCCGCTTTAGCAAACACCTTATATACAATCGTACATTCCGCTTGAATTTGCCTTTGTGGCACACCACATCATTCACTCGCCTTACGGCAACAGGCATTTTGACCGTAAACCCTAATGTTCAGGAGAAAATCAGTGCAGGAAAAAACGCTCACCGTAAACGGAACCCCGATCAGCCATTTCGATTTTATGAACGCCATGCAGAGCTACGCCATGGAGTTGTACCGTAAAACCGCAGACCAGCTTAACGCTGAGGAGCAGGAGAAGGTGCAAGAAATCGCAATAGAACGCATCATCGCCCGCGAGCTCATCTTTCAGCAGGCTCTAGCTGATGGAGTTGTGGCAAACGATGCGCAGATTCAACAAGAAACCGCCAATGTGATGCAAAACTTCCCCAGTGAAGAGGAGTTCTACGCTACGCTGGAAAAAGCCGGAGTAGATAAGGAGACGTACTATCGTATGATTCGCCAAGATCTATCCGTCAATATGTTTACCGATCAAAAACTAGCTGATGCTCAAGATGCCAGCGAAGAAGAAATTAAAGCATTTTATGCAGCGCATCCAGATAAAATGGTCAAACCCGCTATGGTGAAGGCCAGTCATATTCTGATCAAAAATGATCCAAAAAACCATGCCGAAGCAGCTACTAAAATAGATGAACTCAAGAAAAAGCTTAACAACGGCGAAGATTTTGCCGCCCTCGCGCAGGAACACTCTGTCTGCCCCAGCAGCGCCAAGGGGGGAGATTTGGGATTTTTCGGTCCCGGATCTATGGTCAAGTCCTTTGAAGATGCCGCTTTCGCCCTCAAACCCGGGGAGATAAGTGACGTGGTTCCGACCCAGTTTGGTCTGCATCTCATCAAGGTTACCGATGCCAAAGAAGCGCAAAAACTGGAGTACGAAGAAGCCAAACCACAGATTGCCCAGTTCCTGAAAGAGCAAAACGGTGCCAAACTACTACAGGAATGGATAGAAGGGCTGAAAAAAGAAGCCACGATTGATTTTAGCGCCTAAACACGAGGCCACTGGTGCAGATAACCCCTGAAGCCAGCCCGATACAACCTCTATTCAACAATGCAGCTCTGCGCTGGTTGGCACATACTGCCACCGCAGAGCTGCAACTTTATGTAGTGGGCGGGAGCATCCGCGACCATCTGCTCAAGCGCCACTGCGCCGATATCGACATCGTAAGTGCCCATGACCCAACCCACCTTGCCAAAATGCTGGCGCGTGAATTTGAGGGACACTGGTTCTGGCTCGACCAGAAGCGCGGCTACAGCCGGGTAGTGATTCCTGAACCACATCCGTGTCAGTTTGATTTTTCACCTCTGCGTGCGCCCACCCTCCTCACCGACCTAGCGTTGCGCGATTTTACTATCAACGCCATGGCTGTTGATCTAAAAGAGTTTGGCCCGAAACACCGTACACTCCATATGCCACATCACGCTCCACAGCCTGAACTATCCATTATTGATCCACTGGGTGGTCAGCAGGATTTAACCCGCAGACGCCTGCACCTGTGCTCTGCCACCGTACTAAACGATGACCCGTTACGGGTACTCAAGGGGCTACGTCACAGTGCTGTCCTTGGTTTCCGTCTCAGTCCTGAGACCAGTAAAGCCGCCGTCCTGGCCGCGCCCAGCTTAATAAACGTGGCCCCTGAGCGCATTCGCAGCGAAATTGCGTCCATGTTCAGTGCAACAGAGCTATCGGCTCTAAGTTACGCTCTGAGCGAACTCTACCGCTGTGGCATTGATACCGTCCTGAGCTTACCCTCCAGCGACCTGGAACACCTGCAGACTTGGATTGTTCCCGCTATTGAACAAGGATTCAAAGCGCTGGAACGCTGTGCATGCATCCCCTACATGGCGCAGCGCATCCACTGGTCCGCCGGAGATGAATTCAGTTACGCCAGCCTCGGTTTATTCGCCACCTATTTACGCACCACCATTCTAAAAACATCCAACACGACGTCACCTACACAAGTACCCGCCCAGATCGCGCCAGCTCTCAAACTGAGTCACAAGGGACAAGCATGGCTGAGTTGGTTTCTCCACTGCCCTGCCGACATTTTGGCACAGCTACAACAACTACACCCCCAGCGCTATCCCCGCCGCGCTCTACTTCATCTGGCGTACCGCAAAGCTCCTCTACCCTACGCCCTCTTTGCCTTGGTGTTTTTCTGCAACTCCGAGCATGAAGTTAAGCTCCTGGCAGAGCTGCACCAGGCTCTTGCCTTATACAGCAAAGACGGGCGCATCGCCCCGCTGCTCTCCGGTGCTTCCATCCAGCACAAATATCCCCAAATACAGGGAAAAGCGCTGGGCGCATGTCTAGCACAATTGAATACAGCAGAACTTAACGGAGAAATAACCACCAGCGTGGAGGGGTGGGAATGGATGGAAAATTATGCGGCAGAATAACTTCGCTGCGATCGGCATTGTGACTTGGCAGTGCTTGGGCGAATTATTTAGATATTATTTCAACCTTGTATTGGGGCGGCGTTGCCCCTTGTTTACATACTATTAGTCCGACAAATAATATGTCACGGTAGATACGACTCTTATTTTTTTAATATGCGGATTATTTTTATCTCTTGCATCAATACTGAACTGCCCCTGAGAGGCTGTTCTGATTTTGCCTAACGTGCTCTTCGAGTCAGACGCAAACTTCTCCGCCACCTCGCGTGCTTTTGTTGTAGCTTCCTCAATCATTTCCGGCTTTACCTCGTTCAGGCGTGTAAAAAGATATTCCGTTTGTGATTCATAATTCCCACCCGTAAAGACAATCCCCTGCTTACCGAGCTCTGACAATGAGCCCATGATATTTCTCACAGGATCTATGTTTTTCGAGTAAACCGTTACCGTCTGTATGGCCGTATATCGAAAATCCGCTCTTTCTTGCCCACCGTACTGTTGTGCCGATTTATCTGTTATTGAAGGGGTGGTAACTGTAATTTCTTCCTTACTGACACCGCTCTTTTCAAGAAATACTTTTATTTTGTCAGTGCTATGTTCAATCGATTCATAGAGCTCTTCGAGTTTATTACTGGCCTCAGTAAACTGAATAGGCCAAATAACGACATCTGCTGTGCACTCTCTTTCAGACAGCCCTTTTACGGTGACGGTACGCTCGTACTCTTTAAACTTAATTGCAGCGTTCCCCAAAAGATATCCGAGTGAGGCTAGGCCAAGAAATATAAATACTCCCAGCAGCAACGCACTTATCTTGCTATTTGTCTGCATCTAACTCTCCCTTCAATATATATGTACCACTCTGTCCGTTAGAGTGCGCCTTTAAGCGAAGCCCAGAACTGGTCTCAAATTAGTTTATCTAAGTTTTCACTTTTCGCCATCATTGCCAACCGTAACGTCGGATATAGTAGCGCTTCATCAGCGAAGTCAGCATGGCGTAGCCAAACAAGATCCCAGCAAGCCATATAAAGTAGGTCCACGGCAGCGCCTGCAACTTGAAGTAGTCGGCCAGCGGTCCCATCGGCAGAAAAACACCTATGGCCATGATCACCAGGGTCATGGCAGTCAGAGGCCACGCGGCACGGCTTTCAAGAAAAGGGATCTTGGGCGTACGGATCATGTGCACGATCAGCGTCTGTGTCAGCAGACCAACGACGAACCAACCCGATTGAAAAAGCGTCTGATGTTCGACGGCATTGGCCTTGAACACGTACCACATCAAGGCAAAGG
>JAVERW010000096.1:0-7040 GCA_034006915.1 Desulfuromonadaceae bacterium | reverse complement strand
GATCGTAACGCCAGTGAATTCCGGCGTTAAAGCTGTCGTAGGTGCGTTCCGGGACTACAGAGTAATCACTGCTGCGCACCCCTTCGAGAAACACATTCCGATCTACCGCACGCAGATCGTAACCTGCGCTGACATATACGCTGGTTTCCCTTTGTGGGCTGTAGACCGACTCCAGGGCAGGGATATTTAAACCCGCCCGCAGGGTGGCACCGACACCCATGTCAACGTAGATATTCCCGCCGCGCCCTTCAATATGTGGCAGAAGGTCGACACTGAAGCCATTGTTATGCTCCCATACAGGGATCCGCCCTTCGAGGCGCAGGCGCAGGATCCAACCCCAGCGTTTGGAGATTTGGCTGTCCCACCCCCTGTATTTGTTGAAATTAAGCGCTATATGGGCCATATCCTGGGTTTCTTTTCCTAGCGCACGTTTTCCGGTTGTACCCAGAGTCAGAGCACTGGTGAGCATCAGATTGGGGCGCAATTTCTGCCGATGTTCTCCCCCCAGGTATAACCATGCCCCGTAGGGGTGTTCACCTTCAGGTGGTGTGCGCGTGCGGTACTCCTCCGGTGTAAACAGATCCTGCCCCATAAACAGGCTGTAGGGGCGATCGGCCGGGTGCACTTCAAGCTGTACTCCACTGGTATAACCACGATCCTGACCAAAAAAACTGTCGTTGGCAACACGCAGACTCCACAGCGTTGGCGCATCATCTGCCCTGATAGCTGCAGGGGCAATTCCCATGCTGGCCGTAAGTAGAAAAGCCAGTAGCCACATATACCTGCTGTATTTCATTTCGTCCTCCTGAAGGTCTAAACGGGTATTTACTTGGAGCGTCCACCCTGACTCGCCTCTGTGAAAGAGTATAGTCGGCGCCGACGTCCGGCTTGGATATGGTTTGCGTATGGGGTTCGATTTGGTGCTCAATTACGCATAATTGCGCGATCATACCTTGCTGGCGGATTAATCTCAAAAAAAATGCGTTAGAAGATTGTTGCTCTGCTTGAATTGGGGTGTGGAGAGCAGATCGAAGCCAGAAAGGTTGTTACTCTAATTCACATGAAAAATAGCAGAAAAAACATTAAATACGCGCCCGAACGCGGCATGATGCTGATGCTAGGGGCGAGCCTGATCCTTCCAGCTATGGACGCAATTGCGAAGCTGTTGTCAGCGGAGTTGGCTGTAGGGCAGGTGGCATTTTTACGCTTTGCGTTGCAGTTTTTTCTGTTGCTGCCAGCGGCACTGATGCTGAATGCGGGCTGGCGGCAGTTTCGCAACCTGCACCGCCGTGCGCTGCTTAAACTCTGCATTGCGGGTGTGTCCGCCGCTGCAGCCATAACCTGTCTATACTGGGGCCAGGCCCACATGCCTTTGGCAAATGCGATAGCGATATTTTTTGCTGAGCCACTGTTGCTCACCCTTATATCTGCCCTGGTATTAAAAGAAAAGGTGGGATTACGCCGCTATGTGGCGGTTGTGGTGGGACTGTGTGGCGCGATGCTGGTGGTGCGTCCCAACTGGGCCATGTTTGGTCCTGTGGCAGTACTCCCGCTCTTGGCCGCCTTGTTCTATGCTGTGCATCTGGCGACACTACGTTCCATCACCGCCTCGGTGGGGGGGTTGGTGGTGCAGGTGATCAGCAGTGGGGTAGCGTGCCTGTTCCTTGCGCTCTTAGTGTGGGGAGGCAATTTTTATCCCATGGAGCTGTTCAACTGGAAAATCCCCACCCAGAGTGCGCTATGGCTTCTGGCGGGGATGGGGGTGTTATCGGCAGCAAGTCACATGATGATTACTCTGGCATTCAAGCATACCCCGGCCTCGGTGCTCGCACCGTTTCAGTACCTGGAGATCTTCAGTGCCACAATTCTAGGGTATTATCTGTTTGGAGATTTCCCCGATCTGCTTACCTGGCTTGGCACCGCGGTGATCCTCGGTGCGGGGTGCTATATGTTCTACGCTGAAAGTCATCTGAACAAAATGTGACCTAAAGAAAAACCCGCGCCCCTGCAAAAGCAGAGGCGCGGGTGGCCCAGCTAAGTAAGCGTGGGTAGCTGTTTACCAGTTCTCTCCCAGAATTTCAAAGTGAGACTGGGGGTGGATACACGCCGGACAGAGTTCAACTGCCTGGGTAGCGGTATGGATGTAACCGCAGTTGCGGCACCGCCAGGTTACTGGCTGCTCCCGTTTGAACACCTTGCAGGTTTCAAGGTTGCTGAGCAGGTCGCGGTAGCGTTTTTCGTGCTGTTTTTCTGAAATGCTGATGGCATCCCAAACTGCGGCGATGTTGGGGAACCCTTCTTTGCGCGCCACTTCTGCAAATGCAGGATACAGCTCGGAGTGTTCTTCCTCTTCACCGTTGGCAGCTTCGAGCAGGTTCTCAGCCGTGGTTCCCAGTCTCCCCGCCGGATAGGCCGCAGTGATTTCGAGGGCTTCGCCGCTTTCAAGAAACTTGAAAAAGCGCTTGGCGTGCTCTTTTTCCTGGTTGGCGGTCTCTTCAAAAATATCCGCTATCTGCACATAGCCTTCCTTCTTTGCAATGCTGGCGAAGTAGGTATAGCGGTTGCGCGCCTGGCTCTCGCCAGCGAAAGATTTCAAGAGATTCTTTTCAGTTTCTGTCCCTTTTAAACACATGCTCATTGATTTTTATCCTCCATCTAAATAATGAAATAAATGCGCTGCCTGACCGGATGTCGGGCTCTTGATGCGCTGCGTACACGAAAAATAGTCTTTCGTACTGATTTATTCTTGTTGGGTGCGACACTGCGCGCAGATGCCGTATACCACCATGTGGGCGCGCTCCACTTTGCCCCAGGTGTGTAGCTCATCTTGCAGACTGGTGTGGTCAACTAAATTCCACGTCAGATCTGCAATTGTATTGCAGTTGCGGCAGATGATGTGGTGGTGATGGATGTGTTGCACCTCAAAGCGTGCCTGATTCTGGGTTGATTCCACCTTGTGCACCAGGTCGTGACTGATCAGAGTTGCGAGGGTGCGGTAAACGGTATCCAGTGAGAGAGAGGGCAGCTTAGCGCTCAGACGCTGATACAGCATCTCTGCGGTGGGATGGTCGGTCGCGCGTGCTAGCTCACGATATATCTCCAAACGCTGCGGGGTTACGCGTAGCTTCTTCTGGCGGCACACATCCTCGAAGATTTTCATATATTCTGCCGGCGCCTCGTTGAGCGTCGGAGTCTGATTGTTGGTGTTCATAAGTTCACCCTGTAGAAATTCATCCTGCAGAAATTCCCCGTTAAGGTAACGCCTGCTAAGCTAAGAATAATTACTATGTGCAATAAATTACAACTTGAATTCTACCCTGTCAAGGACTAAATAGATCCACAGCTAGTGCGAGTTCTGTTTTTGCGCTGCTACCCCAGATGTCTCAGTTGCCTCAGTTGTCGGAAGGGGCAGCTGATGGAAGGGGTCAAGTGCGCGTATATGTGGAATATTTATGTGATCGAGGCGGGGGAGCAAACTGCTTACCCCCGCAAACCAGCGCTTCAATTCTGCCCCAGGTTCCAGCGAGGTGATAGCGGTTCTGCCCACAATGATGCGTGATTCCTCCCCCGTAACAGAGTTGTGCCGCACCCCCCACAGAGCGTGCAAAACCACGCTTTTACCCTGATATTCCCCTAGATACAGCATGATGTGGCCGGGCATATGTACTAGTGTGGCGAACGGGATCGCATGGGTTGCTATGTATTCGCGGCGGTGTGACAACGGGATCTTGCGTAGATCAATAACCTTGCCCTCCGCCGCCTGCTTTCCGGAGTTGCGCGGGAGCCAGATTCCAAACGGGGTAAAGAGATCGCGCATAGTGCCAGAGCAATCGCGTCCGCTGAAACGGTCTCCCCATGAGTAGGGCTGCTGCATAAAATATGAACTAAGTGCTGCAATTTGTGCCGGCGTAAAGGAGAGGGGAAACGGGCGTGCGATAGTGGTAGAGACAGAGGCGCGCTCCACAACCGCATTCCCGCTCCTGTTTACCCGTGGAACCGCTACCGTATATTGGGTAGGCGTATGCCCAAGCAGAGGGAGGATGGTGCCGCTTCGCGAAGGGGGTAGAGCACCCCCGGAATCACTGTGAAGCGGATAACCATCTTTCAGAAGCGCTATGAACTCAGCCTTGGTGTATTGTGCTTTAAAGGGAGCATCAACCCACGCCACTGCGGTGGCAGGCACCCATCCGTATAAAAGCGGAGTCTCAATGAACAGCCAGTTTCTGTCCGGGCTGGAATGGGTAACCAACACCGGAGTTCCCGCAGGAAGAACCCCATGTTGCATATAGTCGAACGGAAACCCCTCCCCTGGTTGGCGCGGATTGTTGAATAGCGGCGCTAAGGTGGGGAGCGCGCGCACATCGATATGGGCAACGCTGATACCGTGTTGCCCCATGGAGGGATACTCTGACGCAGCGCAGCGCTGGCGCAGGGTATTGATCGCCTCCTGACTCAAAGGGAGCAGGTTATGTCCGAACACCTGTTTCGCTTCAATCCACTCCAGTGCCCAGAACGGATTTCGGGTAAGTTCCAGTGGGGTATTGGTACCCCAGGGGGAAAAATGGTGAGTAAGAAAGTTTTGCGCGGCTAAGTGCTGAGTCTTCTCATCCATTAAGGGGACAGTCGCCGTGGTTTCATCTAGATACGCTGCTGGCTCTTGCGGCATAGTGCGCAAATCCAACACCTGATATCCCGGAGGAGGGGTGCAGCTGCACAGCAAGAGTATTAGGGTTATTGAAGAAAGTAGAAGTAGCCCTAAACCCAGAGGATAGGGATATTTGGGTACATCAAAGGGTTGAAACATCCACTTGCGGAGCATGTAAAAACCTTTCCTGGGCAGGACTTCCACGCCCAGTTCATCCCTGTTGTGGGGCAGAATCGGTCGGGGCCCTGACTGTAGCACAGAGATAACTCTACCAAGTTTAGCCGGCGTCGCCTAGATAGGAATAGAATGCGCCAGCTATCCGTATAAAAGGTAGTTGCCCATTTGATGTGCTTGTGCCCATTTCCCTTGGATGATATAGCAGAAGAGAGCGGTAGCGCCAGGCGCAAAAAATCTGTTAAATTACGCTACAGCTCAATATATGTTTAATGGCTGAGTTTTATGCCTAAGGGGCTGTTTTAACTGCTAGATAAGTTACTTTGGAGAGCTTAAGTATGCTGAATCCAGAAAAGTCGGAAGCCGTCATTGCAGAAGCACGTCGCGCCGCGCAGGAACGTCAGGGGGGATATCGCGAACAGGCGTTAAAACTGTTCCCCCATGTGTGTGGGCGTTGCTGCCGCGAATTTGAGGGGAAAAAGTTGCGTGAACTCACCGTGCACCATCTCGATCACAATCACGATAACAACCCCCTTGATGGAAGCAATTGGGAGCTGTTGTGCATCTATTGCCACGAACAGGAGCATATCCGCGCCCTTGGAGAGCAGCGCGAAAGTGACGGCGCAGGAAGTGTGAGCAAACCTTCCCTCAACCATTCCCCCTTTGCCGCGCTGGCTGCGTTTAAAAAAGGGGAATAGGTGTTGTGCCGGGTGTGCTGCGATGCAGCAAGTGCCCCCCGAGTGTCCCACCGCATACCCATGACCGCGGTTCCGTCCACCTGATGCCTAGCGCCATGCGAGACACCATGAAAACACCGGACGTTACCGCACTAAGGCTGTCATTGTAGCCGGAACTACTTCCACGCCCCCGCCACCATCCAGGATAGCAGTAGCCATGCAGGAGTTTGTTTTTCAGATAGCGGTACAAAGAGAGGCTCTGCACCCGGTAGAGTTTGCCGGATGGCTGCATATCAGGTTGGTTAACATCCACCCTTTTATTGACGGTAACGGCAGCAATGATCCGTTTATCAACCTGCTATCCAACATGGTCTGGGAGGCACAGCGGGAGTATTTGCGCTTGGTGCAAAGTCTGTATGGGGATGAGGGTAAGCTGACAGTGCGTAAAGCAAAGATCGCTGTGCGGCGCGCCCAACTGAAGCCGGACATACGCCTACGCAACAAGTGCACCCACAAAAAAGGGGTTACCGCTAAAAACGGTAACCCCTTAATGTTTTTTATGGTGCCCAGAGACGGAATCGAACCGCCGACACGAGGATTTTCAGTCATAAATCACCTATAAGTCACAACTGTTAACAATACTCAGCTACAATAAATTCAAGGGGTTGCATGAATTCTATTGTATCCTATTAATGCCTTTTGTCTCCACTTGTTGCCTCTTAGTGTACCAAAATTGCACCAAAAATATCGTAAAAAACATTGCAATTCCAACCGCTTTTTACATCTTTTCTTTTAACAGTGCTCAAATAGGGGCGATGTCTATTCATACATACTCAGATAAAAGTCTACTTCGCTGGGATCCATTTTTAGAAGTTCCGCTAACTCTGATTTTTGGTTTTCAGTTATGTTTTCTGCTTTTTGACAAAATACAGAAAAAATTGTACGAGCAAGAGTAATGTCGTTTGTTGAGAGCTTGACGTCTTTTATGTATTGGTAAAGATTAGAGAACGGTATTTTTCCCCCACTAGTTTTGAGGGCAAATGGTCCGTATATCATCCCAAATTCCTGTATATTTGTATTAGTTGGCAATAATGCAAAGAGTTGTTCCATTGTGATTTCTGGTTCAGTACTAAGATACAACATCCCTGCTGCCTCGGCTTTAGCGTTTCCTGAAAAATGTTCCATAATTTTCACAACCTGATCCCCATCCAGCATGGAGTCAAATCGGTACTGCTTTATTTTGAGGAGAGCGGATTCTGTATCTTTTTTTGACCTACTGCTTTTGAGGTCGTCTATGATTTCCTCATAGGAGATCTTCTTGTCTACTTTCGATTTAATTTCTGTAACGTCTTTAGATACTGCAGAAATGTTCGTGTCGATCTTATGTATTTGCTCTTCAATCCCCATATTGGTTTGTAACTCAGATCACTACTGTCCGGTTAATAATCGAATAAATTCAGCTGTTTACCATTTTCATGGTTCTCAGCTTGCTTCAGTGCATCTGTAACTAGTTGTAATATAGGCTTTTTCTCAAACAAGTTGAC
>JAVERW010000095.1:0-7072 GCA_034006915.1 Desulfuromonadaceae bacterium | reverse complement strand
CTCGGGATCCCCATCGCTGCCGGAATCCTCTACCCGTTTTTCGGTCTTCTGCTCAGTCCGATGATCGCGGCGGCGGCCATGAGTATGAGCTCGGTATCAGTGGTGGGCAATGCATTGCGCCTGCGTCGCCTCGAGCTATGAATCGGCACCGGATGCGTAGTGTTGTTATCCGTGTTACCTGAAGGAGGTGCATGAATTGCCACAAGTGGCAGAAAAAACTATTCCCCCTGTTATGGCAGTTGGCCCAAAAACGACTATCTCGCGCCAGGACAAATTTCGCCTTGCTGTGCTGGCGGGATTGGTGGTGGGCATTACGCTTCTGCACTATACAACAGCTACTAAGATGGCGACATTTCACGATATCTACCGCCGCCTCTACTACCTGCCTATCGTCCTCGGTGGGTTGTGGTTCATGCTGCGCGGCGGGATGGCTACCGCCATTGCGGTGACGCTCCTCTATTTGCCGCATGTGGTCTTTCAGTGGGGGCATCATCCAGCTTCACGCCCCGAGCAGTATCTTGAGATACTGCTCTACAACATTATCGGCTTCGTGACCGGGTTGCTCACCCAGCGCGAGCGCATGCAGAAAAACCGCGCTCAGAGCACGGCGCAGCAGCTTGAGCATAGCAACACGCAGCTGCGCGAACAGGCCGATTTGATCCTCGATATCGAAGAACAGCTCCGCCGCGCTGACCGGCTTTCGGCCTTGGGGGCGCTCTCTGCCAGCATGGCGCACGAGATCCGTAATCCCCTCGGTTCGATCCGCGGCACTGCTGAGATTTTGATGGAGGGGATCGAGCACTCGGATCGGCGCTATGAATTCGCGCAGATCCTGGTCAAGGAAGTGGAGCGCCTGAACCAGGTGGTGGAGAATTTCTTGCGCTTCGCACGCCCGGCATCGGCCGCGCGCGCCCGTTTTTCGGTTGTCGAGCTGATTGAGGAGATTGTGCAATTGACCTCGCGTCAGGCGCAGAAGCATGCGGTCGTTATCGACTTCGATCCGGCGTCGGTCCCTGAGATTATCGGCGACGCGGGACAGCTCCGCCAGGCCTTTCTCAACCTCGTACTTAACGCCATTCAGGCGATGCCGGACAGTGGTCGGCTACAGATTTTACTGCATGCCCAGGAGAACGAGGTTGTTGTGGTTTTTCGTGATTTCGGTCTGGGAATTCCGGCGGAGAATCTGCAGAAAATCTTCGATCCCTTCTTCACCACGCGCCGCGAAGGGATTGGCCTCGGGCTGGCCATCACCCAGCGCATCATTGAAGGAAACGGTGGCCGCATTGAGGTTGAAAGCCACGTCGGAGAGGGAACCTCCTTTGCCGTCCATTTGCCTGTCGCTCCAGCGGCAACCAGCACACAGCAAGAAAGTTCGTAACCTATGGAACAGAAGACCATTTTGATCATCGAAGACGACGAATCCTTGCGCCGAGTGCTCGAGTTTAATCTTGAAGAGGTTGGCTACCGTGTCCTTACCGCCAGTGAAGGGGAGGGCGGCCTGGAGACCTTTCGCACCGAACGCCCACCGCTGGTGATCACCGATATCCAGATGCCCGGGATCTCCGGGATCGAGGTGCTTAAAGCGGTTAAAGCCGAGGCGCCGGAGACCCTGGTGATCGTTATTACTGCCTACGGGTCGGTAGAAAAAGCTGTCGAGGCGATGAAACTTGGAGCCTACGACTATCTGACCAAGCCCTTCGGCCGCGATGAACTGCGCCTTACCGTCGACAAGGCGCTGTCTTACTATGGTCTGCAGGAGGAGAACGCGCGTCTGCGCACCGAACTCAGCGATCAGATCGACTTTACCTCCATCGTTGGCATCTCCGAGGCGATGCAGCAGGTCTTCGGGATGGTGCGCCGGGTAGCGGCCACCGAAGCGAGCGTGTTAATTCTCGGTGAGAGCGGCACCGGCAAGGAGTTGGTCGCCCGCGCCATCCATTACGGCAGCGAGCGGCGTGATGGACCCTTTGTCCCGGTCAACTGCGCGGCGATTCCCAGCGAGCTTCTCGAAAGCGAGCTGTTCGGACACGTGCGTGGCGCGTTCACCGGTGCTATCAAGGAGCGTAAGGGGAAGTTTGAGCTTGCCGATGGGGGCACTTTGTTTCTCGACGAGGTTGGCGAACTGGCCCTCGAGCTGCAGCCTAAGCTCCTGCGCGCCCTGCAGGAGCGCGAGATTGAGCCGGTGGGAGGGACGCCACGTAAGGTTGATGTGCGCGTCGTCACCGCTACTAATCGTGATATCGAAGAGGAGGTGAGTAAGGGGCGTTTCCGTGACGATCTCTACTACCGCCTGGCGGTTATCCCTATCTATCTGCCGGCGCTGCGTGAGCGCAAAGAGGATATCCCCTTGCTGGTACGGTACTTCGTCACCAAGTACGCCGGTTCAAAAATCGAGATCAGCGATGCGTTGTTCGCGCGGATGCAGACCTATCCTTGGCCTGGTAATGTACGCGAGCTTGAAAACGCAGTGGAGCGGATGCTCATCCTGCGTCGCGGCGATACCCTCGGGGTCGAGGACTTCAAGATGCGTTCTGCGCAGCGCATTAAAGGGAAAGATCGAGTGCTTAACCTCCCTTTAGAGGGCTACCCCCTCGAAGATATTGAAAAAGAGGCCGTTCTCGAAGCGCTGCACCGCAGTGGCGGTAACCAGACCCGCGCCGCCGAGTTTCTCCGGATCCCTAGACATACATTGATCTACCGGATTGAGAAATATGGCCTAAAAGAAACCTGAACGGCTCTAAGGCAAAAAGGTGAATTGGATCCCGATTCTCACAAAGGCGACAACTTTGGTATCAGCCTGTGGCACGACGGTGCGCCGATATGGGCAGGTTGTACCGGCTATCTCAGAGGATTTTGATCGTTACTGAAATAGTCCCTCGGCCTATCCAGCCGGACAAATTGTGGCGCACTCAAGGCAGAGTGACACTATTGATGCAAGGCTGGATCTGTTTAGGAACACCGAACAGATGGCAGAATATCGCGGTGTACTTGAACGTTCGAACCTCATCGGTAGCCTCGTTGGTGGCACCCTCGAGATGGAGTGGACCACAGCTGTGCTGGTGAGTGACGACCCTAAGAAAGGGCAGGGTGCCATTTCCGTATGAAGATTTGCTGGGTGGGCGTCTGACAGAGGCAGTTGGGGAAATAAAAACCCGTCTAGTCGGAGTTTCCGCCTATTTTGTCCCTGGTAAAGAGGGGGTTAAAACCTTTACCGGCCTTGAAGCGCGTGGCGTTGAGATTCGGATTTTAACCAATTCTCTGGAGGCGACAGACGTGCTTCCCGTCCATGCCGGCTATGCGAAGCGCCGCGCCAGCCTTCTTGCAGGTGGGGTTGAGCTCTTTGAGCTTCAACCCCAAGCCTTAACCGGTGCGACAAAACACAAACTGGGCCCGTTTGGCTCCTCCGGCGCAAGTCTTCATGCTAAGACCTTCGCCGTGGATGGGCAACGAATTTTTGTCGGCTCCTTTAACTTTGATCCCCGTTCTGCTACGCTCAACACTGAAATGGGCGTTTTGATTGACAGCGCACAGCTGACGTCAACCATGCACCAAGCCTTTGACAACGATTTTATGGGAGCGGCGTGGCGGGTAGAAAAGCGCAATGGCAAGTTGGTCTGGATCGAACCTGACACCCCAGCGTTAACCGCTGAGCCTGGTGCAAATTTGTGGCGCAAGATCGCCCTTAAGTTCATTGGCTGGCTGCCAGTGGAGTGGTTATTGTGAGGGACACACTAATCAACCCTTCCAGCCGGAAACTAGCTACAACCACTACCAAAATCTTTTAGGGAAAAATTCAGGTGGAAAAATGGACGTTGAAAAATATTTAGCGCGAATACGGGTAGAAAAGCCAATTGGGATAGATGTGGATTCTCTCACCCTGTTGCAGGAAGCGCACTTGAAAGCAATCCCGTTCGAAAATCTTGATATTCATTACGGTAGAGAGATATCGCTTGAAATCGGGAATATTTTCGAGAAGATAGTGCTCAGTAAGAGGGGCGGCTTCTGCTACGAACTTAACAGTCTCTTTCATGCTCTGTTACGCGAACTTGGGTTCAGGGCCAGAATTATATCGGCTAGAGTCGCGACAGAAGATGGAAATCTTACCCCAGAATATGATCACTTAGCGATAGTTGTATCACTTCATGGCTCGAATTATCTGGTGGATGTGGGGTTTGGACATTTTGCCCTTGCCCCGCTACCGATCCGCCCAGGGGTTACGCATTCGGATGGGATAGGCGAATTCCAAATCATGGAGTTTGATAGTAATTATCTTGAAGTAAGGCAGGTGGAAGATGAGGTTCCTATCCCCAAATATATCTTTTCGCTGAACGAACGCTGCTTAACGGAATTTCAAAGCATGTGTGTCTATCATCAAACAAGTGCTGATTCCCACTTCACGCAAAATAAATTGATCTCGATTCTTACCGATGATGGTCGAATAACCCTGACCAATACCCAACTGAAAATTTCACGGAGACAGGGTTCTCAAGTAGAAAGTTTCGGCGCGGACGAGTTCGAAATATATTTAGAGCGCTTTTTTGGTATTAGAATCTAACGCAGAGAGCGTTATACAGGAGATCCAAGGCTGTTGGCGTAAGGATGACTAACCAAGTTGAAAAGAGGTTTTTTTGCTTGAAATTACTCCAAATATTCGTCTGGCCGAGTAGGAATTGGACTTTCAGCCCATCCGCGTCCAGGGTGCCGGGGGCAGAATGTTAACAAGGTTGCTTCATCGGTGTATTTGCGCTTCGATATCCGGCGCTGATCAAGGCGCAGCGTTTTCGTAACCAGGAACTGAACAAGGAAGACACTGCAACGCCTGAAAGAGTTGATTCAAGAGGTGATCAAGCCAGTCAAACCCCGCCGTGCGACTAAGCCCACTAGGGGCTCACAGCGGCGGCGGGTGGACAAGAAAACCCAGCGGGGTAAAATCAAACTCTTGCGCGGGAATATTGATCCCCCCTAAGTTGACATTCTCTCCCACCTTGATGTTTAGTACATCAAGCCTCCAGAGTCAAAATCACGATATTCCTAACACTGCAGGCCCATGCAAACAATGGAAACAATGGTGTCAGGCTTGGAAACAATGGTGTCAGGCTTGCAAGATGGTAAGTTGATGCTATCCTTTTCCCATGCCACGTAAACCTCGTATCCATTATCCAGGTGCGCTTTACCACGTCATGCTACGCGGCAATGGTGGCTGTGATGTCTTTGCCGATGCCAAGGACCGGTATCGCTTTTTTCTGCTTTTGCAGGAAATGTCGGACGGCATTATTCAACAATAAGTCGCGTGGTGTCTGGCTGATAAATGTTGCAACGCAAGACCTGCCCCCCCAATCTGAGGAGAAATTAAATGAGCCAATTACTAAGTGCTTGGAGTCCCCGCGTTTTGAGTGTCATGCGGATCGTTACGGGCTTTCTATTTATGCAACACGGCGGGCAGAAAATGCTTGGATTTCCTGCCCCAGCTCGCTCGGAGTTTGACTTTTTTTCAATGAATGGAATCGCCGGCTCGCTAGAGCTGTTCGGCGGCTTTTTGATTGTCATAGGTTTATTTACCCGTCCGACTTCGTTCGTGCTTTCCGGATTGATGGCTTTTGCGTATTTTATCGCTCATGCGCCCCAGGGGTTTTGGCCGATTCTCAATGGAGGCGAGTTAGCTGCGATATATTGCTTCGTGTTTCTATACTTATCGATAGCTGGAGCGGGCGAGTGGAGCATTGATAAAATACGTACAGGCACACGTTAGAGAGACAACGCCTAACAGCAGCATATAGGGGGCACAGCATATAGGGGTCTACCATGCTCTCCCAATCTTGCAACGATGACAGCAAAACCCAATGTGCCTCCTTCCGGCGCAAGCATACTAAAGCGTTGCTGAACCAATCTTTGCGCGCTGAAATGATTGGCGCAGAGCAAGGGCCAGCAGCACAACCGCTACTCCGCCACCTGCAATAAAAACGGCGACCGCGTTCCAGCCCATAGCGTCTACCACGCCACCAACGGCAACCGGACCGATGAGTTGTCCAAGGTTGTTGCCTTGCATTACCAGCCCAAATGATACGGGGGACAGGCGTGCGCTAGGCACCAGCGTCGGTATGCCGCCTATTACTATCGCAGGAATCAACCCACCAACACCAGAGAAGATAATACAGGCACCAAAGACGGCTACATTTGGCAGTATGGGCAAGAAGATACCAAAACCTGCAACACTCATAACTATACTTGCTACAGCGATAATCTTCCATTGCGCCACGCCGCGTTCACGCAAAACACCTGCTGCCAAATTGCCAACAATATTAGCGCCAATAGCGGCGGCAGTGAGTGCGCTGGCTAACGCCGCTGATACGCCCATACGTTGTTCGAGCAATACGGGTAAAAAACTAAACAACGCAAAAAACATCGTGGCGTAAAGGGTAAAGGTTGTAGCCAGCAGGAGAGGTCCGTCTGCTGTAACAGTCTGCATGGTATCGCGGCCTAGGCCGGACCATGACCAACTATCTGGTTGCATCACCGCTCGTCGACTGACAAAGTATATGACAGCAATGGCAACGAGCGCGGCCAATACAGCATTTGCAAACCACAACCCACGCCAACCTACCCAAAAAGGCCCAACCAGCAAAGCGAGCGCCATACCTATCGGCATAAAACAGCTCCATATCGCTAGAGCTCGATCGCGATCTGGAGTAACGACAATGCGACTGATCAAATCTGGAGCGGCAATGACGACCAACAGGAACCCCAAACCCTCTAATACCCGAGTGCCAAGCAGCATGGGGTAGCTACTGACGAAGCCACCTGCCAGGCTACCGAAAACAATAGCTAAAAGGCCTAGAACCAAAATGCGCCTATCGCCGAAACGATGTACCGCTGCGCCAGTTGGAATGCCACCTACAACACCCAACACAGAAAAAATAGATAATATCCATCCCGCAGCGCTAAGGTTAAGTCCAAGTTCTGCACGCAGTAGCGGTACGGAAACGATAACTTTACCCACTTGCAGCGCCGCTATAATGCCAGCGGCAACCACTATACCTACCGCGAGCCAATTCGTCGTAACGGCAGACTCCCC
>JAVERW010000126.1:0-4608 GCA_034006915.1 Desulfuromonadaceae bacterium | reverse complement strand
CCTGTGCTTTCGCACAGTTCTGCATTACCTCACTTGATTTTACTTTGCGTAATTATTAGTCTTCAAATCGGATTATAATTGTGGCGCTTATGTTGCCTGTCCAGGTTCACGTGCGGGCTTACACCACGGCTGTTGAATATATTAACCGAGGGGAGTTTTGGGTTATGGAACCGTTGCAGAATCGTTTTGCAGAGCTGGCGCAGACGCTGGGGGGGCGCATTATCGGGCAGCGCCAACTTATTGAACGTTTGCTGATTGCGCTGTTGGCGGATGGGCATCTGCTGGTGGAGGGGGCGCCGGGTCTGGCGAAGACACGGGCGATCCGCTTGCTGGCGGAATATGTGGAGGGTGATTTTCATCGTATTCAGTTTACTCCCGACCTGCTCCCGGCAGATTTGACTGGTACGGAGGTGTATCGCCCGCAGGCAGGGACCCAAGAGGGCTGTTTTGTGTTTCATAAGGGGCCGTTGTTCAACAATCTTATCCTTGCTGATGAAATCAACCGGGCCCCGGCTAAGGTGCAGTCTGCGCTTCTTGAGGCGATGGGTGAGCGCCAGATTACTATCGGGCATACGACTTACCCTATGAGTGAGCCGTTTCTGGTGATGGCAACCCAGAACCCTATCGAGCAAGAGGGGACGTATCCGCTGCCTGAAGCACAGCTTGATCGATTTTTGCTGCATGTGAAGATTGATTACCCCGCAGCGGATGCGGAGCGGCAAATTTTACGCTTGGCGCGTGCAGAGGCAGCGCAAGCGCATAGCCCCGCGAGTGCGAAGCTTACCCATGCCGTGATTCGCCGTACAGAGTTGCGCGCGGCGCGCCAGCAGGTACTGGGATTGTATATGGCGCCGAATCTGGAGGAATATCTGGTGCAGCTGATTATGGCGACCCGGCGACCGGAGCTGTATGGGGACGATATCGCCGCATGGGTTCAGTACGGCGCTAGTCCGCGTGCGACCATTGCGCTAGACCGGTGTGCGCGGGCACGCGCGTGGCTGAATGGGCGCGAGTTTGTCACCCCGGAGGATATCCAGAATCTGGCTGTGGATGTGTTGCGTCATCGAGTTTTGCTTACGTATGAAGCGCAGGCACAAGGGATTTCTTGTGAGAATTTGATTGCAGAGCTGCTGGCGCGGGTGCCGGTTCCTTGAGAAGGTTAAGACGGGAGATGTGGACGGGGGGAGTGGATGGCGCAAACGGGTGAGGTCAGCGCGGTGCAGATAGGTCAGGCGGATCCGACGCGGATAGAGCTGGCTGAGCTTATCGCACTGCGTGGGCTTCTGGTACAGAATCGCCGCCATCAGAGCCATCGAGGGATAAGCCGTGCAGCGGCGGAGGGTGGATATCGGGCGCGCGCCAGAGGGCGGGGGATGACCTTTGCCGAGGTGCGGGCGTATCAGCCTGGTGACGATGTACGCCTTATCGACTGGCGCGTGACCGCGCGTACCGGCAAAACCCACACCAAGGTGTTTGACGAGGAGCGCGAGCGCCCGGTGCTGGTGGCGCTCGATTATCGGCGGCCGATGTTTTTCGCGACGCGTGGGTGCTTCAAGGTGGTACAAGCTTCACGCCTCGCGGCGCTCTTGGGTTGGCAGGCACTGCAGCATAATGATCGGTTCGGAGCGTTTTTGTTTTCTGAGGCACATACGCTGGGGTTGCGTCCGCAGTTGGGCAAAGAGGCGGTGTTGCGGGTGCTACGTGAGATGGTGGCCAGCCCAGTGTGGGAGCGAGAGCGCCATCTGCCGTTTGAACCGCGTCAACGTCTGGAGGAGACCCTGGGACAGATGCATCGGGTGGTGCGCCCCGGTAGTTTTGTGGTGCTTATAAGTGATTGCAGCCAGTGGAATGCGAAGGTGGAGAAGCAGATAGCGCTCCTGACCCGCCACAGTGAGCTGTGCCTGGTGCATTGTTACGACCCTTTTGAGGTTGGCCTGCCGCCGTCAGGCGCTTTGGCGCTGAGTGATGGCAGGGTCAGATTTCGTCTGAACGTTGGAGAGCGGGAGCAGCATGCGTATCAGCACCATTTTGCCACGGGGCAACAACGCCTGAAGGATTTTTGCCTGACGCATGGGGCGGATTATGTGCCCTGCGTGACCAGCGATTCGGCCGATTCGATTGTGGCCTGTGTCGAGCGCATACGTCCATTACCGGTGGGGAGGCGCTGATGCAGATTCCAAATGTTGATCCACTCGCGGGGCTGCGTGATATTCACTTGCCTGACGCGGTGGGCTGGTGGCCACCGGCATTAGGCTGGTGGGGGGTTGCAGGCATGCTTGGGTTGACGCTAGTGTTGTTGGGGTGGTGGTTACGCCAGCGGCGCTTGCTCCAGCACCAACGGCTTTGGCAAGGGCACGGACAGCGAATGGCGCTGCAGCAACTTGAACGCCTGCGCCAAGAGCATTTGGAGCAGCCCGATACGCTGGTGCGCGAACTTTCTGTGTTACTCCGGCGGGGGGCGATTCTGCACTATCCAGACGCAAATTGCGCTGCGTTGGCAGGGCAGGAGTGGTTGTCTTTTTTGGATCGCACCTTGGGGGCTGGCGGTGTTGGCAATAGTTTAGATACCGCAGAGGGTTCTGCACCTGATTCATTCAGTTTAGGGGTGGGGCAATGTCTGGCGGATGCGCCCTATCGCCCGCCCGCAACTACAGCTGTCGATTCCGCCGCGCTGCTTGATCTGGTACAGCGCTGGCTGGAAGGGTTGCCTCCGCTGGCTGAACCTTCTTCTGAACCGGCACGGAGGCGATGATGTTGGCGTTTGCATGGCCGTGGGCAGGGCTGCTGTTACTTCTGCCGTTGCTGATATATCACTTTATCCCTCCAAAACGGGAACGGGAGGGAGCTGCGCTGTGGGTTCCGCGCCTCCATCTGTTTCAGACTTTGACTGTGGACGGAGGCAAAAGGAAGCGTAACAAGGGCTGGGGGCGAAAGCTGTTGCTGGCGCTGATGTTGTTGATGTGGTTGCTGCTGGTGTTGGCGTGTGCGCGCCCGCAGTGGCTGGGGGAACCGATCCAGCTCCCGCTGGCGGGGCGCGATCTGCTGTTGTGTGTCGATCTGTCGGGGAGTATGAACATCGCAGATTTCACCCTGCACGGACAGCAGGTTTCGCGCTTGAGGGCGCTGAAGGTGGTGGCCGACGATTTTATCGCGCGGCGCCAGGGGGATCGTATTGGGCTGATTCTGTTTGCGGACAAGCCATATGTGCAGACTCCTTTGACCTTTGATCGTCAAACGGTACGCCAGCTGCTCGACGAGGCGGTGGTGGGATTGGCGGGGGAGCGCACCGCTATCGGGGATGCCATCGGTTTAGGGGTGAAACATTTACGCGCTAATTCCACTTCGCGCCTGAGCACGGTCATGATTCTGCTGACCGACGGCAGTAATAACAGCGGCACCCTCATGCCGGAGCAAGCAGCTGCGATTGCGGCGCAGGAGAGGATTCGCATCCATACTATTGGTATCGGCGCAGAGCAAATGGAGATCGGGGGGCTGTTTTCGCGTACGGTCAATCCTTCAGCAGATATGGATGAAGGGGCGCTGCAAAATATCGCGAATAAGACCGGAGGGAGCTACTTTCGTGCGCGTAATACCGGCGAGTTGAATCAGATCTATGCACAGATAGATGCCTTGGAACCAGTGGACAGCGATGCACGTTATTATCGCCCCATTGCCGAGCTTTATCCGTGGCCGCTCGCGACGGCGCTGGTGCTATTAGTTGGATTGGGGCTGAGGGATTCGCAGCGGGGGCGTGAACGTTATGGGAGCTGAATCCGGCATGGCTGAATTTCACTTTTTACGCCCGCTGTGGCTGCTCATTTTCCCCGTCCTTGTTCTGGGGCTGGTGTGGCTGCAACGGCGCGGAGTACGTCCAGCGCAGATCTGGGAGCAGATCTGTGATCCACAGTTGTTGCCCCATATCCTTATTGGCGAAGGGGGCAGGGATGGTGACGGGAGGCGTTGGCAACGCCTAGGGAAGAGACTAGGCGTGGTGGCGACAATGGTGGCCGCGGCGCTGTTCAGCCTGGCGCTGGCAGGACCCACCTGGGAGCGCGAAGAACAGCCACTGTTTGTGCAGGATTCTGCCGTCGTCATTTTACTTGATCTTTCCCCTTCGATGTACGCTACCGATCTGAAACCTAGCCGCCTGGTGCAGGCACGTCTTAAAATCATGGAATTACTGCAGCAACGGCGCGAGGGGCAGACCGCGTTGGTGGTTTTTGCTGCGCAGCCTTATACTGTAACCCCGTTGACCGACGATACCCGCACCATCGAAGCGATGCTTGGCAGTCTTGATCCCGCTATAATGCCGGTGCCGGGGAGTGCGCCGCATCTGGCCCTGGAGAAGGGGGTGCAACTGCTTGTACAGGCTGGACAGACAAAGGGTACGTTGCTGTTGATTACCGACGAAGATGAGCCAGAACGCTATCTTGCGGCAGCGCAGCGTGTGCGTGAACTAGGCTATCGTCTGGCGATCTTAGGGGTTGGCACCACAGAGGGGGCGCCGGTACCTGCACCTGAGGGAGGTTTTATAAAGGATGCCTCCGGGCAGATGGTGCTGCCAAAACTGCACGTTCAGGGGTTGCAACGCCTCGCCGCTGCTGGGGG
>JAVERW010000167.1:0-2514 GCA_034006915.1 Desulfuromonadaceae bacterium | reverse complement strand
GGGTTGGCACCACAGAGGGGGCGCCGGTACCTGCACCTGAGGGAGGTTTTATAAAGGATGCCTCCGGGCAGATGGTGCTGCCAAAACTGCACGTTCAGGGGTTGCAACGCCTCGCCGCTGCTGGGGGAGGACGCTATTTGCGCCTGGAGTTGGGTGATACGGATTTCGACACCCTTCTGCTGCAAGAAAAGGGCGCTGCTGAAACTACCGGAGCCGAAGGAGCTTATGACGGGCAACGTATGCAGACCTTGTTGTGGCGCGACGCCGGAGTATGGCTGCTTGTGCCGCTGGCGCTGCTGGTGTCATTCGTTTTCCGACGCGGCTGGCTATTGTGTCTCCCTTTGATTTTGCTTTTGCCTCAAGGACTACACGCTGCCGCGGTGGAGAGCACCCTGTGGCGCAATGCCGATCAGCGCGGGGCGCGCTATTTTGAGGGCGATGATTTCGATGCTGCAAGCGCAGTGTTTCGTGATCCGGATTGGCGCGGCAGCGCGCTGTATCGCGCGGGGAAATACGCCGAAGCACTGGAGGCGTGGCAAAAGCCCGCAGATGCCGATGCTTGGTATAATCGTGGCAATGCTCTGGCGCGCAGCGGTCAACTGCAGCAGGCGATAGATGCGTACACGCGCGCGCTTGAACTCCAGCCACAGCTCGATGATGCCAGCTTCAACCGCGAGTTGGTGCAGAAACTTCTTGAAGATCAGCAAGACCAGCAAGACCAGCAAGACCAGCAAGACCAGCAAGACCAGCAAGACCAGCAAGACCAGCAAGACCAGCAAGACCAGCAAGACCAGCAAGACCAGCAAGAGCAGCAAGAGCAGCAAGACCAGCAAGACCAGCAAGATCAGCAAGATCAGCAAGATCAGCAAGATCAGCAAGATCAGCAAGAGCAGCAAGATCAGCAAGATCAGCAAGATCAGCAAGATCAGCAAGATCAGCAAGATCAGCAGGAGCAGCAGGAGCAGCAGGAGCAGCAGGAGCAGCAGGAGCAGCAGGAGCAGCAGGAGCAGCAGGAGCAGCAGGAGCGCAACATGCACCTGTTACGCATGATAGAAGACGATCCGGGGGAATTATTGCGGCGCAAATTTAAGTACCAATACCAGCATCAAGGCGCAGCGCAGCACCGAGATCGAATGGGAGAGAAGGCATGGTGAAGGGGCGGATGAAGGCAGGGTTTGTGTGGGTGTTGACGCTCGCAACGTTGTTGCTGCCGTTTCATGTGTGCGCACAGTTGCAGGTAAAGCCGGCGCGGAACAGTATCGGGGCCGATGAATCACTGCGCGTTGAGATCAAGCTGTTGGATGGAGATGCCGACGCCCTCGACTTAACCCCGCTGGAGCATGACTTTGATATAGTCAGCCGAGCACGAGGCTCGCAGGTGAATATCATTAATGGCGCTATGAGCAAAATTAACACCTGGTCGCTGCTTCTGCTCCCCAAACACAGCGGTACGCTGACGTTGCCGCGCTTGTGCGCCGGCTCCAGCTGTTCTGAGCCGGTAGTTATCACGGTCAGTGATACCCCCGCTACCGGCGACGATGCTAAATTAATTCTGGAGCATGGTTCTCTGCCGGAGCGGGTTTTCGTAGGGCAGCAAGTGCTGTATAAGGTACGCCTTTTAACTCGGGTCGCCTTGCAGCAGGCGACGTTGTCGCACCCAATGCCGGAGGGGGTGGAGTGCGAGGTTGTCAAGCTTGGAGAAGATGTCAGGAGTGAGACCTATCGCGATGGATGGCACTACGATGTTATAGAGCTGGCTTATGCGCTGGTCCCGCAACGCAGTGGCACCCTGCTTATTCCACCGGTAACGCTAGAAGCGGAAGTGGGAGAAAGCCGAACGCGGGGCTTTGATCCCTTCGGGGGACGCGGCCAACTGGTACGGCGCCGTAGTGCTTCTGCCGAGATTACGGTGGAGCCGCCTGTGCGCACGGAACATCCCTGGATACCGGCGCAGACGCTGAAGGTGGAAGATAGCTGGGCGCAGAATCCGCCCCAGTTGCGTGTTGGAGAACCAGCGACGCGCACCATTACAGTACAGGCTAGCGGCACGACTGCTGCGCGCTTGGAGGAGATAGAGTTTACCCCGCCGCCGGAGTTTCGAGTTTATCCCGATCAGGCGGAGCGCGAAAATATCCCCGATGTGAATTCCGGACTGGTGGCGCAACTGCGCCAAAGTATCGCTATTGTACCGCGTGAGGCTGGAGTTTTCACCCTCCCTGCCATCACCTTTACTTGGTGGGATATGCGTGCCCAGCGTTGGAGCACAACAGAGATAGAAGCGCAGGAAATCAGCGTGCTCCCTGTTGAGCGCATAGCGCAAATTCCAGCGCAGGGAGCAACGCCGCGTGCCGATAGAGATGACGTCGGTGTGGGATCGGGTGCGGGGGATGAGCCTAAGCAAGCTGCGGTGCCACAAACACAGACTAAACAGACTGAGACCAAACCAGTGGTAGATACGTTGCGCTGGCAACTGGCCACAGCCATCTGTGCAGGCGGCTGGATCGTAAGTCTACT
>JAVERW010000094.1:0-7307 GCA_034006915.1 Desulfuromonadaceae bacterium | reverse complement strand
TCAACCTTGGCAAGGTTGCACTCTACCACTGAGTTATTCCCGCTCGTAGGTAAATGCTGTGCAGTGATGCGAAGACGTTTTAGCAAATCTGCCTGTGCAAGTCAATGGCTTTTTCAAACGCGTGGATTATTTTTCAGCCTTCCTTCTCGCAGGAATTTTCTTTGCTGTGCCGGTGCTGCTGTGGCTTTTGCTGCGTTGGAAAGCACGCATCACTGCATTCTAAAACCACATTGGTCAGCGCTTGAGCATCCCTTTGAGGGTGGTGATGGTTTTTTCTATGCCTGACGCTGCCTGCGCGATGGAGCCAGCGAGCATATACGCTGGCGTGGAGACGACGTTGTACTTTTTATCTACCACGCAGTCATTTACGCTGCACTCCTCGTGCTCTGCACCCATGGCGTTTATGGCTGCCGCCGTATCGGCATCATTGCCTATGGTCAGTTTTACTTTTTTGCCGACTTTGCCCAGAATTCTGGCGACAAGCGCCGGGGCTATACACAGCGCAGCTATAGGCTTACCGGCTTCGACCATGGTTAGGATAAATTTCTCCACCTCGGGATTGACGCTGCAATCCGCCCCTTCGACGGCAAAATCGCACAGATTTTTGGCCGCACCGAAGCCGCCGGGAATAACCAAGGCATCGAAATCAGCTACATCGACTTCTGCTAGGTTCAGCACGTCCCCCCGCGCTATCCGCGCAGATTCCACCATGACGTTGCGCACCTCTTCCTGCTCTTCCCCGCGCAAATGATCCATTACCTGCATCTGATTCATGGATGGGGCAATGCACTGCACCTGCATTCCAGCCCGATCCAGGGCAAGCATACTGATAACCGCTTCATGGATTTCGCTGCCATCATAAACGCCACAACCGGCTAATAAAAGTCCTGCTTTTGCCATATCAATCTCCTCCTTTTACCTATGTTGTGCTCTGATTAGGCGAACTACTCGCTGGCGAATATACTCGCACAAACGCTCTCTTTGTAGAGTTCGCTCTCAACGTCCAGAATACAGCACTGCGACGGCGCGTGGAGTCACATCACCAATCGCAATATAGCCGTGGAATTCGTTGGAATCATAATATACTGAATCTCCCGCGCTCAGGCGGTAGGTCTGGTCTGCGTAGCGAAATTCAACTTCCCCCTCCAGCAGATACAGAAACTCTTCCCCTTCGTGACGCACCAGCAGGTCATCGCTCCATTCGCGCACCAGAAATTCAATGTCAAACGGTTCCATCTTATGCTGACTTTTGCCGTAAGCGCGTGAATTATAGGTGTAGGGCTGTACCACCCTACTCTGCTGATTGGTGCGCAGTTGGCGCGCCTGCTGTTCTCCAGCGCGAACTACCAGGCACTTATTTTCATCGCGCTCGCTTTCAAAAAAATAACTTAAATTGAGGTCGAAGGCCCGCGCAATACGCAGCAAGGTCGCTAGAGGGGGGATCACCTGACTGTTTTCTATCTGGGATAGCAGGGGCTTGGACAAGCCGGTTTTTTCCGCCACTGCCTGCAGGGTCAGGCGATGATCCTGACGCATACGCCGGATTTTCATCCCCAGTTGCAACTCCTTTATCTCTTCGCGCACTTCTTCTTTAAGATTTGTCATGTTTTTTCCGTTTAATATTTACCTTGTGTTTAAACTTGCCAGAGGCCTCATCCAGTCCATATACATACTATATAATATCGGGAGTAGTTCCACATCGCGACTCGAAGCTGCTCACGCGCTTACTCCGCCGAAGGCAGCTAAAACGACACCAATACCGCATTATACGCTAAGTGCAGGCAGTTGTGCAAAGCCAGAGGCGGAATAAATAGAAAAGCGTTTTGCACTACACTCGTGTACGGGCGCGATATGCGGCCAACATGGGATTATGGCGGGATCGCATCGCCATCCTTTTTTGCACATCTAGAATTGACACGCGGCAAAGTTCGATGTACAAACAAGCTGTTTGCTGTAATGGATTGTCATGAATATCTGAAGAAGGAGTTAGGTTGATGAAAAATATTTTGTTGGTGATTGTCCTGATTGCGTTTGCCCTTGTGACTGTTTTTCTTGCGCAGCACGATGGCAACAATTCACCGATTACCAAGGTGGTCACTCAGGAGCCCGGCGTCTACGCCTACAAAGGTGCAACCAGGGGCGAAGTGGTATTTAACCACAATACCCACAGTGAGATGATGGGCTGTGCCGACTGCCACGGTGACACCCCAGGCAAAATCGATGTTTCTACTATGGAAGGTGGTCACGGCCTGTGCGCCTCATGTCATAACGATATGGGCATAGGTGAGTGCAGCAAGTGCCATAGCAAGTAGTCAGCGTCTGTAATTAGCCAACACGCACCTGCGTAGTGGCGCTACACAGCGAAGGGAGACAACTGCACCAGGTTGGCTCCCTTTCTGTTTTTCTACTTTTTAGCTCCTCAAAATGGCTTCGGAGTATTAACCATGCACATGCCTGATCTTAATGGGATTGACACCATCCTGTTTGACTTGGACGGCACCTTGCTGAATGTGGATATGCATCAGTTCATTCCCGCATATCTAGGTGGGCTGGCCGAATGCCTGCCAACCGATGTTGATCCGTCCGGATTTGTGCGCAACATGCTTAAGCGCACCATGGAGCGCATCGAACAGGGTAGCGACGGCAGCCAGACCAATGAGGATTTTTATCTGCAGGCGGCAAAAGAAGATATGGGGATTGAGGCGGAGCACTTTCGCTCAGGGCTAGAGTGTTTCTATGCCGAAACATTGCCGCATCTGGAGCAATACATTCAACCATTGCCTCTGGCTCCCGAAATCATAACCCGCTGCATCGATAAACAATTACGTATTATTATTGCAACCAATCCGGTATTCCCCCTCCCAGTGACCGAAGCGCGTCTAAAATGGGGCAGGATTGATCACTTTGAGTATCTGCATGTTTCGAGCTATGAAACCAGCCGCCACTGCAAGCCGAACCTAGCCTATTTCAGTGAACTACTGGACAGCTTTGACCTCGCCCCTCAGCAATGCCTGATGGTCGGCAACGACACAGAGCACGACCTTAGCGCAACCCACCTTGGAATCAAAACCTTTCTCGTCGATACTTGGGTGATTGACCGCGGCGGCGCCATCACCCCCGACTTTCGGGGCAACCATCTGGACCTGTACCGCTTTCTGGGGCATATCCCCCGAATTAAATAGCACTCTTTCACTCGGATTTTTGTCAAAAAACGCGATGGTTGAAATGCAAGCATCTGTTTGACAACTCTGGGGTTTTTCGCTACGCTCTGCCGAGCACAGGTTGAACTAGCTTAACAAATTACCTCAGCAAATCTGCCCGAACTTTGTCTGCGCAAGCTCTCCGGCGCGGACCACCGCATACAACAGGAGATTCTCATGGCGCGACAGGTTGAAGATCCGGATCTGGCATTTCGTCTGGCCCGGGCTATTGTTTCCGATATAGCTCTGTACAATCAGGATAAAGTCAGCGAAGGGATTAAAAACGACAACATCTTTGAACTTCTTGCCGCTGAACTAGAGGAAGGACGCGAACATTTTCGCGAACGAGTCTCCAGCACCATCGCTTCCCGCGAGCAGCTTTACGACCGCGCCATCGTTGATGTGATGATTAAGCAGGCGGGCAAAATCGAGAGCTCCATCTGGTAGATGTGCGAAACCATAGAACTAACATTTGTACCAGGCCAAGCTCCGGAACGGCTGGATCGCTTCCTTGCGCGTACCCTGCCAGATATAAGTCGAGCCCAGCTCAAGCGCCTCATCGAGACCGAGCAGATCAATGTCGATAACACCGCTGTCAAAGCGGGCTTGCGTCTACGCGGCGGGGAAAACATCCAGATTGTCCTGCCTCAGGTGCAGGAATCTGACCCGACCCCTGAGGACCTCCCCTTAGATATTCTGTACGAAGATTCCGACCTGATTGTACTCAATAAAGCGGCCGGAATGGTGGTACACCCTGCAGACGGCCATACTAGCGGCACTTTGGTGAACGCCCTGTTGCACCATTGCCCAGCCATAAGTGGCGTCGGCGGCACATTACGCTCCGGCATAGTGCACCGACTGGACAAAGACACCTCTGGCGTTCTGGTGGTGTGCAAAACCGATCTTAGCCATCAGGCGTTGGCGCAACAATTCAAGGCGCACAGTGTCGTAAGGCAGTACGTTACCCTGGTGCACGGACAGGTACAAAACTCAACTGGTACCATTGATAAATCCATCGGGCGACATCCAAACGCACGCAAGAAGATGAGTACCCAATCCACGCGTGGGCGGCGCGCCGTCACCCATTGGGAGGTCCTGCGCCGCTATGCAACGGAGCGTCTCTCCCTGCTGCAAATGCGCCTGGAGACCGGACGCACCCACCAAATTCGCGTGCATCTGGCCGATATGAATCTGCCTGTAGTGGGAGACCAGACCTATGGTAACCCTAAACGCGCGAATACCATTACCGATCCCCAAATTAGAATATTGATTCAACAATTACACCGCCAAGCACTACATGCCCGTGTGCTGGGGTTTATCCATCCCAGTACCGGAGAATATATGGAGTTTTCCGCCCCGCTACCTGAAGACTTGGCGCTAATTATCACCGCCTTGGATGAAAAATACAGCGTAGAAACTCCGCTTGAGTTCCAAACTATCCTTTAAAATTTTACCCTTAAATTCTTTCTCAATAGATATCCAGACAGGAAACCACTATGAAACTGGTTAAACAGGATAAACTCAACTGCCTGCAGGCCAATTGGGCTTCTGCACCAAGCGTGGTTGCTGGGGTCACCACCCGCAACGGCGGGATCAGCCGAGCTCCATTTAATTCACTCAATCTCGGATTCAACACCGAAGATCCACGCCACAACGTCGAAGGGAATCTGGCCACCTTTACCCACGCGTTCGCCATCGTGCAGCGCCAGCTGGTGCTAGTGAAGCAAGTGCACGGGTGCGATATCGTAGTGGTAGATCACAAAAACTACGATGTCAGCCATTTTCAGGATGTAGAAGCGGACGCCATCGTCACCAATCAACCCGGCCTCATGCTCGGCATAACCGTAGCAGACTGCTATCCGGTACTGATCTTCGACCCGCAACAACGCGTGGCGGCCGCCGTACATGTGGGCTGGCGCGGTGCCGCCCAAGGGATTATCGGCGCTACCATCGCTTCCATGCAGCGTGAATTTGGCTGTACCCCTGAAGTACTGCAGGTCTCAGTCGGCCCCGGCATCAGCAAAGAGTTCTACGTGGTAGGCAAGGAAGTACGCGATGCCTTCCGCAGCCCGGAGGGCAGCGGCCACTGGAAAGAAATTTCTACCGAGGTCGAATTGGGAGAATGGCAGGTAGACTTACGCCAAAGTTGCGTAATACAACTGCAAGAAGCGGGAATCAAGAACTCAAACTGCGATATAAGCGAGCTGTGTACCTACAAAAATCGCGACATGCTGTTTTCCTATCGGCGTGACAAGGGACAGACCGGGCGCCAGATGGGTTATATTATGTTCAGCTAGCTTCTTAAATGGTGGCAGTATGCAATCAGAGGTAAATTGTCGCCAAAAAATTTGATCCGCAGCAAATAAGCATTTTGCAATAAAGAGCAAAGTACTTTTCGGCGCCTTCGGATTTCATGATCATCAGTTATCTTGTTTTAGTGCTATTCAATGATATGTATTGGTAGCAAGTTAGTAAAAAGCTTTATCGTCAAGAAAGTATGTGTCTAACAGATGATATGTATGCAAGTTAGCCGGAACTGGGCAATGTATTGTTAAACTTCATCTATAAACAGGCCGTCTAAAATGAGGATATTTAATCGCTTAACACTGATGAAAACACACGCGACACTAGCAGCCTTCATCTTGCCGGTAGCGATCATGTTTTTGACGACGGGTGCGTTTTACTCTTGGGGGATTAAGGGCAGTTACACTAAAGCAACTTATGAGTTACAGCTCCAAAAACCCATGCAAGGAGAACTTGCTGAGCTTGTTGCATTAGCAACAAATGAATTAATAAAACAAGACATTGAACCCCCGACGGGGGGAGCCAAAGTTAAAAGAATTGGTGATTCTTTCGAGCTTGAGTGGACTGGTTCAAATAGAGATATTATTTTGGAACCAACAACACAGCCATTGAAAGCGAAATTAGAAGTTAAGGACACTAGTTGGTATCGTCAGTTCGTACAATTACATAAAGCAAAAGGCGGTACGCCTTTTAAGATATATGCCGCAGCATTTGCCACAGCCTTTCTTTTATTACTTATTACGGGTTTTCTAATTGCGTGGCAAACACCTAAATTGCGTAAGCTAGCGCTAATTTCAGCATCGCTGGGCATCGTTATTTTCTATTTGATGGTGATATCCAGTTAAGCCCAGCAGAAGAGATTGTCCTTCTGAGCGTCCAACCCCTTCAAAAATTAAACACGCAAATTTCCTTCGACGTACTCGATCCTCCCCCATTCCTATTCATAACGATTCTGCGTAAACCTTTTATAAGCAACTACCGCGTGTTGAAACGTCGCACTTGTCGGAACGCCGCTACACATAAATTTTAACCGCAGATTCAAGACAAGCAGAAATCTATGAGCGCATTTTTGTCAGTTTGGCCAGAGAGGAGACTTGAAAATATCTCCTGTTCGCAGATGGTGAATTCGGAGAACCCTATAGGGCTATCTTTGACATTTCAAAGGCCTGTGCTACCTTTTAGGCTATGCTTAAGAGTGCGGGCGCTAGATTCAAGGCTTCCGCACCACAGCACGCACAGAGGAAACCGGTTTCAGATCGTCTTCTTCTGTGATGTTGGATTATGTTGTTTATCTGCGCCAAAGTTCCGAGCAAGGGTTAAAAAAGAATGGTTCCATATAACCCCCGGAACTTCCAAACATTGAAATAATGATATCTTGTCGATGGCAAACCTTGCGAGGCTTTGGAGGACACAATGACCCCTACAAAAGCAAAAGATGGCAAAACCCATACCGATGGCCGTGCGAGCATAGAAAAACTCAAGCGTGGTTTTGCGTATAAGCTCTTCTACCAGCTTGGCGTCTGGACCCTGAATTCATCCCTGAATGATTACTATCTGGCGGTCAGTTATACGGTGCGGGATCGGATGCAGCAGCTATTTATCAATACGATGCGGACCTTTCAGCAAAAAGACAGCAAGATAGTCAGTTATATGTCGGCCGAGTTTTTAATGGGCCCCCACCTGCATAATAATCTGATCAATCTGGGTATATATGATCAAATAGCCCAGGCGGCGGAAGAAGCCGGCCTTGATCTGCAGCAGATCATCGACCATGAGGAGGAGCCCGGCCTCGGCAATGGTGGC
>JAVERW010000093.1:0-7364 GCA_034006915.1 Desulfuromonadaceae bacterium | reverse complement strand
GCTGGTTTTATCTTGCTTGCAGGTGAGGTAGGTTCGGGAAAAACTACGCTTATCCGTAATCTTATCAACGATCTAGATGAAGATATCGCTCTTTGTCGGGTATTTAATACCCGGGCAGATGCAGCTCAGATACTGGCTATGATCAATGAGGATTTCGGACTTGAAGTTGAAGGGAAAGATAAGGTCGCACTGCTACGGGATCTCAATGATCATCTTGTCGTTCTGCACGCAGAAGGACGGCGGGCCCTTATCATTATCGACGAAGCGCAAAATTTATCTGTAGAGGTTCTGGAAGAGATCCGCTTGCTGTCTAACCTCGAAGCCGACACGGTTAAGCTGGTGCAGATCATTCTGGTTGGGCAACCTGAGCTGGTGGAATTGATCATCCGACCGGAGTTGCGTCAGTTGCGCCAGCGCATAGGAATTCACTGTCAGCTCGAACCTCTGACCCGCGAGGAGGTAGAGGGCTATATATATCACCGGTTGGAGACTGCCGGGAATCGTGAAGCCGTGATCTGGCACGCAGGGGCATTTGATCTTATGTACCACTACAGTGGGGGGGTCCCTCGATTGATCAATCAGTTTTGTGACTTTGCTCTCCTGTGCGTGTTTGCGGAGCAGGGTCGAGAGTTGAGTCTGGAAATGCTCAAAGAGGTGATCGGAGATATCACCTGGGATAAAACCGGATCAACGGGGGAGGCAGGTGGGGCAATTTATCCCACACCGCAGCAAAACGTTTCGGATTGGCAACAACTGGCAGATTTTCTTACTCGAATTGAGAGAGTGTGGGGAGAAGATGGAGCTGTTTTAGCTCATCTGGAGACGCGTGAAGAGCGTACGTTGCGCTTAGAGTTACACCAGATGCAGTTGAAGCAGATGCAGAGGATAGACATTCTTCTTGAGAGAATTGCGGAACACCTGGGGGCACCGTCTGCCTCGTCAATATCTCAGGAGAGGGAGAACTGAGCATGAAGGCTGACATTGATGTGGCCCAAAAACGCCCCATAACGAACATGCTCAGCATCGATGTGGAAGATTACTTTCAAGTCTCTGCGTTTGAAAAGGTATCGCCCCCGGCAACGTGGCAGGATCGGGAATGGCGCTTTGAAGCCAACACCGACAGGATACTTGAATTGTTGGAACAACATCAAACCCACGCCACTTTTTTTGTGTTGAGCTGGGTTGCGCAGCGCTGTCCCGATCTTATTCGACGTATTGTTGCTGCCGGTCATGAGCTTGCAAGTCACGGACATGGACATCGACGTGTCAACACGTTATCCCGCGAGGAATTCCGCCACGATATACGCTACGCCAAGAATAAACTCGAACAAATTTCTGGGGAGTGCGTTACTGGTTACCGCGCACCGAGTTATTCTATTTCGCCTCATACGCCTTGGGCTTTCGATGAACTACTCGAAGCCGGATACCGCTACGATTCAAGCATCTTTCCGGTTAAACACGATTTTTATGGTTTGGCTGACTGGCCACGTTTTGCCGGGTTCGCCGTTAGAGACACACACGGAGCTTGGCGCGCCGGAGCATCTGAAGATGTGCAGCCTGCGATCAGAGAGTTGCCTATCTCCACGTTGCGTCTGGGCGGGAGAAATCTGCCCATTGCTGGTGGTGGTTATTTCCGCCTTCTGCCTTACGGCGTAACTCGGTGGGGTTTGCGCCAGCTGAATAATAAGGAAGAGCAGCCCTTTGTTTTCTATCTCCATCCGTGGGAGTTAGATCCAGAGCAACCGCGTATGCGAGGAGCGGGATGGAAAAGTAACTTCAGGCATTACCTCAATCTGAGCAAGACCGAGGCGCGTTTTGCGCGGTTAATGCAGGATTTTCACTTTGATACCATTAAAGCGGGACTGAATGTGACATGAAGCAGCTACGATTCCGCCTGGCAACGCAAGCTGACCGCGTAGTCTGGGATGCATATGTGACAGAACATCCTGATGGGTTGCCCTATCAGTTATGGGCTTGGCGCCAGGCGGTCGAGGAGGCCTACGCCTATCAGTCCCATTATCTCTTGGCGGAGTCGGAAGATAATATTTGCGGAGTCTTGCCACTCATTGCCTTTTGCGTGCCGTTACGTGGTACGCGCCTAATCTCTTTGCCTTACTGTGATGCGGGAGGTGTTGTAGCCGATACCGCGGAAATAGCGACAGCCTTGGTTAGATATGCGACCGAAACAACGCAGAGGGAATGCTTAATACGTTGCGCCATGCCGCTGTTACCGCAACAGGCCAATCTTACCTCCAAGGTGAGGATGATTCTCCAACTACCTGCAGACAGCTCAACGCTTCTTGCCTCCATGAAGGCCAAAGTGCGCAGCCAGATAAACAAACCGCAGCGTGATGGTCTTACGGCAAAACTGGGGCAGATGGAGCTGATACATGAATTCTATATGGTTTTTGCAGAAAACATGCGCGATCTCGGATCTCCGGTGCATAGCCGCCACTGGATTGAAGCTATCGTTAGCGCCTACGGTGAACAGTGCCGAATCGCGGTGGTATATACGCCACAGGGAGAGGTTGCCGCAGCCGGAATTATTTTGCTCCACCCCAATTTGGTGGTGATCCCTTGGGCTTCGGCGCGGCAGCGCTTCAATAAAATGAACCCCAACATGTTGTTGTATTGGACGTTTCTATCTTTTGCGTGTGACCACGGCTACCCGCAGTTTGACTTTGGGCGCTCAACACCCGACGAAGGAACCTATCGGTTTAAAAAACAGTGGGGTGCAAGTCCGCAACCGCTTTACTGGTATGAATTGCCCACACAACTCGGGCAGGGCGCGGAAGCACAGACTGAATCGCCGTCTTTACGTCAGCGGGCAATAAATCGAGGTACAAGCCTGGTAGCAAAGTTGTGGCAGAAACTGCCGCTCCCTGTTGCCAACGCCCTTGGGCCCAAAGTTAGAAAGTATATTTCGTTATGAAAAAAAAAGTTGTCGTCCTCGCTCATCGCATCCCCTATCCACCAGATAAGGGCGATAAAATAAGAACCTGGCATATATTGCAGCATCTAGCCCAGCACTATCGGGTCACCCTGATCTGTCTTATTGATGATCCACAGGATTGCCAATATATCCCAGTGCTGCAGCAAGTAGTTCAGCAGGTGCATTATCTGGTGCGTACGCCGAAGTCGATGCGTCTTCACGCTGGAATGGCGCTGATTACGGGGCGGTCCTTCTCGCAAGAGTGTTTTTATGCGGGTGCTCTGCAACAAATATTTGATGACTATCTTGCGACCCAGACCCCTGCTGCGATTCTGTGTTTTTGTTCCTCTACGGCAGACTACGTATTTCGCTCTCGCTATTGGCCGCAACGCTTTCATCAGATCACCCTGTTAGACGACCTGATCGACGTCGATTCGGAGAAATGGCTGGAATATGCCGAAAAGAAAAGCGGCTTTATGCGTTGGCTATATCGACGCGAAGCTCGACTGGTACGCGCTCTAGAGCAGCGTATCGTTAGCGACTTTGATCGGGTTTTTCTAGTCAGTGAGGAAGAGAAAAAGGTTTTGGGCGAACACATGCCGGTGGATAAAGTCGAGGCATTATCGAACGGGGTCGATCTCGACTATTTCTCTCTGGCTGGTGTAGAGCAGCAACATTTTGCCACCGCACCATCCAAGCTGGTCTTTTCCGGGGCCATGGATTATTGGCCTAATATCGAGGGTGCGGTGTGGTTTGCCGAACAAATTTTTCCACTGGTGCGTCAGCAGGTGCCCGCAGCTTCGTTCTGTATTGCGGGGCGCAATCCTACCCCAGCTATCCGCGCGCTGGAAAGAATTCCCGGCGTGGAGGTGACTGGCACGGTTCCCGATATGCGTGCATATTTGGCGACCGCCACGATCTGTGTGGTGCCTTTACTGATCGCACGTGGAATTCAGAATAAGGTTCTCGAAGCTATGGCTATGGAGCGGCCTGTAGTAGCGACCAGAGGCGCAGCAACAGGGACTAGCGCCGTCAATGGTGAGGAGTTGCTTATTGCCGATGACGCGGAAACGATGGCTGCCGTGATTGTCGAACTTCTGCATGATGAAGTGCGGCGCAAGGAGTTGGGGCGCAAAGCCAGAGCATATGTGGAGCGGGAACATAGCTGGGCCTCTCACCTGCAGCGTTTGAGTAAAATTATCGACACTGCTTCTTGAGTGGCTACATAAAACTTTAAATTGAAGGGTTTTAAGTTGAAAATTCTCCATATTCTCGATCATAGCTTGCCGTTACACAGCGGTTATACCTTTCGGAGCCAGAATTTGTTTCGCGCTCAACGCAGCCTGGGCTACGAGCCGGTGATTGTCACTTCGCCAAAACATGAACAGAGCTGGAAGGGCGCATGGAGTGACAAGGAAGAGATCAACGGCTTTACCTATTATCGCAGTGGCGCCACCCGCTCGTTGCCGGGGCCGATCACCAGCGAGACATGGTTGATGTATGTCTTGGCGCGTCGCATCTATCAAGTTGCACTGCAAGAAAAGCCCGACATTTTGCATGCGCACTCGCCGGTGCTCAATGCCATTGCGGCGAGGTGGGTGGCACGTAAGCTCAAATTACCGCTGGTGTATGAAATTCGCGCTTTCTGGGAAGATGCTGCCGTTGATCACGGCACCACGCATGAAGGTTCATTGCGTTATCGCTTGACCAAGAACGTTGAGACCATGGTATGCCGCCGCGCGGACCATATTGCCATCCTGTGTGATGGCCTGAAGGATGATCTGGTTCAGCGCGGCATTCCCGCGCAGAAAATTACCCCGGTCTTCAACGGGGTCAATCCGGATGATTTTAAACCTTGCGCCGCCGATGCAGAGTACCGGCAGCAGTGGGCGCTTTCCGGTAAAAAGGTGATCGGTTTCATCGGCTCATTTTATCGCTACGAAGGGCTTGATCTGTTGGTACGTGCGTTTGCCCGTATCGCCGCACATCAGCCGGATACGCTGCTGTTGCTGGTTGGTGGCGGCGAAATGGAGGCCGAGTTGAACGAATTGATTGCGGCGCTGGGGTTGACGGAACGTGTAGTGCTACCGGGGAGAATTCCGCATGAACGGGTACCGGGTGTCTACGCCATGATCGATATCCTGGCCTATCCCCGCTACTCCATGCGCCTGACCGAACTGGTCACACCACTCAAACCCTTGGAAGCAATGGCCATGGGTAAAGTATTGGTGGCTAGTGATGTGGGTGGACATAAAGAGCTGATACGTGCTGGCGAGACCGGGGTGCTGTTCAAGGCCGGCGATGAAGAGGCGCTGGCGTTGAGTTTGCAGACTCTACTCGATAATGACGAGCTGCGCGAGAAGTTGCAGCAGCAGGGATTGAACTGGGTGCGCGAACATCACTGCTGGCATCAGACTACAGCTGTATATCAAGATATCTACGCGCACCTCTGTGATCAAATCTGTGCCCCTGGAAACGCCGATGCTCCTCATCAGGTGCGCGGATGAAGGTGCTTTCGTTCTCATATTGTTTCCCCAATATGAACAACCCTTCTTGGGGGATTTTTGTGTATCAACGTCTTGCCGCCATGGCACAGCATGCTGAGCTGAAAGCGTGTGCTCCAGTGCCATGGTTCCCTTTGCTCGCGCAAGCGCCAGATCAAGAAAAAGAACAGCGTTGGAATGCTCTGGCTGTTTTCCGGCCGCGCTTTTTCTATATCCCCAAATTTCTTAAAAATTACGACGCCAGATTTTATGCTGCTGGATTGCATCCCTGGCTCGATTCGCTGCGGCAAAGTTGGCAGCCGGATATCCTAGATGCCCACTTTATCTGGCCGGATGGGGTTGGGGTTGCCCTACTGGCGCAAAAATTCAAAATACCATACGTGATTACGTTGCGCGGCAAGCTGTATGAATGTCTGAAAAGTGTCAATCAAGCGCGTCAATGCAGTCGAGCATTGCAGGGGGCGCAGGCGATTATCAGCGTCTCGTCACGCATGGCTGCAGAGGCGGTAGGTCTGGGGGCGGATGCACAGCGTGTAGTGGTTATCCCTAATGGGGTGGATCTGGAGCACTTTCAGGTTCGAGATCAGCAGGAGTGTCGCCAGAAGCTCAACTTGCCCCTCACTGGACGCCTACTGGTGACCGTAGCCCATCTCGGGCATCGAAAAGGGCATCACGAAGTGATCGAAGCATTAGCTTCTCTGCCCGATGATGTCCGCCTGGTTATTGTAGGTGGCGGGGCGCAAGGGGGGAGTGAGGAACAGCTGCTGGATGTGGCTCGAACCCATGGCGTTGCCGAACGTCTGATCTTGCCCGGACGTCAGCCGTATGAACTAATCCCTTATTTTTACGCCGCCGCAGATGCCAGTGTGCTCGCTTCTTACCGGGAAGGGTGCCCCAATGCTGTGCTTGAAAGTCTTGCCTGCGGTACGCCAGTGGTTGCGACCGATGTCGGCGCCGTGCCCGATATTCTGCCCCAACCACAGTGCGGACGTATGGTGGCGCCGCAGGAGGTTGCTCCTTTACAACATGCCCTGCGTGAGGTTCTGGAAACCAAGTGGAATGCATCAATGGTTCGATCCGCCAGCGGCGTACGCAGTTGGGAACAGGTGGCAGAGGAAGTTATGCGGGTTTTTCAGAAAGTCCTTAGTCCTTAGAACTGGAGTTTTCATGCAACAGGTTAAACCATTTAATCCAAAATTGAAGCAACAGGATCGCAACCGCCGAGTTCTCGCCATCGTTGGGGATACTCAGGTCGGGTTGTGGGTGGTGCGCAGCTTAGCGCGCAATGGCCTTGAAGTGCATGCCATCACCAATACCTCGCAAGGTCAATCAGCCCATAGTCGCTACAGCGCCAGTGCCTGGACTCTAGAGAACAAACCGCATCAACCAGATTTCGCCGCGGAAATTCTTGCATTGGCTTGCCAGCTCGATGTTGGGTCCATCATGCCGGTTTCAGAAGGGATGCATAATCGTCTTATCTCCTTGCGTGAGCAACTCGATGCTGCGCAGATCCATCTTTTTTCCCCGTCGCGTGAGAACTTTGATAAGGCCACCGACAAGGATTATGTCCATCAGCAGTGTCTTGAACTGAATATCCCCGTAGCTAAGGGGATGTGCCTTGATGAATTTATGTTGGCCGGGCCGGAAACGGCGCTGCAGTATCCGCTGGTGTTACGCACTCGCAGGCAAAATGTCGATGCCGGGAAAGTGCCCGTCAAAGCAGCCTATGCGCGCAATCTAGAAGAATTGCTTAAGTTGCAGCGCCAGTATGAAGCGTTTGCCGACAATGTTTTAGTACAGGAATACCATCCGGGGGCGGAGGAGCATGTGCAAATCTTGATGCACGAAGGCGAGATGTTTCAGAGTGGTGACTACATTGGTGAGCATCACATGCCTCTGGCCGGAGGGGTCACCGTACAGCGCATCAG
>JAVERW010000092.1:0-7648 GCA_034006915.1 Desulfuromonadaceae bacterium | reverse complement strand
GAAGAACCATGCTGAAACCACCATATGTTGTGGTGAAGGGGGGTGCGTGATGGCCACGGACTCCGATCTTGCTCAGAGTTGGCGGCGTCAACGCGTGCACCAGTCTGATGGGCTCCCTGTGGTTACCTCCTGCGCCGGATGTGTCGAATACCTGAGCCCCGATATGCCCACCCTCCATGTGCTGGATCTTCTCGATCATTCATCCACTCCAAACCTTGAGCCGGTGCAACCTACGCGCGGTCTAAAACGCTATCTGGATCGATTTAACCTGAAACGCAAGGCGGAAAAACATATGCGCAATCGAGCTGATATAAATACTGGTCCAGATAATGTGACTCAGAAAAAGAAAAGCGGAAATATCTGGGGGCGTCTGGTGGTGCTGGGCCTTCTGGTTGGCGCCATTGCCACCCTCAAAATCTCCGGGACCGGAGCATATCTGCAACCCGAGCGTATGCAGGAATGGATGGCTGGATACGGATATTGGGCGCCGCTCATCTATATTCTCCTCTACAGTTTGGCTCCAGCGCTGTTCATGCCCGGGCTGCCCCTGACCATCCTCGGCGGGATGCTGTTCGGCCCGGTATGGGGCGTGGTGTACACCATAGTCGGAGCCACCAGCGGGGCGTGTGTGGCCTTCCTGATCGCACGCTATCTGGGGCGTGACTGGGTCAGCAGAAAAATGACCGGAGCTCGCTGGCAGAAACTGGACGCGGATGTGGCGCGCCACGGGTGGAAGATTGTCGCTCTGACACGCCTGATTCCGCTGTTCCCCTTTAATCTGCTCAATTATGCCTTTGGCATCACCCGTATTCCATTTTTACACTATGCTCTAACATCGTTCATCTGCATGCTCCCGGCCACTATTGCATATGTGTCCCTTTCCAGCTCTGTAGGTCAACTGCTTAAAGGCGAACTCACGGTGGAATTCGGGGTCGGGTTGGCTCTGGTAGTGTTGCTTTCTCTCCTCCCCGTGGTATGGCGGCGCTATGCCCGCCGCCGAAAGTTGAGTATAGATGAATGAGGTGATCCTGAATTTTAGATCCCCTGCAAAGGTGGGGACAGCTGTTCTGTGGGTGGTGCTTGTCGCAGCTATGCTTACACCTCAGGTTGGCATGACCAGAATCAAGAGTACCAATGTGTGTTCTGCATGTGTTGTGAAGCCGGGAGTACTCCACCTGTATTCCAAAAATCCGCATACCTGGGAGGTAGTCAAGGACGGGGGTGAAGCACGTCTGGACTTTTCCCGCGAAGAAGACACCTTCAATTTAGAGGCGCGATTGCTTGAGCCTGACACCCACTATGCTCTGATTCAGCATGAACCTGACTATCCGGATGGTAGCGGTTATATGATTGCCAGCGCAAGCAGCGATAGCCGGGGGAATCTGTGTCTGCATGGGGAGTGGGAACGCTGGAAGGGAAAATTCTGGCTAGTCCTGCAGGCCGACATCCACGGCATGAGCGGTGACGGGAAGTTGGATCACCTCAGGGCCTGGAACCCGAAACGCTATCTGTTTGAGGGCAGGGTGCTGTAAAATTTCTGTGCCTGCCGGCAAGCATCTACTTTATTGCACTAAGACGCAAATCCCATTAGAGTACATGTTTTTTATCAACCAGTATAAAGAGGAATGACCTATGGGATTTCTGCGTCAATTATTTTTTAGTAAAAGTGACCTCCCCGCACTGCGTAAGGCTGTGTCCGCGCGACGCTATGCTGATGTTCTGCGTATCGCTGAAGATTTGTATGACCAAGGGCTAGAAGAGCAGGAACGCGCTGAGGTTGAATCTCTGGTAGGTGTAGCCGGAGATAAACTGGGGCGGATAAACCTTGATGAAGGTTTATATCTGATCAATGAACAACAATGGGAACTGGCCCTGGAACATCTTGAACTGGCACGACAGCAGGCGGTGTCTGAGGTGTTAAAACATGAGATTGATCAAGCCCTGACCCATCTTGAAGTGCAGCAGTCGAATTCTGCTTCCGTCTCAATGAACCCTTCACAATCCGGGGGCAGCAGTTGTTCTGATACAGGTACAGATGAAGCGGAATCTTCTCCAGATCAGACCCCTCCCGATTTTGATGCCCAACTTGAGTTGATTCTTACCAGCTATCCCCAAGAACTTGTGCCGCGTTACCAGAACAAAAGCCGGGGTTTTAAAGAAGCCTTCGTTCTCGGGCATCAGGGTAAAGAGGTGGAGGCGTTAAAGCTTTTGAAGACTTTGCCCGCCGCAGAACAGGATGATCTGTTTGATTTCGAGGCCGGGTGTCTGATTGCCCGCCTGGGGGAAGGTCCCAAAGCATGTGATGCTCTTTACTCGGCACTGCAACAGAATCCATCCCTCGAACTGGCTACAGAGATCATGGTTTCAGTTCTCATAGGGATGAATGAATATCAGAAAGCCATTAATTTTATTCAGGAGATGATGGCGAAAAATCAGAGCCCGCCATTCTGCCATGCCCAGCTCGCTACGGTATATTATGCTCGGGATGATGCTGATAATACGCTAAAACACGCCATTGAAGCGATAGAAGGAGGATATCACGACACCAATATTATCCTCATGGCTGCAATGCTCTATGAAGCCAAAGAACAATTTCAGGAGGCAGAAGTGCTCTATAGCCGCATCCCCACAGCGGCAAAAGGTTGCGGAGCCGGCGGGATGAATCTGTATCTGGCAGAATTTCTCCTGCGCCAGAAACGTGACCTGCGCAAGGTGTTGGATACATTTAACAGCGCCTGCCGTCAGGAGCCGGATAATCCGCGCTGGCAATTACGCGTGGCCCAGACATATCTGGGGCTGGGTTGGGAAAAACGTGGACAAAAGTTGCTCAGGATGGTGGTGAAGGATCCCAATTTGATAGAAGGATTGCGTTTGGAAGGAGAAGCCATGCTGACAGAATGATGCATGGGAAGTAAGCACTTATACTTAAGAATACGCCACCTCCTGACTCAGCTCCTGCAAGGAAATATTAATCCATATGGCATTTTTTTGAAATTGCTCCTGCGAATCTAGCCAGTATACTTGAGACGCCATTGTTGTTGTGCCCTCTGATATATTCTTTACCTACTATTCATTCCAGAGGTTCCCATGTCTGTCGAATCTGAACACCAGGAAAAAGATCTGCGTATCCGCGAGATGAGCATCGACGATTTCCCCGCGGTTTTTCATATCGGGGAAGAGCTGTTTACTTCTGACTATTCGCCGAGCATGTATCGAACCTGGGATGAGTATGAGATCACTACACTCTACAACTCGGACACGGAACTGTGTCTGGTGGTCGAATGCCGGGGCGAGGTTCTGGGCTTTGCTCTGGGCACCACGGTAGAGAAGAGCAAATCTTCGTGGAAATACGGTTATCTGGTATGGCTCGGGGTAAAACCTGGCATCCAGAAAGGGGGGATAGGAGCGGCGCTGTTCAAGGAGATTAAGCGGCGCATGCGAGAGCAGGGGGTGCGTATGATCATTATCGATACTGACGCCGACAACGAGGCGGGCATCCGCTTTTTTAAAAAACAGGGATTCGGCAATATTCAGGAACATGTCTACATGACCCTTAATCTGTCGCGCAAGAAAAAGCGCAGGAAGGGGAACCGCATGAGTGCGCACCGTCTGGAGCGTGTCTGGCATGCCATTGACCCGGCGCGCCTGCGCAGAATATTGCTGGAGATGCTGGATATATATTCCCCGGCAGGTAAAGAGGAGGATGTTCAACTCTACCTCGAAGATCTCCTGCAGCAGGGCGGTTTCAGGGTGGAACGCCAGATTGTCGAAGAGGATCGCTACAATCTGCGTGTGGTGCTGGGGAAGGAAACGCCGCGCTTCTACCTGGTGGGGCATGTGGACACTGTTCCGGCCTGGGATCTGGAAGAGTTGGGGCCCGTAGAGGAGTGGGGTGTGGTGCGTGGCCTCGGCAGCGCGGATATGAAAGGGGGATGTGCTGCTATGGTGGAGACCTTCTTTGCCCTTGCATCTCTGGCGGAAGAAGAGCGTCCGCCCGTAGGGCTGCTTCTGGTGGTGGGGGAGGAGGAAAACGGTGACGGCAGCGCGACCTTCCTCGAAACCGAAACGCCCTCCTGGGTGGTGATCGGTGAACCTACCTCCCTTACTCCCTGTTTCAGTCACTACGGTTACCTGGAGGCGGGCCTGATTACGCGCGGGCGCCGCATCCATTCATCCCTGCCCGAACTGGGACACAACGCCATCGAGTCGATGCTGCAGGTGTTACTCCATCTGTGGCGCCACCCCCTCTTCAGCCGCGAGACGTCGGAGTTGGTCTATTCGATCCGCGAACTCAGTTCGTCGCGAGCCGGCTTTGTGGTGCCCGATCGCTGTGAGGCCTGGATCGATATTCACCTGCTTCCTGAAATAGACCCAGCTTCTGTGCGCCGAGAGATGGAGACACAGGTAAAAGAAGCATCAAGTTTTGTTGAAAATCTCGACATTGAGATGTCGTTTACCTTCGATTCCCGTGGTTATCATCTTGACATCAACAACTGGCTGACCGAGGTGCTGGAAGAGATCTATCCACGCTTAAACCTACCTCTGCAGCACGATGCGTTTCGTTCCCACTCAGATGGCAATCTCTTTTTTGAAGCTGGAGTGAAGCCACTCATTCTTGGGCCTGGCTCGCTGGAGACCGCCCACACCCCCGACGAGCAGACAACGTTGGGCGAAGTAGAAGCCGCCACGCGTATATATGCGGCTCTGTGTCTTGCCACAATGCCACAACATCTCTAAAAAGATATTCAGTTGCCTCTCCGGTTGGCGAAAATACCCCACTTAACGTCGATACCAACGCGCCAAGGTTGTTGTTGGGATGCGCAGATAGTAGCCCAGAATCATGATCTGGTTGCACAGGGTGGTGAAGAGATAGCCCCGTTTGTGCCAGCGTCGCGCCGAGGTTACCACCGCAGCGGGAAGGATGTGAGTTGTCCCGCCATTGCACTTAACTTGGCGTACTAGCGCAAAGTCTTCCATAATTTCCAGGGGGGGAAACATCTTGATCTGCATAAAAAAGTTGCGCCACATAAATAGGGTCTGATCTCCATAGGGAAGAGCAAGGAGGCGGGCGCGCAGATTTGCGCACCAGCAGATGCAGCGCAAGGGGAGGGTTTGTGTGTCGGTGGTCAGACTGAACGCACCCAGACCTTGTGGTTTCATGGCTAGGGCGGCGCGGATGTCGAGATCGAAAGCAGGGGGCAGGCGCGTATCGGCATGGAGAAACAGGAGAATTTCTCCATGTGCGTGTTTTGCGCCGAGATTCATCTGGGACGCGCGTCCGCGTACACCGGTGAGAAAATCCAGCTCCATCCCGTGTTGCTTAAGCCTCGATGCGTAGCTCTGCACTATAGAAAGAGTGGTGTCGCTGCTGCCTCCATCGACAAGGATAATTTCACACAGCTGAGGTACCGAACACCTCTCCAGCACTATTTCCAACGTTGTGGCGATGGTGGAGGCTTCGTTCAGGGTTGGAATGATTACCGAAATTAACGTGTTGCCACTGGTAGGGGGAGTATGTAAGGTTGCAATTCGGTTCATAGCAGGATTCAGGGGTGCAGGAAGGTATCCCGAATGCTTTCTAGATCTGCAGGGGTGTCGATGTCGCGTAGTGGCACTAAATAAGCTGGAGTAAGATTCAACGCATTTACGCTCCTGGAGGTCTGTTTAAGCACTTGCGCACTGCCCCAGTCGATGTTGAGAAACAAGTCAGGGTGAAGCTCGTTAAGACCTATGAGGTAGTAACCGCCATCCTCTGCTGGGCCGAGTACCACATCTGCACTGCGTAAGGACCTCAGCGCTTTTACTACTGTAGCACCCTCGATATCGGGGCAGTCAGTACCTAACATCACCGCGCGATTATATCCTGCGGCAAAGATGTGCTCGAAGGCGTGGTACATTCTGCTCCCCAGAGAGTCCCCTCTTTGAGGACGGTACTCAATCCCGGCGCCGAGCCATGTGCGCATCTGCGCGCTATTGCCGCCGCTAAAAAATATCCACAGGTCAGCAGTTTGAATATCACATAGCGGTTTCAGGGTGGAGATGGTGTGCTCGGCCATTTTCTGATGGAGGCGTGTTGCGCCATCTTCGCCTAAGTGCTCTATCAGGCGAGTTTTTACCTTTCCCGCTTCAGGGTAGCGCGTCATCACAATAATGGCGCAGTGCTCTCTATCTTCAACAGCTCCATGGTTCCCCATTCGATCCAATCTCCAAAAAATGAATTGCTGAAAAATTATTAACGAGAGCAAGGTACTCTAAGCCCTGTTGTCTGGCCAGCAAGGTTTGTGGCAGAAAAAAGCTCTATGTTGCCGCATGCACCAGGGTAGGGTTCAGGATAGAAGTTAACAACCTGGGTGCTATACATACTAGCAGACCGCGCCTGCCGGCGTTGATGTATATCTGCTCTAGCTCCATTATGCTTGCTTCGGCGTAGAGGGGAAGTTTTTTACGTGTGGCAAAGGGGGACGTGCCCCCAACCATGTAACCGGTGTGGCGTTGTGCCACTTCCGGTTTGCACGGAGAGATTGTTTTGCACCCAATGGCGCGTGCAAGCTTCCTGGTAGAAACGCTGCAATCGCCGTGCATCAGGATGATACATGGGGTCCCGTCCTCATCCTCCATCACCAGGGTTTTAATCACCTGATGTTCATCTATCCCCAGTTCTTTTGCAGAGCATGCAGTACCACCCTTAGGGGAGTATTTATACGCGTACACGCTGAAGATTGCTCCGTGTTGCTGGAGCAGGCGTGTTACCGGAGATGAAGGAGAATGTTTTTTTGCCATAAACGCTGCCCAGAATGTATTGTAGTTAAAACCAAGAAGCTATTAACATCCCCAAGCTAAGTGAAATAATTACCACACTTGCGATAAACAGCACATTTATCAATGGGGCTAAGGTACGGCGGGCCTGGATCGAGATGGGGAACACCACGCCCAGTGCTGCGCCACTCAGGGCACCACCCAGATGGGCAGCATTGTCCGCTCCAATCAGAAGACCAAATATGAATGCAAAAAACGCCCATTTTAACATAAAATCACGCTGCGCATGGGCAAACCGTCCCCCAATGCGGTGAAAATAGGTAATGGAAAATCCGATGAGACCGAATAGCGCCCCAGATGCTCCCACAACGATCACCCCAGGATGCCAGAATAGCCCCAACACTGTTGCCGCTAGAGCGGTAAACAGGTAGAGAATGGTAAATCCTGCGGTGCCGATTTCACGCTCTAGCTGAGGGCCAACCTGATACAGCACCATCATATTGAAAGCCAGATGAATTAGGCCGCCGTGGGTAAAGGCGTAGGTTACACAGCGCCACCACTGACCGTGATCGATAACCAGAGGCCACCACTGCGCTCCAAGTTCTACCAGGGTTCTGCTGTTTGGGGTTAGGATGCTGTTCATCCCGTGTCCCCCCATGGCGCCGCGCAACACGAGGATGGTGAACAGGAGCAGATTTACGTACAGCAAGATCTTGCTTGCAGAAATATCAAAGGGGTTGTTCCCTTTACGCACCTGCGCCGCCTGTTGTTGCCAGCGGATGATGCGCCACTGCCATTTGGTGCCGTTCATCCCTATTGAGTCAAAAAGTTTTTTCCAGTCCAAACTGCGTGCTCCAAGTTGAGGGTGTCAGTATGTCAGTGTGTGATTTAT
>JAVERW010000113.1:0-5728 GCA_034006915.1 Desulfuromonadaceae bacterium | reverse complement strand
TCGGTATCTATATCTGCATGCTGATTCTCACGCGCGAGCTTCTGCGCCTGCTGAATGGCTGCCTGGGTGTTGCGGGTCATTTTTTCACTGGGCATGTTTATCCTCCTTCACGATATGGGACAAGTGACTTTTTAATCTTGTCTGTTGGTGCAACTACTATAATGCCACCTATTTACCGCAGCGCAATCGGCCCAGGGTTTAGACCTTGGTGGCCCCGTCGCTTATATAATAAGCACACGCGGCGAAGTTTATTCAAGGGCCACATAGGATAACTACTGGATTATTTTTGGGATTGTTTTTGGAAATGCACATAAATGACAAATTCAGTTTTAATTCCCCTTGCGGCTTTAATGCGTTTCCAGCTAGAATATGTGCGGCAAATCCTAAGGCAGCAATAGTTACGGAGTTAAAGTATTGTTGGTTGTTTTAAAGTTGCTGCTGTACAAACCAACCCTCACAGGAGAAGAAAAGTGATGCCTAACGCTGCCCTGATCCCCACGCCTGATGCTATCCCGGTTGCATGGGGCTGGTTTTATGTGCTGTTGATGCTGACGTTTCTGCTGCATGTGCTGGTGATGAATGCGATGCTTGGAGGTGGTATCATTGCCTTGCTGAGTTCTTTACGCCGCAGCGAACAGAGTCTTCTGCTGAGCAGAGAATTCAGCTACAAGTGGCCCTACACTATTGCTATTGCAGTCAATCTAGGGGTTGCGCCGCTGCTCTTCATTCAGGTGCTATACGGGCATTTCATCTACCCCAGTTCAATACTGATGGCGACGTGGTGGCTCTCGATCATCGTGATGCTGATTCTGGCTTACTACGGCGCTTACATCTACACCTTCAAATTTGACACCCTCGGGAACCTTCGCAGCTGGATGGCTGGATTTTCCGTCGCCCTGCTCCTCACTATTGCTTTTTTGTTCAGCAACAATATGACCCTGATGCTACGGCCAGAAAGCTGGTCGGCATATTTTACCAATGCCAGCGGTAGTTTTCTCAATACGGCTGATCCCACCCTGATTCCGCGCTACCTCCACTTTGTAATCGGTGCTGTAGCGGTGGCAGGGCTGTATCTCGCCCTTATCGGCCATTTCAACTTTGTGAAGAGCAAAGCAAAACCGCAGATGTTGATAGATCGGGGGATGCGTTATTTCACCATAGCTACCGCCTTCTCGGTGGTGCTGGGGCTCTGGTTCCTCATCGCTCTACCCAAAAACGTAATGCTGCTGTTCATGGGTGGGAGTGTATTCGGTACTGCTCTCTTGGTGCTGGGGCTGGGGCTATCTTTTGTGGCCCTCTATCTAGGGCACAAACGCCGGGTCATCAAAAGCAGTGTCGTGACCCTACTCCTGCTTTTTATTATGGTACTAATGCGTGACTTGGTGCGCACCGGCTTTTTAGCACCCTATTTTTCCTTACCCGACTTGCAGGTTGTCCCAGAATATTCCCCGCTGATCTTTTTTCTGGTGGTGTTTGCCGTCGGCCTGGCACTGGTGGCGTACATGCTGAAACTCGCCCTTGAGTGCCGCAAGGAGGTGAAATAATGAATTATCCGGTGTGGGATCTCACCACCTTCGGGGGTGGCTTCTTTATCGCCCTCATCGCCGTGGTGCACGTACTGGTCGCCCACTTTGCCGTGGGCGGAGGGTTGTTTCTTGTTACCCTGGAAAAGAAAGCCTACCGCGACGAAGATCCAGCATTGCTGGAATACGTAAAGAAGCACAGCAAGTTTTTTCTCCTGCTCACCATGGTATTCGGCGGCATGACCGGGGTCGGTATCTGGTGGACCATCTCCCTGTTGAATCCTGCGGCGACTTCAGCCTTGATTCACATCTTTGTGTTTGGCTGGGCCGCAGAGTGGGTGTTTTTTCTGACGGAAATTGTCGCCCTGTTCATCTACTTCTATACCTTTGGGCGCATGGAGAGAAAAAAGCACCTCATCGTCGGCTGGCTCTACTTTTTCAGCGCGTGGATGTCTCTATTCATAATCAATGGCATCATCGACTTCATGCTCAGCCCAGGTGCATGGCTGGAAAATCGCGATTTCTGGTCTGGGTTCTTCAACCCCACCTTCTGGCCTGCGCTGACCTTCAGAACCGGATTATCCCTGGTGCTGTGCGGGGTGTTTGGCTTTGTCACCGCCGCATTTGTCAAGGAACCACAGTTACGCACACGGCTCATGCGCATCTGCGCCAAATGGGTGGCGCTGCCTTTCGTTTTAATGCTGCTTGGCGGTTGGTGGTACATCGTCGCCCTGCCGGGCACGGTGAGCCATCTTATTTTTGAACACTCCCCCGAGATGTCTTTTTATCTGCGCACCCTAGCATGGGCAACCCCGGTATTCTTTGCCGCCTCCATGTTTATGGCGCTGAAACTGCCTAACAGCCTGCAAAAAGTGCTCTGCTTTGTTGTCGTAGGGATCGCGCTGATCTATTTTGGTGCGTTCGAATTTGTGCGTGAAGGGGGGCGACGCCCGTACATAATCTACGAGTACATGTACTCGAACCAGGTATTCGTCGAGGATGTTCCTGGGATTCAACAGGCAGGCTTTCTCCCCACAGCCAAGTGGACACAGCACCATGAAATAACCAAAGACAACGTACATGCAGCCGGCAAGGACCTGTTCAAGTTTCAGTGTAGCGCCTGCCATTCAGTTGGCGGTCCCTTAAACGATATTCAACCGCTGGTAAAAAAATACTCCAACATCTTTGGCATGGATGCAAAGCTCGACGGGCTGGGGAAACTCAACACCTATATGCCTCCGTTTATGGGTACGCGTGCAGAACGTTGGGCGCTGGCAAGCTATATTGTCAAAGAGTTCAACAACAGCAGTGAAGAAACCGGCAACCTGCCAGGGGCAGATCAGTACCTTCCTATACAAATTCCGCCCTTTGATAAGGACACGGATGCGTATGTGCTGCTGGCGTGGAGCACCCTGGGGATGAAGGGGATCTCTGACAGCTCGGAGCGGTGGATGATGTTGCCGCCGGGGACAAGCATCTATGCCCAGTTGATTAAGCGCGGCAACTCCCCGCAGATAGTCACGCGTGCGGTGGAACTGCGCTACGAAATAGATCCCGAGTTTCGTACTCCGCAGGACAAAGTTGCCTTCTGGAAGCAGGCTGAGAAATTGTTCGGTAAGCAACTGGAGCCCGGAATCGGTCTCGCAGGGATGGGAATGGGCGGCAGCATGCGCCTCGATGAAGAGCACAATGCGTTTATCGCTGCTAAGGTTCCGGTAGTACCCTATCCCGCTAGCGGCGGCTTCAATCCCTATCCGTTGATGACGATAATCGCGCTCGATAAAGACAGTGGCGTAGAACTGGCGCGCACCCTGGTGGTGGCCCCTGCCACTACGGAGATGGGGTGTAAAAATTGCCACGGTGGAGATTGGGGCGTTGCTGAAGTAGCTGGTTTTACCATGGCAACCGGCGAAGACATTCTGGCCACGCACGACAAAAACAGCGCCACAAATTTACTGGAGCAGGCGCGCAGCGGACAACCGGTATTATGCCAGAGCTGCCATGCAGACCCCGCCTTGGGTGCCGCTGGCAAAGAGGGAATTCTCAACTTCTCCGCCTCTATCCACGGCTGGCACGCAAACTTCCTCACGCAGCGTGATACCGCCGAGGCCTGCGCCGCCTGCCACGCAACCAGTACTGATGGGTCGACCCAGTGTTTCCGCAGTCATCACGCACAGTTCATGGACTGCAGCAACTGCCACGGCACCATGGAGGATCATGCCCTGACCTTGTTACAGCATGAGCAGCAGCAGGACAAACCGCGCGCTGAACGTCTGATGGAACATCTCAATAGTAGAAAAGTTCAAGAGATCGCCCAAATTGAGCCGCGCGCACCATGGAGCCAGCAGCCGGACTGCCTCACCTGCCATACAGATTTTGGTATGGGGATGAGTATGGATGCGTTCAACCGCTGGACAGCAGACGAAAAGGGCCTATACCGCAAACGTCACGATCAGATGGGTGCGGTGATGTGCGCTGCGTGCCATAGCAGCCAGCACGCGCTCTACCCAGCGACCTTCAACCGCCTCGGAGCACAGCGCGACAGTATTCAGCCGCTGCAGTATCAGGGCAACAACCGCCCGATAGGCAATGATTGCACCGTTTGTCATACGGTACAGCCAGCGTTTGAGGGGCATCACCCGAACTCGCTGCGTGATTGAAACTAACCCCATAAGGGTACGCCATACGGTGCCCTTTTTTTTGGGGGGGGTAAACCTACTAACCCCTAAGTGAGGTAAGGGGATGTGGGGTTTTGGTGCAGGTGCGACCAGTGCGGCAGCACATACTCCCCAACCGCTACTTGAAATGGGAATCGGGCAGCACCAAGCTGAATATCTGCCAGCCTGGGGCAGGCTCAAACCGGACATCAGCACTAAACAGACGCAGATTTTTACGCGAATCCGTGGCAAACAAGGCTACAGCTGCGTTACCATGCTGCTCGCGCCACTGCTTAAAGGTGAAACTTTCCGTCAGTTTGGTGGAATGAATCTCTGCTCCGTGATCCAGCATGGCGTCCAGGGAGGCATAGGTTACATTCTCCCCGAACAGAATCGTGCCACGGCGGTGCTTAATCGCCTTCTTCCCTGTGTCTTCTTTGGGCTTACTGTTCTGCACCCGAAAGATATTTTCTACCCCCAAATCAATCCGATAGTACATAGCCGCACCCATATTGAGCTCTTCTTGCGGCGATAACGCCAACACTCGTCCTAACCCCACCATATCCAGATGTCGGTCCGCATGCTCGGAAATTGGATTGCCAAAATAGGTCGGCATCCCCTCCATGCGTGCTTTGGACGTATACTCCCAGTTTGAATCTGCCAAGCGGACCCTAAACCCACTTTTCTGCAGCGCTCGTCCAATAGCGCGCGCCAGTGGATTAGCCCCGACGATAAGGTAACCGCGCGGTTCCGGCTCAGCGACTCCAAGCCACATCGCAATAGGACGCGACGTAGCGCTCTGAAACAACACGGTGCCGATGATAACCATAAATATCAGGGGGACTATCTTCTCGGCATCGACAAAACCTGCCTGCTCTAGCTGCATAGCAAACAGGGCAGAAACCGCCGCCGCCACAATGCCACGTGGGGCTATCCATGCCAGCAAATGACGCTCTGGCCAAGTAAGATTTGAGCCCACCGTGGACACCAGCACATTAAAGGGGCGCGCAATGAATTGAATCCCCAGCAGAACAAGCAGGGCAGGCCAGCCCAATGAGGTAAAATCAGCGAAATCGAGGCGCGAGGCCAAAATGATAAACAGCAACGAGATAAGTAACAGACTCAGACTCTCTTTGAAGTCAAGAATCTCTTCCATATCCACGTTGGGCATATTGGCCAGCCACATTCCCATAACGGTGACGGTGACCAGACCCGATTCAGCCTGAATGAGATTGGAGACCGCAAAGGAACCAAACACCAACCCCAGGGCCGTTACATTGTGCAGATACTCGGGCAGCAGGTGATGGCGCAACAGCATTCCAAACCCATATCCCCCCAGAATACCGATAACAAAGCCCACTAGAACGATAAGGCCGAAGGTAATGAGGGTATGTCCTAACGCTCCCTGTCCGCCCCCAGCTACGATAAACTCATACACCAGAACCGCGAGGGAAGCACCGATGGGGTCAATGACGATCCCTTCCCAGCGCAGGATGTTGGACACCGCCTGGGTCGGGCGTACGGTGCGCAACATGGGTGCGATGACGG
>JAVERW010000091.1:0-7915 GCA_034006915.1 Desulfuromonadaceae bacterium | reverse complement strand
TCCTTGAGGGCTTCCTTTATCTTTTTTCTGGTGGAGTCTTTTTCGATTTTACGAGAGATGCCGCGTGATCTGCTGTTGGCCATCAAAACCATATAGCGTCCAGCGAGTGAGAGCTCTGTAGTTACGGCTGCTCCTTTGGTGCCGCGTTCCTCTTTTACTACCTGAACCAGAATTTTTTGCCCACGGCGGAGGATTTCGTTGATAGGGGGACGCGGTTTGTTGTCGCTATCGCCTTCAGACCATAAATCGGGGTGGATATCGCCAATCTGTAAAAATCCGTGGCGTTGTGCTCCGTAATTGACGAAGGCCGCCTGTAACCCTGGTTCGATGCGAATCACCTCAGCTTTGTAGATGTTCCCTTTGGTGTTTTCGCTTCCTGCTACTTCGATGTCTAGTTCTGTGAGGAGGCCATCCTCAACAATGGCAACGCGCCCTTCACCGGAGAGCGTTGCGTTGATCAACATTTTTTTACCCATGTAATACCTTCTGCTGTTGCAGCGAATTTCGCTCAACTGCATACGTCGTTCCACATCTTTTGAATACAGAACGGAAAATTGGATTGTTTGGCGCATATTTTAGCAGTCGAGCCCGTAGCCAGGCGAATGTCCTGCAATTTAAATGCGCTCTGCCCTGGTGGAACAGGCGGGTATGATTCACGCGCTGTCACACCTGATCTAAGTGTGCTGATCTTGATGCGGTAAAGCTTTTGTCAGGTTAAAACTCTGCGTTAGCACTTAGTTTAGTAGTGATTAGTGTGCAGGCTCGGGCCTAACGTCTCTATCACGGTCTGGCCTGCGGGTGCAGGGGCCAACCCCGGAGAGAAAAATTTATGTGCGAACTTTAGGTGCGGTTATAGACCAGCTTTGCAAATCAGCTTATGATTGAAACCTATGGCAGTAGCTAATAGTGTTTGCCATTTATAGCTGGATTATTGGCGTAATTATAACTGTTTTATGCTTTTTGTCACCTGTGATTGCTGCTGCTTTAGTTTTTTACTATCCTTACTTTGTGCGCCAGGCGTTCCCAGGCTGGCATGCTGCGTTCGATAATATCCAGATCGATACAGTATGCAATGCGGAAATATCCCGGTGCACCGAAGCCACGCCCTGGAACCAGTAAGATTTTCTCTTCCTGTGCCATTTTCACAAAGGCCACATCGTCACTCAGAGGCGATTGCGGGAACAGGTAAAATCCACCTTCGGGTTTGACCATGTTGAACCCTAAACTGCTAAGGCGGGTGTAGAGCAGGTCGCGCTTTTGGGCATAGGCCTCAATATCTACACTTTCATTCTGTAGTCCCGTTATTAGACGCTGCATCAGTGCTGGAGCATTTACAAACCCCAGAACGCGATTGCTGAAGATCGCCCCCTCGATGAAGAGGTGCACGTCTTCCATGGCCGGATTCAGTGCCAGGTAACCTATGCGCTCCCCCGGAAGGGCTAGGTCTTTGGAGTGGGAGGTTGCTATCACCGAATTGATTACGTGATTGAAAATACATGGCACCGTAGAATTATCATATGCTAGTCTTGCGTAGGGTTCGTCGGAGATAACATAGATGGTGGTGCCGAACTCGCGCTCTTTTTCCTGCAGTACCGCATTTATTTCGTCCAGAACTTCCGGCGGGTATATAACCCCAGTGGGGTTGTTAGGAGAATTAAGAATAAGCGCCTTGGTGCGCGGGGTAATAGCGTGAGCTATTGCATGTACGTCGGGCTGGAACGTATCGGCACAGGTGTTGACCACAACCGGAGCGCCGCCATGGTTGTCGATGTAAAATTTATATTCGACAAAGTATGGTGCCAAAATAAGCACTTCGTCATTCGGGTTGAGGATGGTTTTTAATGCTACATTCAGGGCTCCGCCGGCTCCGCAGGTCATGATGATGTGTTTTGCCTGCAAAGATTGTGTGCTGGCTTCACTCAGGTGTTGTGCCACCGCTGTTCTGGTTTCGGTATAACCGGCGTTGCTCATGTAGCGATGCATTCCCACGACGGGGTTGTTGGCCAGTTCCTGCAGGGCTGCTTTAAACGCCGCTGGAGGCTCGACTGCAGGGTTGCCGATGGTGAAATCGAACACGTTCTGCGCTCCGAACTGTTGGCGCATGCGGTCGCCCTCTTCGAACATCTTGCGAATCCAGGATGATTGTTCAATGCATGTTTGTATTTTTGTGGCTATAGCCATGAATATGCTCCGTCTTTGTTCCGATTGAGGTCTTGGTGTCAGAATCAGCTGTGGAATGTATTTTGCGCCGAAATGAAACGCGGTCCGATACTAGCCACGCGCAAGGGTGTGGTCAAGTTTAAACGCGTGCACACGGAGGTAAGTGGCCCAAAATAGGCGCCAATGTGGGTGCCGAGCAGGCTGAGGTATATTTAGTATTTTGGTACTTATATTGTGACAACTTAAGGTTGCCTGAAGGTATTTATAACGTCATGAGTTTGGATGTAGATTCAATATTACGCTCTGCCTCTCTGGGTGCCCCTGGTCGGCCCCATTTTCACCTCCAGCCATATTCTTTGTTGCATTCTAGTATGGCAATGCGCCGAATACTTATTCGTTGCAGCATATTTCTGTTGCTGGTGCTGCTTTGGGGTTGTTCTGCCCCCAAGGGGGGGACTGGTGGAGCGTTTAAAGGGACACTGTGTGAAGATATCTATATGTCGCAACAGGAATGTGAAGAAGCGCAGGCTGCATATGAAGAGTTTTTACTTACCTGGCTCGGCCCGGAGCAGGCATTGCCCTATGTTTCTGACGCGCAGATTTGCGCCGGTTGTACTCTTCAGTTTGTCGAACCTTCGGTGCTGGCAAGTCACCATGCTGCCCGTTCGTGTTTGAATCTATTGCGGGACGAATATTCGCAGGCACGCAAGCATATTGAGCGCGCATTGAAACTCCAGCACGACTATTTGCCAGCGCGGCTATTGCTTGCGGAAGTTCTGCTTGCAGAAGGGAAACCCGCAGCGGCGCTGAAGCAGATTGAGGAGGTTTTCGCGGCATATCCAGAATTGATCAGGCTGCATTTACGAATGAGCATGCTGCATATGGAGCAGCAAGATTACGCGCGTGCTACTCATGAGCTGCAGCGTTTCTTGTATGTTCAGCCGGAAGCCGAGGCGGTACTGCTGCAATTGGGGCGGATTCAACAACGTCAGCAGCTCTGGAGCGAAGCGGAAAAAACCTTCCAGACCCTGATAGACCTTGCGCCGGATGAGCCACTTGCATATTTTGAGCTTGGTCAGGTATTGGAACAGCAGGAATATTTCACTCGAGCCTTAAATCTTTATCGTAATGCGGCTGCAGTATTTGCAGACAATAGGCTTGAGTTTGAATACCTGCAGGCACAACTGTTGCTTAATCTGGAAGAATACGCCGAGGCGGCGGATGTTATGCAGACGGCATTAGCTCAGCAGGATAACGCAGCCATGCAGTTGTTGTACGGTTATGCTCTGCTGCGCCAAGGAGCATATGTCGAGGCGGTGCCAGAGCTGCGCGCAGCGGCAGAAACTCTGGAATTTAGCGGATTGGCGTGGCACTGGCTGGGTGAAGTACATGAGCGTCTGCAGCAATGGTATGCAGCCATAGCTGCGTTTCAGCAAATAGATTCTGAACAGCAGGAGTACTCATCAGCGTTACTGCACCTAGCGGGTTTGTATCATGTGGTGGGGTATAATCAAGACGCAATCACCGCCTTGGAAGGGGTGCTCAAAAAGGGAATAAGCACTCAGTCCAATTCATCCTCCAGCCAGCCACTTGATTCACCATCCAGCTTCATTGCAAGTAACTCAATTATATATCAAAAGTTGAGCTATCTGTATCTCCTTGAACGGAACACCTCCGCAGCAGAAGATACGTTGTTGCGGGGCCTGGATTTATATCCAGACGATGAGAACCTCGCATACCATCTAGGCTTACTGTATGCCGTTAGCGGAGACCATCCAGCCGCGGTGCACTATCTGGAACAGGTTGTTCGGGTGCAACCAGAGCACGCCGAAGCTCTTAACAATCTGGCGTTTCTTTATGCCCAAAGCGGGCAGCAGCTTGATCGTGCCGCAGCTTTGGTGCAACGCGCGTTGTTGTTGGAGCAAAAGGCGGCGTACTACGATACTCTGGGCTGGATTTATTTTAAACAGAAGCGCTATGCAGCAGCGCTGGAGCAAATCCAACAGGCGCATCTCCTGCTGCCGGACGATGCGCAAATACTTGAGCACTTAGGCGATGTCCTTGCTGCTATGCAGCATCCGGAACGGGCCAGAGCAGCATATCTCGAAGCACTGAATATTCAGCCAGATAACAATAAGTTGCGCCAAAAACTTAATCCTTAATGCAAAAAAGGTATTCACATAATGCCAAGAGTCATAACTACCAAAACTGTTGAGGCAGTAGGAAAGGCGAGATTCTGGTGTGTCTTCGCACGGTGTTGTATGGGGGTGATGCTGGTACTTGCGCTCTTTATAACCGGCTGTAGTAAAACGACCCTTTATCCAACACCTGTCGTACCCAAGTACGAACTCAGCGTCGAACAGATGCATACAATTTTGGAGCGCTCGTACCAGTACGAGAGTATGCAGGCTCTGGCGCAGGTGCGCTTCAGCAGTGGGAAGGAACGCCAGAGCTCCACCCAGGCGCTTCATGTCCAATCTCCCTATTTATTGCGTGCCGAAGTATATAATTTTATGGGCAGGATGATGGTGCTCCTTGTGGCCGATGGTACCTGGATGGAGGCCTATGTTCCAAGCCGCAATGCTCTGTATCGGGGGTTGGCAACGCGCGCTCGCATGGAGCGCTTTGCCTATGTGCCTCTGGTGCCGGCAGATATGGTAGCGTTGCTGCTACAGCGCTTACCCCCGGGGGTGATGCAACTGGCAGAGGTTAAAAAAGGGGCAGGCAACAGTTTGGTGTTTACCCTCAACGCGCAGGAAGATTATGTGGTTGGTTTTACTCTTGAAGGGGTGGAAAGTATTACGTATCGCCAACTGGATCGAGAAATTTTCAAGCTTGATTATCTGGATGTAAAACCTCTGAATTCAGAAATGAAATTCTCCAGTGATTTCAGTGCGACGGAAGTTTTTCCACGTACTATGGTGCTTAGTATGCACGAGCAGAATCTCAGGCTAGAACTTAAGCTTGAGGATTTACAGCTCAATCCCGCTATTGATCCCGAACTCTTCCGGATCGAGCCGCGCTCAGGAACTAAGGTGGTTCCCTTGGAGGAGATTTGATGAAGTTGAGTAGTTTCGCCATGAATGCACTCAAATTGGTGTCCAGACTGATATTTGTTCTGTTTTTGGCGCTGAGTTTGAATGCTTGCCGTGAACATAGCATCACTGCGGTAGAGAGTGATACCGACATAGCTGTCGCCTACGGAGACACCATTATCATGGGCACCATCGGCGATGCTACTAATCTGCTCGCCCCCCTGGCCTCTGATGCATCATCCTCCGCCATAATAGGGCATGTCTACAATGGACTGATTCGTTACGATAAGGATATGCACTTCGAGGGTGATCTGGCGGAGTCCTGGGACGTTTCTGCAGATGGTCGGGAGATCACCTTCCATCTACGCCGTGGGGTGACTTGGCATGATGGAGAGCCTTTTACTGCAGCGGATGTGATGTTTACCTACCGCCTGATGATTGATCCTAAAACTCCGACGGCGTATGCCGATCGCTACAAACAGGTGGAACTTGCGAGCGCTCCTGACCCTTACACATTCAAGGTGCGTTACGCAGAGCCTCTGGCACCGGCACTGGTGAGCTGGGCCATGGGAATATGTCCGGCTCATTTGCTTGAGGGGGAAGATATTACAACCTCCCCGCTGGCGCGTAACCCAATCGGAACTGGGCCGTTTCGTTTTGTTAAATGGGAGCCAGGTGAAAAGATTGTGCTGGAACGCAATGAGGATTATTTTGGCGGTGCTCCCTACATCAAGCGTGTTGTGTACCGCATAGTGCCGGATACCACCACCATGTTTCTGGAGCTTCAATCTGGCGGGCTTGATTACATGGGTCTGACGCCGCTGCAATACGCGCGTCAGACCGATAGCCCCGCGTTTATGCGCCGCTTCAACAAGTTTCGTTATCCGGCTTTTGTCTACACCTATATGGGATACAACCTGCGCAAACCTATGTTTCAGGATAAACGGGTGCGTCAGGCTATATCGTATGCCATCGATAAGCAGGAGATTGTCGATGGGGTTTTGCTGGGGCTTGGGCAACCGGCTACAGGGCCATACAAACCTGGGAGCTGGCCGTATAACCCCGATGTGCAGCGTTATCCCTACGCTCCGGATAAAGCCCGTGTTCTGTTGGATGCGGCAGGGTGGAAAATCACCGGTACGAATAAAATCCGCCAGAAAGAGGGAGAAAAGCTGGCGTTCACCATTGTGACCAATCAGGGCAACGACCAGCGTATCAAGGCAGGTGAAATTATCCAGCGCCGTCTACAAGAAGTGGGGATCGAAGTCAAACTGCGGGTGATTGAGTGGGCTTCATTTTTGAAGGAATTTATCCAGCCGGGAAAATTTGATGCCACGATTCTAGGCTGGACTATCCCTGTGGATCCAGATGGGTACAATATCTGGCATTCAAGCAAAACCGGGGCGCAGGAGTTGAATTTTATCGCCTACCGCAACCCAGAAGTTGATGAGTTGCTCGAACAGGGGCGGCGAGTCATCGACATAGAACTGCGCAAACCCATCTACTATAGATTGCAGCAGATACTTGCCGAAGATGTTCCCTACACCTTTTTATATGTGCCTGACTCCCTGCCAGTTGTAGCTCGACGGTTTCACGGGATTGAAGAAGCTCCCGCAGGGATTATGCATAACTTCGATAAGTGGTATGTGCCGCAGAGTCAGCAAAAATATAAACGCTGAAGATTAAACAGGGATCAGTGTCAATGTGCGAGGATTGGTATAAATGTTAATATATATCCTTAAAAAACTGGCCCAGATGGTGCCTCTGCTGCTGGGTATTACCCTGATTTCCTTTACGGTTATTCACCTTGCCCCGGGAGAACCTACCGATCTGCAGACAGAGATGAATCCCGAGGCAAGCACCGAATTGAAAGAGCGTTTGCGCACGGAGTATGGCCTGGATAAGCCGCTGCTGGTGCAGTACGCAACTTGGGTAAAGCGCTTGGTGCAACTCGACTTCGGACGTTCTTTTTCGCAGGATCGGCGCCCAGTGTGGGATAAAATAACCGAACGCCTGCCTATTACCCTCCTTATAAATCTTCTGTCCATGGGATTGATCATTGTGACGGCAGTGCCATTGGGGATAGCTGCAGCGGTCAAACGCGATAGCTGGTTTGATCGTATCACCACCTTGCTGGTTTTTATCGGTTTTGCTGCTCCTTCGTTCTGGCTGGCATTGTTGTTGATGGACTGGCTTGGAGTGTATCTCGGAATAGTGCCGGTTTCGGGGGTTAAATCATTCGGCTATGAATATCTTTCCAAGGTAGAGCAGGTGCTTGATGTCGGGCATCATCTCATTCTGCCAGTATTTATCTCCGCAGTAGGGGGAGTGGCTGGGTTTTCGCGCTACATGCGTTCCAATATGCTCGAAGTGATCCGCCAAGACTACATTCTTACTGCACGTGCTAAGGGGCTCTCTGAGCGCGTGGTGATCGGCAAACACGCCCTGCGTAACGCTCTGTTACCCTTGATAACAATTCTAGGCCTGGCGGTCCCGGGGTTGATAGGGGGGAGCGTGATCTTCGAAAGTATCTTTGCTGTCCCCGGAATGGGCAAGCTTTTTTACGACGGAGTCATGATGCGTGATTATCCGCTGATTATGGGGATTTTGGTCATTGGAGCAGCGATGACCTTGGTGGGTAATATGCTGGCGGATGTTGGTTATGCGCTGGCTGATCCCAGAATCCGCAGGCGGTAGCGCAGGCATTGTTGTCAGCCCAC
>JAVERW010000090.1:0-7919 GCA_034006915.1 Desulfuromonadaceae bacterium | reverse complement strand
ATTGATAGAATAGCCCTCGTTCCAAAACTATCGATTTAATGAGTGAAGCGTGTTCTAGCGTCGATAGATATTTATTGATCTCGTTTTCGTGCAAGCCTAAGATCTTGACCAGATCTGGCAAGGTGCAGGGTCGGCGCTCAATTGTTTCCAAAATTGCCGATTCAGTGTCTTGGCGAAAAGATTGCACTGCTTTGCGCTGGGCGACTGAAGCGACAATTTCGGCATGGGTGAAATCCCACTGGCGTAAAATTCTATCTAGTTGCGCACCATCAGCCGGTTTCAGATCGCCGACCACTCCAGGTCTATCGAGAGTATTTAGCTGAATCTTATCCGGATTTATTTTTGTCAGGGCGGATTTCAAGGCGTTAAGGTTGTCCTCGGCATCGTTATATCCAGGAAGAATGAGAACTTCGAGCCAGATTTGTCCGTTAAATTCCTGTCTAAAATCAATCAGTCCCTGCAGATAGGCTGAGAGTTCAATTGACGGTTCTGGTTTATTGATTTTCTGAAAAGCCTCGGCACTAGCGGCATCAAAAGATGGCAGAACCACATCGGCGTCAATGATCTCAGCCCTGATCTTTTTGTCGGACAGCAATGTGCCGTTGGTCAGTACCGCAACGGGAATAGTCGGATAATGCTGCTTAACAAAGGCGATAATTTCCCCGATGGCCGAGTTAAGCGTCGGCTCTCCCGCTCCGGAGAAAGTAATATAATCAGGGGCGGGATTGTTGTTCAAAAAATGCTCAAGTTCTGCAATCACCTCGTCTTTCGGAACATATTCTTTGCGCTCCAGCGTCAGCTTAGTGGTCTTACCACACTCGCAATACACGCAGTCCAATGAGCATACTTTGTGTGGCACCAAATCAACCCCGAGAGACATTTGCAGACGGCGTGAAGGCACTGGACCAAAAATATATTTATACATAAAGTCCTCCCTTGGTTTAGTGTTATCGACTTGAAGCTTTTCCAGAGTAAGAGGTTTTCAATAATAGGACTTGAAAAAGCTGAAGTAAAGAAGGCAGAGGTATTCTTTTGCAGTGGAATTGTATTACAGGCACCTGCTAAACCTTAGGGAACGTTGCTTGATTGCTTTCACCCCATAGGTCAAGTGTTAAAAGAATATCTGGATCAGTTCTTAAGGCAATAAAACCGGGCCGCCCCCATATAGTCGCCTGACGGTAATCGATTATGCCGCTGTCAGACGGATGCTCGGCCACGAGCAGCTTAAGCAAGCTCGATTTGCCGGTCCTGGTGCGCCTGAGGAGATCTATGGCTGAAGGGATCCCTTTGCCTCAAGGTTCATAGCTTAAAGAAGGGGAAAAAGCGTCAGCAGAGTCAGCGGGTCGGCTGGCTGGTTATGGACGCGCAAGCCCCAGTGCAGGTGCGGACCGGTGGAACGCCCCGTCGATCCGAGTAGACCGATGGTCTGCCCCGCTCTGACTCGCTCACCTTTTTCAACCAGGATGCCGGAGAGATGAAAGTACATGGTGATAAGCCCCATACCATGATCAATATATACGGACTTGCCGGCAAAAAAATGCTCCCCAGTCAAGATGACGATGCCATCGCTTGCTGCTGCGACCGGATCTCCTGTTTTACCCCGCAGATCGACGCCTGAATGTGAATTGCGGGGTTTGTCGTTCAATATTCTGCCCACCCCGAAAGGGGTGCTGATAGCACCTGGGACTGGACGCTGGAAGGAGGCCTGCCAGAGGCGTTCGGCAAAAGGCTGGGCCAGAGCATTTTGGACCGCCGTTTTTTCGCGCTGATGGCGGGCCAGGTCTTTTTCAGCAAGAGTCACTTTCTCTTCCGGCAGGCTAAGGCGCTGAACGGGAAATTCTTTGGACTTCACCTCCAGGGTCAGATTGCGTTTGAACTGTTCTCCATCGGCCCGGACCAGGGTAAGTGCAATTTCTTTGCTCCCGGCTCTTTCATCCCGCGGAATTGCCAGAAAAGCCCCCAGCGCGTCTTTTTCCGCCAGCCGCATCAGGGGGATATGCTCTTTCTGCCACAGAATCGACGCGGAACTCACCCTGTCCGCTGGGATCACGGAAAGCAGGGTAACGTCTCCCGGCGCAAGAACAGCCGGGGTCAGCTGGACGGTTGGCGAGTTCCAGGCGCTGGCCAAAGCAGATCCGGCAACCAGAAGGCTCAGGAAGATACAAAGTGGAACAGCTAACAGCTTGTTACATATGCGTCTTTTTTTAAGTTCACTTCTCATGGATTCTAACCTTTCCGGCCATTGCAGTGGTCACCTAAGCGCGGCCACCAACAACGGTGACATATGTGAACCATCTTCGCACTAAATCAATCTCGAATATTGTGCCTTAATGGTTCTTGGGTTCGGCTGAGGGCCATTCTTCGTTGTAGGTTCAGGTCAAAAATTGACTTTTGCAAAGTTTGCCATACGCTGTTGATGTCCTTTTAAAATAAGATCAACTATGGCAACGATGAATGGCAACTATGAGTATTTCGTTACCCGAGCAAATGAAGACCTGGGTAGCGGGATGTGTGCAAAGTGGACGCTATGCACACGCATCCGCCTCCATGGACGATCTTAGCAGAAAAGATCACCTTAAGTTGGAACAGCTGCGTCAAGCTCGGATAGAGGGGGCAAAGATCAGACCTGAGTGGAATCTTGGATCATACTTTTGCAGCATGGGGTATCGCTCAAGCAGAAAAATATGTTCGAGAGCTGTGGGGAGCAATTCAGAAAAGCACGCCAAAGCCAGAAGCGCGCCAAAGACTCTACACCGTCTACCGACATAGCGATGTGAAGCCAGGGTATAGAAGGTTCAGATCAGGCGCACACGGCATTTTTTCAGCCTGTTTGATGATGACTCGATGTTCTCCGGGACTGCACCAGCGAATGGATTTTGAGCGCTATCTGTAGTGTTACCGAGTGGCGTTACGCATGCGGCAGCGGGGTAGATCTCCGGTAGACCTGCCTTAAGCTGGCGGCAAGATTTGCGCAGACAGCTCCGACGACAGTATAGAAAAATATTAGGGGACGTCCCCTATTTGTTCCTATAGTTCCTCAAATATAATGGAGGCGAAATGGAAATCCTGTTGATCGGTTTGCTGTTGCTCACGGGGCTGATGCTCGGTGTGCTGGGCAGCTACCTCTTCCGTGTGCCCCGCGTGGTGGGTTATATTTTCGCAGGGATTCTGTTCGCACCAGATTTTCTTGGCGGGCCTCTGGGCGTTGACACGACTGAATGGACGCGGTCGATAGTTGCCGTCATGCTTGGAATCATCGCGTATCTGATTGGCGGGGCGGCCACTATCACGCAGCTGCGCCAGCTGGGCTGGACAATCGTTACCGCCACCTTGGGTAAGATTACGGGCAGTTTTGTGGCGGTGTTGGTGGGTTTTTCGCTGTTTGGTCTGGCCGTGGCTGATGTGCCTGGCTGGCACTTGGCTCTGCTGTTGGCAGCGATTGCTACCACTACCGCTCCGGCCGCTATAGTTGCGATTATCCACCAGTACAGAGCACGGGGCCCGCTGACTACTGCATTGCTGGGAATGGTTGTCCTCGATGATGCGCTGGCGTTGGTGATCTTCTCGTTGGTATTGGCTGGAATAGACAGCACCGGCTTTACTGCTGCGATTCCAGTAATAATTTGGGAGATCGTTGCGGCCGTTGGGTTCGGTATAGGTGGCGGTTATGTGATAGAGCGTACTGCACGATATCTGCCTGAGCAGGAGCTGAAGCTGGTAATGTTGCTTGGTGGAATTATCTTGCTCACAGGATTGGCCGAAGCCATACACTTCTCACCCCTGCTCACAGCGATGACGCTTGGGTTTTCAACCCGATTTTTCGGTGGCGCCCACTCTGAACCCTTCTTCCGGCCCCTTGAGCAGCTGCAGGAAGTGGTGTTTGTCCTGTTTTTTACCCTTGCGGGGTTACATTTCGCACCTGCAGTGGTGTTCAGCCATGCAGGGCTGATCATATTCTATTTTCTGCTACGAGCGGGAGGGCAGATTGTCGGTGCGATGATTGGTGCAAAACTTGCCGGTGCGCCACGAGTGATCAGTCACAATGTTGGTTTAATCATGTTGCCGCAGGGCGGGGTGGCCATTGGTATGGCGCTGATGCTCACCAGTGTACCGCGTCTGGGGGACTCCGCCCTCCTGATTGTCAATATCGTTACCGCAACTACGCTGCTGACCGAAACGTTTGGTGCGGTTGCCACGCGCTTTGGGTTGGAACGCGCAGGTGAACTCGGGCAAGCCACTGAAACCGCTGAAAGGAAGAAGACAACATGAAGGCTAGTGAATGGCTCAAGATCCATCCGGTCAAAGCGTTGACCATCGCCGGTGAATCCAGTCTTCAGGAAGCCGCACGTATGCTGCTGGACGATCCTGAAGGACGCGATCTCTTTGTTCTCGACGCCGCAGGGCGGGTCAGCGGCCATCTGGGTTTTTGGCATGTGGCTACCTTGCTGTTGGGCGAGCTGCGCCCCACGCATAGCCTGCGTGAAATGGTCGAGCGCATCACGCTGGGCAATGTAGCAGAGCATATGGATGATCGCGTGATGTGTGTCGGGGTCGACGAGGATATCGACGATATTTTACATAAGCATGATCTTTTTCAGCAGCACGTGGAGCGTCGCGTTGAGGACATCCCGGTTGTAGATGGGCAACACCGTCTGCTGGGTGTGGTTCGCTTATCTGATTTGTTACGCGACGCCATCAACAAAGCAGTTGATTGAACAAATAAACAGCACCTCCCGGCAAGAAAAACCCCAGTGCAGGTGCGCTTCGGTGGAACGCCCCGTTGATCCGAGAAGGTCGAGGGTCTGCCCAGCTCAGACGCGCTCACCTTTTTCAGCCAGAATATCGGAGAGATGAAAAGACATGGTGATAAGCCCCATACCATGATCACCTTGATCTACAGACCGCCTTTCCCACCGGCTGACTGGACGAAGCGCAGCGCATTTAGCGGGAAATAGGGTAAAGTAAAACAAACGGTTCATACCCTGCCGAAATAGCTTGGTGACCGTATAAAACCCGCAGCCTCTTTTGCAGGAGCTTCGCCCATGACCAACCCGAACGATACCCATCTCAAAACCATTGGCTATGTTTTGTGGATTTTCGGTTTCACCGGTGCCCATCGCTTCTATTATGGCAAGCCTGTTTCCGGCACAATTTACTTTTTCACTCTCGGACTGCTCGGCATCGGCTGGCTGATCGACATCTTTCTGATTCCCTCTATGGACCGTCAGGCCGATTTGCGCTTCCGGGCGGGCCGGGTCGATTACACGGTGGCCTGGGTCCTGCTGACCTTTTTCGGTGTCTTTGGGATTCACCGGCTGTATATGCGGAAATGGCTGAGCGGGGCGATCTATCTTTTGACTGGCGGAATTTTTCTGATCGGTGTTCTTTACGATTTCTGGACGCTTAACAATCAGATTACCAGCATCAACAGCCTGAACTGAACTTCTTAGTTGCGGATTGACAGCTTAGGTTTTTCATTACGAGTTCGGATTCATCCATCTCTTCGTTGACGGTAACGGCCGCGTGGGGCGGCTACTATTATGCAGCTACGCCAGTTTGTCTGGACAATCGCTACCGCCACCTTTGGTAAGATCTCTGGCGGTTTGGTGGCTCGATTAATTTATGAAAACCCTTTTGAGCGTTGGTTGATACCGGCTTGAGAGGGTTTTCCTATGGCACGATCAGTTGTGTTTCATGGCGTGTCTTGGACGACCTATTTTAGCAAGCCAGCGTACAGAGATTTATACGTTGCGTTCGAGCCTCTTGCAAAAAGATATTCAAAAAGCTGCATGTAATAAGTAAAAAGGCCACTAAAAAGTCGATCTTCAAGGGTAAATATCTGATATTGTTAGGTTCCTACGCCAAAACAATGAACAGAGGAGATGCCAATGAAGCACAAGAAAAAAGTATCATGGTTGCTGGGAACAATCCAGCACAGCCTGTTCCCATATCTTGACGAGAATCTGCCCAGTCCGCTGACTGCGCCAGAGAAACGTTTGGTCAAGATCCTTGAGCTTATTCGGGTTGAGCAATATGTTCCTGTACGTCGGCGGCACCAGTGGACTTGACGCCCAATTAAGGAACGTGAAGCGATTGCCAGGGCTTTTATAGCCAAAGCGCTACTTCGGTATCAGCACACCAGTTCCTTGCACAGCGCCATAGCCTGTTCCAGATTTACTCTGCGCGGATTGGTCAGCATGGTGACGAGGTGCTTCTTCTTTGATCTCAACGCCAAGTGCAGCAGGCTCTTCTAGAATGCCGACATAATCAGATAAGCATCGAATGGCTTAGGTTGAAGAATCTGGGCGGTTTGCGCTTCGGTTTGGGGTTAAGCGGCCGCTAACACGATACTGTCGAGCAGTTGCGAAGCGATAAAGAGATAGATCACCACACCGACCGCATCACACACCGAAGTAATAAGCGGCGCACTGGCACTGGCCGGGTCAAGGTTGAAGCGACTCAGAACAAATGGCAAGCTCATACCAATCATACAGCCAATCAGCACAATCGTAACCATACTCAGGGCCAAGACTAAAGCCACGGTTTCATCCCCCCGAATAAAGCCTATAACGGAGACCGCCGCTGCCATTGTGCAACCCAGCGCCAAAGCGACTAACACTTCGCGACTGACCAAATACAGCCAGTCGCGCATCACCACCTCACCGGTAGCCAACGCACGTACCATCAGGGTGGCAGATTGCGCCCCCGCATTACCACCGCTGTCCACCAACAAGGGCAGAAAGAAGACCAAAACAATATTGGCGGCAATCATGTCTTCGAAGTGGGCAATTCCAGCGCCAGAAAACAAGTTACCAAATACCAACAGCACCAGCCAAAACACCCGTTTACGATACAGTAAACCGATACTGGCATCCTTCAGATTGCCTACTATGGTGCTCACCCCAGCAGATTTATGAATATCGTCAGTGGCTTCTTCGCTGACCACGTCCATGGCGTCGTCGTAGGTAACAATTCCAATCAGCACTCCATGCTCATCGGTAATTGGTAAGGCCAACAGGTCGTACCGGGCTATTTTTTTGGCAATATCTTCTTGATCATCGGTAGCAATAGCACTCACCACATCGCTAACCATTAAATCTTTAACGGATTTACCCACATCGGCCAAGATTAAGTCACGCAATGAAACTACGCCTATTAATTTACGCTGCTCATCAATGACATAAGTATGGTAAATAGTTTCCGCATCGGGTGCTTCGGTACGCAACGAGATCAATGCCTGCGCCACGCTCATATCTTTTTTCAACAAGGCATAGTCAGAGGTCATCAGGGACCCAGCGGTGCCCTCTATATACGCAGAGAGTTTCCGAATATCTTCGCGCTCGGCTTGCGCCAGAGCTGGCAGTAACGTGTCGCGCTGACTCTGATCAAAGTGTTTAAATAAGTCAACGCGCTCATCGGCCGGCATCTCACTGACCAGCTTCGCCAGAGTGACACGTGGAAACTCACGCGCTAAACGCACTTGTTGTTCTGGCTCAAAATAGGTAAAAACTTCAGCGCGGTTGGGTAAGCGTTCGAGTAGACGCCAGCCCAAAGTTGGTTCGAGCTGCTCTAATACATCCGCCAGGTCAACTGCACGCAAACCTTTGATCACCGCTAAAGCGCTATCGTATTGGGTGTTTTTAATTGCATCGCTCAGGACAAGCGTGAGGTTGTTATTGGTATCGCCCATTGTATCTCCAGGAGGCCAGCATCGGGCAACCATAGGAGACAACAAATCAGACTGGGCTGTTTTTCGTCAACAGGAAATCGCCAGCTGGCACGCTAATAGTGTATGCGTGAAGTCCAACACGGACTTATACAAAAGCTTTTCATATAGCCTTTCTTTTATCTTAAGCACACATTGTGAGGCGCGCGAATACTAGTGGAAGTGGTGACAAATAGCAACCCAAACATGGTTT
>JAVERW010000089.1:0-8033 GCA_034006915.1 Desulfuromonadaceae bacterium | reverse complement strand
TCCACACTGGGCAGATGGGGGAGCTGCTCCTGCACTGCAGAGAGGATCTCTACCCGTTTGATGGAGTCGATCCCCAGATCGGCATCGAGACTCATATCCAGCTCGAGCATCTCGGTGGGATAGCCGGTTTTCTGCGCTACAATGGCGAGCAGCTCAGCTGCTACATCGACATTGGTGGCGGTGTCAGCGGCACTGCTGCTGCAGGGTTGAGGCGCAGCGGCGGCAGCGCTGTTGAGGGTCTCTACAATCTGGCGCAGCGTCTGCAGCGCTGCAAGTTGCTGCGGCTCCACACTGGGCAGATGGGGGAGTTGCTCCTGCACTGCAGAGAGGATCTCTACCCGTTTGATGGAGTCGATTCCCAGATCAGCATCGAGGCTCATATCCAGCTCGAGCATCTCGGTGGGATAGCCGGTTTTCTGCGCTACAATGGCGAGCAGCTCAGCTGCTACATCTGGACCGGTGGGGATCTGTGGCGCTGGCGTGCTCTGAGTCTGTGGTTTCGTGCTCGGCTGCGCTGCACCTGCGGCGGCAGAAACATGCAGTGTTGTTGAGTCCTGGGCTTGCACCGGTGCTGGAGTTGATGGATGTGGTGCGGTGTAGGTTTGTGTCGGCTGTGACGCTGAGTCGTGCGGCTGCCCCATTAGCGTGCGCATGCTCTGCAGAGCCTGAGTTTGTCCAGCGAGAAACTGTTCGTGCAGACGCGCGGTGTCCTCTTGCATCTTCTGCAGCACACTCATCTGTGAGCGCAACATGTGTAGCGATGCTGGTGCCCTTCCACTGGTGCTTTCTGTGTCGGTATTTAAAATGCTTCCGGTCACCGCTGTGGTGGCAGGGGTGGGGTGGTGCATTTGCTGGTGCGACTTGGCTTGGGGTTGAGCTTCTTGAGTTTTAACCTCCCGCGCATCCACCAAGATACGCGTACTGGGGGGGATCGGATCGCGTTTTTTTACATAGTTGGAACCGTATATTTCAATGCTCATGCGTGGTTTTTTATCATCCTGAAGCGGTTTTTTCAGCCAGGTGCGCGCGTAGTTTTCATCCCACCGCTTCAACTCAAGGGGCAGCCCCAGAGCTGCAAGTTGTGCAAGGCAGCGTGCGACATCAGTCATGCCGTTGCGTTTGCCGTTGGAGGCATCCAGAGTGACAATGTGGACATCCTGCGGGAGGATTTTCTTGACCATCCCAGAGAGGCGCGCTCCGGGTCCAACTTCGATAAAAATGGTGATGCCATCAGCATACATCTGTTCAATCTGGCGCACAAATTCCACCGGGCTTGCGATCTGTTCTGCTAGCAGGGTGCGCATTGCATCTGTCTTAGTGGGGTAGAGAGCAGCGCTCTTGTTTGCGTATACCTGGGTTTCTGGAGGGTTAATCGCGACGTGCTCCAATTCAGCGCGAAACGGCACAGAAGCATCAGCGACCAGAGCACTGTGGAACGCCGCTGCAACGTCGAGAGGGATAGAGCGCATCCCCCTTTTTTTGCACGCCGCCGCCGCCCGTTCAATCTCAGAACGTGAGCCGGAGAGTACCCCTTGTTGCGGAGTATTCTTGTTCGCAATGATTAGCTCCAGCTCTTCCTGCTCAATGAGCTCTTCAATCTTTGCCAGAGGAGCAGAAACCGCGAGCATAGTGCCTTTGTCACTGCCATCGCCGCGCATCAGACTGCCGCGCAGATGGGAGAGTTTATATAGATCCGTTGGCGCGTAGGAGTGGGCGGCGCACAGGGCGGTAAGCTCACCATAGCTGTGTCCAGCAAAGGCCTGTGCTTCGAGACCGTAGCGCTGCAGATAGCGCCATGCTCCGAGGCTTACGCTGCCAATGGCGGGTTGTGCATGCTGGGTAGCTTGAAGATTTTGTGCCGCTGCCTCTTCCTCTGCCTTGGTGAAGATGCTGTGGGGATAGATGAGGTTACTGAGGTGTTGCCCCTGCTCCAGGCTCAAAGCGGCATCGGCACGTTCGAGCTCCTCCAGCATTTCCGGTGCGTGACACGCCAGATCGCGTAACATGTAGGGGTATTGCGCCCCCTGTCCGGGGAACAGCACTGCAGTTTTAGTCGCAGTGGCGGCGGCTGGTTGTATAGCGCTGTAGTAGATACCGTTTGGAGTAGAGGCATGCTCTGTGCCGCTATCCACCAACGTGCAGGCTTGCTCCAAGATTTCGCAGGCGCGTGCCGGATCATCGATGCAACAACACAGGCGCTGAGCCGCACTCGGCTCGAAAGCAGCGCGGGTGCTGGCACCGAGCTGGCGAATCTCCTCGGCTTGTGGTTGTTGCTTTAATTGCGCAAGACTTTTTTTGATGGAGGTTTTAAGTTCCGCTGTAGAAGCCGCGCTCCACGCCAGCAGCTGGGGAGTTCCATCCCAGTCACAAAAACGCTTTTTATGCCGGTATTCTTCCAGAATACAGTGGAAATTACTTCCGCCAAAACCAAAGGCACTCACCCCAGCGCGGCGTGGTTTATCAGCATGGGTTACCCACGGACGCGCTTCGGTATTTATATAGAAAGGGGTGTTTCCCGTGGTGATAACCTCTTGAGGTTTGTCCACATTGATAGTGGGAGGGAGAATCTTGTTGTGAAGCGCAAGGATGGTTTTTATCAGGCCTGCAGCACCAGCGGCCGCTTTAGCATGTCCAATCTGTGATTTAACCGAGCCGATGGCACACCATGGGCGTCCATCGCTCTCGCCAAAAACTTCACGCAGCGCCTTTATTTCCGTTGCATCACCTACTTTAGTACCGGTACCGTGCGCTTCGATGAGACCGATCTCGTGCGGCTCTACGCCGGCCAGTTTCTGGGCGTTAAGCAGGGTGCGCACCTGTCCCTTGACGCTGGGCTCATAGATCGCCCCCACTTTACCGTCACTTCCACTCCCTACGCTTTTAATTACAGCATAGATGTGGTCGCCATCACGCTCTGCATCTTCCAGACGTTTTAGGGTTACCAGCCCCAGCCCTTCGCCAATGAGGGTGCCGTCGCTGGATTCGTCAAATGGACAGATACGGTTGGTTGGTGACAGTGCTGGAGTTTTGCTAAAACATGTGTACATGAAGATATCGTTGAAGGTGTCGATCCCACCCGTAATCACCATGTCTGCATGTCCGCATGCCAGCTCCATCGCTGCCATGTGTACCGCACTCAAAGAGCTTCCGCACGCCGCATCTACAACGCTATTGCTCCCTCCAAGGTTGAACTGTTTGCTGATCCGTCCTGCCACTACGTTGCCGAGAAGACCAGGGAAGGAGTTTTCCTGCCATGGCACATATTCGGCACCGATCCGCTCCACAACTTCATCTGCCACCTCAGCAGGCACCCCTGAATCGAGCAGCGCTTTTTTCCAGATGGGGTAGCCGAGTCTAGCTCCAAGGGGGATCACCATCTCCAGGGCGCCGGTAACCCCGAGGAGCACACTGACGCGTTCGCGTGCGAATTCCCCCGCAGGGTCGTAGCCTGCATCGCGCAGTGCTTCGCGCGCGGCGATCAGGCCCAGCAGCTGAGAGGTGTCGATCGCTTCAAGGATATTGGGCTGGATATTGAACTCAAGGGGGTTGAAATCCACCGCATCGAGAAAACCTCCCCGTTTGCCATAGGTATGATCTGGACGTTTTGGATCTGGATCATAGTGATCTGCCAGGCGCCAATGGGTTTCAGGGACATCGGTGATGGCATCCACCTTGTTTTTGATGTTGGCCCAAAACGTAGACTTGTCTGCAGCCTTGGGGAACAGACAGCCGATCCCGACAACGGCCAGGGGGATGGATGGAGTAGTTGAGTTGGAATCTGATTTTGTATACATACCTTTGGTCCCTGTATTTGGATGCTTTGCATTAATTATCAAATGCAATGGCTAAACAAAAAGCGCCAAATGTGCGGCGCAAAATTATTGAGCAATGAGTAAGTATCTGTGCGCTTGGGTAACGAGCTAATTGTAGCAGTCCGGCATGGCACATATATGTCGTCATTTGTATCAAACTTGCTATGGCTTTAATATGGCTATCAATCCTGTGCCTGATCCTGCGTCTGTAGATACGTGTCGATTTGCTCACGGGTTAACGGGCGCAAGATAAGGGTTTCATCGGGGTGAACCCGTTCGTAGCAGGCGCGCGCCGGTCCGAGCATGTTAGCTCGTAACCACGTAGCGGCCCCCAGCAGCAGATTGAGGTTAACATCCACCACCTTCCGTTGCTGCGGTTGCTGCAGAAAGGTCCCTTTGGTCCAGGCATTGAACGCCGGAAGTGCAGGGCCGCACCAGATCTGATAGTCGATGCGGCGTTGTGGATCACCATCAATAGCCCAGTGGGTTGCTTGCCCTAGGTAGGAGCGAAACACAAGGGCCATTTTATGTTTTGGATCCCTGTCAGCACGCTCAATCTCACGCGGGTCGCGGCGCGCAAAAAAAGCGCGCGTATTTCTCCATGCCTCGTCCAAGCTGGTTTTGAAGATGGTCTTTTCTAACCTGGAGCGTTCAGCGTGGGGAATATCTTCAATGCTGGAGTAGTTACGGTATATTTCGTACAGTGACCCCGCGCGCATGGAAAACATGGTGCCGCGCTTTAGTACCTGCACATCAACACCCATCTCGAACATATCTGCTGCCGGCGCCATGGCGATGTCAGCCTGTTGCGCTTCGGCTAACATCTGTTTTACCGCATCACAGGTTCCCGCTTCTACACATGCCTGATTGACACTGCCGGTTACAATATAAGCAGCCCCCATGGCAAAAGCACCCGCAGCAGCGTAAGGGGTAGCAATGCCCCCTCCCAATCCTATCCGCGGAGGTTCTGGGTAGTGAAATTGTTGTTGCAAGGTGTCACGCAGGGCAACGATCGTGGGAAATAGTGCCATGGCGGGGCGGTTATCGGTATGTCCACCGGAATCTGCTTCTGCAGTGATATCCTCCGCCATGGGAACTTGTTTGGCTAAGGCTGCTTGTTCTGCGCTTATTTTACCCTGCTCTAGTAGACGCGCGACAATTTTTTCCGGTGGCGGAGAGAGAAACAGGGTTGCAATCTCTTCGCGCGAAACCTTTGCAATCACCTTGTTGGGGGTGACAATAGAGCCGCTGGTATCGCGGTGAATCCCATGGAGACGGTATTCAACCAAGGGCGCGGTGATCTGTAGAAAAGCTGAAGCTTCTATCAGCTTCAACCCAATGCGCAGATACATCTCCACCAGTTCCTGTTCCAGCTCCGGCTCATTCGGGCTGTGGATCAGGTTGCAACCGTACGCATACTCGCCCGGATCAAGATCACGTTGCAGCTGACGCAGGTGGGCTTCAACCGTGTTCACATCGAGCCCTGCACTACCCAGAAATCCGAGCATTCCAGCTGCGCCCATCGCTTTAACCATAGCGACAGAACTTATCCCTTTTGCCATTGAGCCTGCGATAACCGGATAGCGTAGTTTATGTGCCGCAAGAAAAGCGGCATCCCCACAGCTGTGCAAAGGGAGGGGAGCAGCATACGCCACTAGATCCTGCGCAGAAATTCCATCCTCTGTGGGTGGGGTTTCTGAATCTCCAAGGATGGCGCGACCCGAGGTGTGGACTTGGTACTTAGCATGTGGAGCGCGGCACAAAAAAACCGGTTTGTGTACCTGCATCAAAGCCGCGCGCAGGGTGATATGTTCAGGTGCTTCAGTTCCGAGCCAGGTTCCTATGGTGTTACAGGTATCGATCTTAGCTTCGGATGAGGAAACGGTGTGTGAAGATGTAGGTGTGTTCTGCATAGCTCCCCAACGTATTAAATATATACAAAAGGCAAAATATACAAAAAGTTTGGCAGAAGTATTTATATAAAATGCAAAAATATGAAATGCAAATTGCAGGCAATGTGATGCCCAAAGTCAAAGTGATGCCGTATGCTGTATCTGTGCAACTGGGCTGAAATCGGGATGAGCCAGGATGAGCAGGTACGCGCAACTTCAACCAGGCACTGAACCCTGTTTTACACAAAAGCGAAATTATGCCACTTTTGCCCCCCGAAGGCAAAAAAAAACACCATGGGACAACCACGAGTTATATTCAGCACATACGCTCAGCACATACGCCAGTGGTTTTGTTTAATGTAAAGAGTGGGACGGAGAGATCCCAGCAGGGGGATCCTGTTCAAAAGCGCGGGTAAAGTCCACTTGTGGTATATGAAGCGGCGGAAAGCCAGCGCGGCGGGTAATGTCTGCAATGGTTTCACGCAGATATGGAAACATAGCTGCGGCACAGTATTGTTTTACCAGGGGTTGAATCTCAGCTGGAGCAGGGGGATGCCGGAGCTTAAATGTTGCCTCACCTTCTATATTGAGCATGAACGGAGTTGTGCGATCCGGGTTATCCGTGAATTTTATCCGCAGAAACACCTTAAGCGTGGTGCCATGCAGTTCATGGCGGATTTTGAACTCTGTATGCACCTCTGTATGCTGTTTGACAGCATTGAACTCTTTGTTGAGGCCAAAGTTGAGGCGCAGAATACGAAAGTTGGTAAATTTTATGTCGGTATGAGGTTTATACATGGCAGATGTTTAGCACCGAAGCACTCTTCTATTCAAGCGCTACTTATTTGTGGAGCTGTTTTTGTATCTTTTGCTGGTTTCGCTGCTGGCGCTAATTGCATTTTTGCTTGACGCACCACTGAAGCGATAGCTCCGCCCAGTTTAATTTTCAGCGGATTGTGTGTTATATTTCGATGGAGTGCCCCTGATCCTGGCGTTGATAAATGGCCGGCACGGTGTCAGGTCCATTATTCTTGAACAATAATGATTGTGATCCAGGTTTGGCTCGGTCCAGATACACCGTGGCTGCAAGTACCAGTGCGCTCACGGTAACCACAATAAGGCTGATAGAGAGAAGGTCTTCAACCCACCGCCGCAGTGCGGAGAAGCGGTGGAGTTTTGCAGCAACTTTGTTCCAGGATGTGGGGTTAGAAGGGTGCATGAGATTCTCGTCTGTAGATTATATAAATGGACGGTATTGATACTATGGCAAATACGCCATATATGTATAAAGATGTATTCACAACAAATGGGCATCTCTACGCTGCTACTCATCGACACAAGGGTTTTGAATCCTTAGGATTAAATTTGGGACGGTGATAAAACCCATCGGCTGCGGGCTTAGTGCGATTACCGCGCTAGATTATCTCGCTACTTTAGCCTGCCTGTGTCTATCTTACTGCCTGGCGAGGACATGCTGCGTATGTGATCTTTTTACCCGACCACGAAATATAACACTTTTAGTGAAAGCATCTTATTTCTTTACAAAGAAATTGAATCTGACTAGTCTTACATCCGATTTATAGCCCGCCGAACTAGTGCCCTGTTTAACTGAAGTTCCGCCCGCCGATTGCACCCTTTTGGTTCGCAGTTGCTGCAATACTTCAGTGCACTCACGCAGGTAACAGGCATATCCAACAAGTGCAGGAGATTATGAAACAACAGAACATTCGCAATTTTTCCATCATAGCGCATATTGATCACGGCAAATCAACCTTAGCCGACTGTTTGCTAGAAAAAACTGGAGCTCTCAACGAACGTCAGAAAACCGAACAGTTCCTCGATAAAATGGATCTGGAGCGGGAACGCGGCATCACCATCAAGGCGCAGGCTGCGTGTCTGAAGTATAAGGCCGATGACGGAGAGGAGTATATCCTCAACCTTATCGACACTCCGGGGCATGTGGACTTCAGTTATGAGGTAAGTAGGTCTCTCATGGCATGTGAGGGGGCACTGCTGGTTGTGGATGCGTCCCAGGGGGTGGAAGCTCAAACCTTGGCAAACGTGTACTTGGCGCTGGATGCGAATCTGGAAATTTTCCCAGTGTTAAACAAAATAGATCTTCCGGGGGCCGAGCCAGATCGGGTTAAGGAAGAGATTGAAGATATCATCGGGCTCGAAGCGCAGGATGCCATTGTAGCAAGTGCCAAGGATGGGATCGGGATTCACGAGATTCTCGAAGCCATTATTAAGAAGGTGCCACCTCCAGAGGGGGACCCGGATGCACCGTTGCAAGCATTGCTGTTTGACTCTTGGTACGATCAGTATCAGG
>JAVERW010000088.1:0-8060 GCA_034006915.1 Desulfuromonadaceae bacterium | reverse complement strand
AACCCGCCACAGGAGCTTGCCCAGGGTGAAATTGTCCGGGTTCCAGCTCTCGATGCAGAGGCACGGGTGGAAAAAGTCAGAAATCAGCAGGTTGACCTCAGTGTGCAGGGGAAGAAGATGCGGCTGCCATTATATGCGCTCGAAGCATTTGAGCCTCGCCGTTTCAGCGACGCAACAACAGCCAGGGTGCATCACAGCCGCACCAGCGTGGAGCGCAGCGACTTCAGCCCCAATCTGGATGTGACCGGAATGCGAGTGGAGGAAGCTGTCCCCAGGGTAGAACGCTTAATCGATGACGCATTGCTACACAATTGGCGCGACCTGCAGGTTACCCACGGACGCGGTGGCGGTGTGCTGCGGCAGGCTGTACGCACACTGCTTGGGCAACATCGAGCCGTAGCCGCATTTCATTCAGCGGATAATGCCCAAGGTGGAGATGCTGTCACAGTAATTCAACTAGGGGAGCACGTCGGGCACAGGAGCGATTGATGGTAGGGAAAATTGCCCCAGAAACCATCGAACAGATACGGGAACAAAGCGACATAGTCAGTGTGGTGGGGGACTACGTAAAACTTAAACAGGCCGGGGATAACCACTTTGGTCTGTGCCCCTTCCATGGCGAAAAGACCCCGTCGTTCAGTGTAAATAGTAGCCGCCAGTTTTTTTACTGTTTCGGATGCGGCGCAGGAGGAAATGTTTTTAATTTTCTTATGCGCATTGAGGGGTTGGGTTTTGCCGAATCCGTGCATAGATTAGGTTCACGGGTAGGGATTGAGATTCAGGCAGAGCAACTTTCTCCCCGACGTCAGCAGCAACGGCAAGAACGCGAACGCCAGCAGCAGATAATGGTTGAGGCGGTGGATTTTTACCATAACATCCTGCTGCGCGAGAACGAGGGCGCCGAAGCGCGCGCCTATCTGCGCCGCCGTGGATATACGGGGGAGATGGTACGTCGGTTTCGACTCGGCTACGCACCCGCAGGGTGGGACACTCTATGCGCCCACTTGAAGCGTAAAGATATTGATCTGGAGCAGGCGGTTGCACTTGGATTGGTGCGCCGTAGCGATGAAGGACGCGAGTACGATATGTTTCGGCGCCGCTTGTTGTTTCCGGTGCAGGATTCAAGCGGGCATGCGGTGGCTTTCGGGGGACGGGTGCTGGATAATAGCCTGCCCAAATATATCAACTCCCCCGAAACACCCCTGTATCACAAAGGTAGAATCCTGTACGGCATGCACGATGCCAAAAGTTTCATGCGGCGCCAACGCCGGGTAATAGTAGTAGAGGGATATTTTGACCATCTGGCACTAGTGCAAGCAGGGGTGGAAAATGTGGTGGCCACGTGTGGTACTGCGCTGACAGCGGAGCATGCCACTTTGTTAAAGCGCTATGTGGATACGCTGGTGTTGCTGTTCGATCAAGATAAGGCCGGGCAGGCGGCCTGTTTCAGAGCATTGCCGCTATTGCTCCAAGCCGGGCTACAGGTACAGAACCTGAGTCTGGAACAGGGGGAAGACCCTGATTCTTTCCTTGCACGCCACGGAAAAGAGGCATTCGAGGCACGCTTGGAACAAACTGGTTCGGCGTTGGAACATTTCATGCAACAAACACTGGCCGCCAGACGAGACAGCGCGGAAGAGCAAGCCCGTGCCATTGCTGAAATACTTGATGTCGTTGCATACGTTCCCGGCGAGATTGAAACGAGTCTCCATCTGCAGGAACTGGCGCGTCGCACCGGTGTCGATACCGGACTGCTGCAGCGCCAACTGGATCAGCTTCGCAACGAACGTTCTCGCGCTAGCCAAGTAGCGCCGATAGTGCAGGTGCAGAAGTCTTCACCCCGGCGTGAAGTACGTCGGCCTGTTGCGTCGGGGGCAGGTGAAGACAGAGAGCTTAAAGCACAGAAAATGTTGTTGGCACTCATGGCCGAACGTCATCAGGTCACTGCAGAGGTTATGAGTGTCGGGATTCAGAGTTTGTTTTCACACCACGGGTGCCGTGAATGCGCCGAGCTCATCAGCAAAGCATACGCACAGGGGCAAGAACCGGGGCTGTGGCTGCTGGATCAGTGTGAAGATAGTGAGGTGCAAGAAATTCTTACAGCGGCGCTGGTGGACAAGGATCAGTTTGCCGCAGAGATTATCGAAAAAGTTTTCAACGATTGCCGTACAGCGGTGAATCATAGTCAACTCAAACAGCGCACCATACAATTGCATGCACAGATGTGCGAAGCCGAACGCAACGGCGATATGCAGATGCAGAATGAGTGTATGCGGGAGCTGATGGAGATAAATCGTAAAATTAAGCGTTGAAACAGATTTAGTCGCATAAAATAAATTGGCCGCGTACCGATGAACAGGAGATGCGTAATATGGCAAAGAAAAACAAAGAAGAGGAATTTCAACAGCTTATCGAGACAGGGAAAGAAAAAGGGTTTCTTACCTATGATGAGGTAAACGAGGCTCTTCCCGAAGATATGGTCGGTGCTAGTCAGCTTGAAGATGTGATGGCTATGTTTGGAGAATTGGATATAGAGATCATCGAATCGGGTTCCAAAAATTCTGGAACAAAGCGACCCTCTGCCAACGAGTCAGAAGCTGAAGAGGAAGAGGAGGAGGAAGCCCCAGCCCTTGAAGCAGGTGTAATTGGGCGTACTAGTGACCCGGTACGCATGTACCTGCGTGAGATGGGACAGGTTGCGCTGCTTACCCGTGAAGGGGAAGTTGAAATTGCTAAGCGCATCGAGGCAGGGGAAAATCTGACCACCAAGGTGGTGTTGTGCACGCCCATTGCGTTAAACGAAGTGGTAAGACTGGGGAAAAAACTGGCAAACGGTGACATAACCCTAGCGGACATTATCAAATTCAGTACCGCCGAAGAGGATGAAGTCTCGCTAGAAGAGACAGAGGCGCAGTGGGCCCAAATCTCTGAGTCGATTGCGGAGCTAGTAAGCAAAAAGGAACATTTGGACGCAATAAAAACGCGTATGCAGGAAACTGCAGATCCGGCAGAGTGTCAAACTCTACAGGCGGAAATCGATGCGATTACGCCGGAACTGTACGAAACTATCCTGCACCTCAACCTCAAGGAAAAGGTAGCCAAACGCGCCACTTCGCGTCTTAAAGAACTCTCCAAGCAGGTGCGGATGAGCCAGAAGGAAGTGGCCGCATGTGAAGCAAAACTTGGGCTTAGTCATAAAGAGATCCGCAGTCAGTTGCGGCGTATGCACAAAAGTGATGCCGACGCGGTCAAGGTCGCCGAAGAGCTGGGCACCAATGTTGATGAGCTGCTTACGGTAGAGAAACGCCTTAAAGGGGCACAGCGCCGCTTTAAAAAGATAGAAGACGAGAGTGGTTTTACTCCCGAAGGACTGATTGAAGCCATTAAAGAAGTGCGGGGAGGGGAATATCAGGCCAAAACCGCAGAAACAGAGCTGGTGGAAGCAAACCTGCGCCTGGTGGTCTCCATCGCTAAGAAATACACCAATCGTGGCTTGCAGTTTCTGGATCTTATTCAGGAAGGCAATATTGGATTGATGAAAGCGGTGGATAAATTTGAATATCAACGTGGGTATAAATTCTCCACCTATGCTACTTGGTGGATACGTCAGGCTATTACCCGTGCCATCGCCGACCAGGCTCGCACCATTCGCATTCCTGTACATATGATTGAAACCATCAACAAGCTGATCCGTACCTGTCGTCAACTGGTGCAGGAACTCGGGCGCGAACCTGTGCCCGAGGAGATTGCCGAGCGCATGGATCTGCCGCTGGAAAAAGTACGCCGGGTACTGAAGATTGCCAAGGAGCCCATAAGCTTAGAAACTCCCATCGGGGAAGAGGAAGACTCGTCCCTTGGAGATTTTATTGAAGACAAAGGGGCGGTTTCCCCCTTGGAAGAAGCGATTAAAGGGAACCTGTCGGCACAGACCGCCGAGGTGTTGTCTTCTCTGAGTCCACGCGAAGAGAAGGTGCTGCGTATGCGCTTCGGCATTGGCGAGAAGTCAGATCATACCCTCGAAGAGGTGGGACAGGACTTTAATGTAACTCGCGAGCGCATCCGCCAGATTGAAGCCAAGGCTCTGCGCAAACTGCGCCACCCCAGTCGCGCCAAACGCCTGAAGAGCTTTGTCGATACACCGTAAAATTAAATTACAGCTTTACTTGACAATAGTTACCAGCTTTGTTACAAAGTACTTTCCCTGTTAACGCAAGTAAGAAAAACAGGGGCGGCAAGCAGGTACAACAAAGTGCAAATTAAGTGCATATGACGCGGGGTGGAGCAGCTTGGTAGCTCGTCGGGCTCATAACCCGAAGGTCGGAGGTTCAAATCCTTCCCCCGCTACCAATACAAAACAAAAAAGCCAGTTCACAATTGTGGGCTGGCTTTTTTGTTTTAGTTGTTTAGGGTTGCGCTGCGATACATAAGTGCCTTTCTGCTACAATCGTTTATGTTGTTTTAGTCTGCATCCACCGCGAATAAATGAGGAGTCCATCCATGAAAAAAGTAGTTATGTTTGTCTTCAATGGTGAGTCGATGTGTTTTGTCCATGTACTGCTAAATGCTCTGGACATGAAGGATAAAGGTTATGAGGCTAAAATTATCCTTGAAGGATCTTCAGTGAAGCTGATACCTGAATTGGTCCGGGAAGGCAGTCCATTGAAGGGCCTATGGCAAAAATGTTTGCAAGCCGGCCTTGTCGAAGGTGTGTGTAAAGCGTGCTCTGCCAAACTTGGTACGCTGACGGCAGCTCAAGACCAAGGACTTGTCTTGCTAGACGATATTTTTGGTCACCCCAGCATGGCAGCGTATCGCGACAATGGTTTTGAGATCATTACCTTTTAGTCCTTTTCCTTTCTTTCAATATTAGTAACCAGTTGGATCTCGCAGCTCATCCTAAATTGTGCCACAGAGCCGAGATTATTGCGCCGATAAGTCCAGCTAGCAGTGCCCATAAGCCATTGCGGATCAAGGCATATTTACGGGTTAATCGATATTTACCCAAAAAGTAGATTTCATGCAGATAGGCGTCATAGAGTTTTTCCCGATCAGCGATGATTTCAATGAACTGTGCCTTGAATTCCGCCTCACTCAATTTAGCAAAAGAGCGAAAGTAAAACAGGTTGGTGTCACCGCTGGCGTGCAGCGGTGGGATGATCGCAAAAATTGAGAAGAGCAGCGCCGCAACGCCTGAGCCCGCCAACAGTATTACCGTACTGAGCTGCAGATGAGCGTATTGCGTCAGGGTTATGGTGATAATCAACGATGCCGCAGTGATGATCATAGCGGCCTTGGAGTCCGCCATGCGGTTCAGGGTCATGTGTTTGTCCAGATTGGCGCGTAGGGCATTGCTGACCAGTAAGCGAGGGAGGATTGCCGCATCATTTTCAGCTCTTCCGAGTTTGTTCCTGTCTTGAGGGTTATGGCTTTCCATTTCTGATCCTTCTGTAAAGGTAGCTCTTCAGCGTTGTGTTACGACGGTTGAACCTTTTTTGGGTTGGAGCAATAAACATATGTTCATGTGCTAGATAAAGCCATCTCAATCATGCTGAGGCGCAGGAAATTCTTCTTACCCACCCTGTACCGGAGGAAGAGTTGAGACCTTCCTGTTTAACAGGCAGGGGTCAAAGTAAATTGTAGAAGCATATTTTGGAGGGGCATATTGGGGGAAATCCCCCAGTGGCCTTCCTAAATGCCCCATGTTATGCGCCACACCATCATTAGGCTTAAATTATTTTTACCCCTTCTCTGCTTTTCTCCGTCAAGCATAACTCACTGTAATTAAGTAAAATTTTTTTTTCGAAGTTTTCTTCCGCCAAGTTTGTTTGGTGTTCATTGCTACTGGTACAGACCGTGCAAGGCTACTCATTGCTTGTGGGGCCTTTGGGGGCCTGTGTGTAATTTGTTTGTGCAAAAACCCGCTATCACCACGAATAAGTTGGTGATAGCGGGTTTCGCAGTGAATTTGTATATGTGGGTATACGCAGGAGGAGAGGTTCTATGGGGAAGTCGAAGATGTGTCTGGCGGAAAAAAATGTTGTTACTAATGGATGGGAAAAAACGTTTATCATTTTTGCATTTATTATTTCAATGGTACATGTATCTGCAAATCTGACATGGGCCAGCGTAAGTGGGCCCTGTTCAAATTGCCATACCATGCATAATAGTCAGGACAATGCTGTTGTCGGAGATGAGCAACTTCGCCCAACCCTGCTCACCACTGACTGTGTCGGGTGCCATTCGTCGGATGCGTCGAGCACCTACTACGATATGGAAGGCTGCAAGGTGCCGGTGGTTCTCTTTACTGGGGGCGAACCCACAGAATATCTGGCTGGAGGAAATTTCTACTGGGTGAAACAAGGACTTGGAGGGGATGATACCAAGGGGCATAACGTATTTCTGGGGGAGGACGACAAGTATCTGAATAAAGCCCCCGGAGCTACAGTTACCTGTGGCACAAACTCCTGCCATGAAAATCTATCGCAACCGTTTGGAGGTGCAAGCCTAGGTGGCTTTTCTTTGAAAGGGAATTATGGCTGCAGTGGTTGCCATATAAATGTCCGCCATCATGCCCAGGACCATCCAAACGGAGTCTCTGGGGCAGTCACCACTGCGGCGCAGGGCTGGTACCGTTTTTTAGCTGGGCATAAGTTTACCTCTGCCGGGGTTGAGGGCTATGAGGATGGTCTTTGGGAAGCGGGACTACATGATGGGAAAAACCATAGTGGTGGTGCCAGGCACAACGAATATCTTGGCAGGGTGGATACGCAGGGTGGATTTGGGTTTTCCTCTGGAGATCTTGGAAATACCACTACGGCATTTTGTACCGGATGTCATGGGCTGTTTCATTCCGAGCAGCAGGACGCTAACGCCATGTGGATCAGACACCCTTCCGATGCCGTAATCCCTGCCTCTGGAGAGTATCAGTACTGCACGGCCTACGACCCTCTCAGCCCAGTAGGGCGACCGAGCATACCAGATAGTCCAAGTGCTTCAGTTGTCCCAGGCAGAGATATGGTTATGTGTATTTCGTGTCATCGCCCGCACGGCAGTCCTTACTCCGATATGTTACGTTGGGATTATTCAGCTCAAATCAGTGGAGAGCCAAGTCCTTCCGAAACCCACACGGGGTGTTTCTTTTGTCACACGAGCAAAGATGGCTAGGACCATCTGCCACCTTTAGGCCCATTTTTGCTCTCAGATGTTTTTCTGGGAGCCTTTTTGGCATAGGAGTCAGTGGGTTTTTTGTATTTGCTCTTTGGGGGTTGACTGGGGCTAGAGTTTTCTGCCTCAAGACCAATGGGGTTGTGGCGGATCTGCAAGGTGCGCAGCTTGGCAATAACTCTGGCTGGCAGAGTGCTGGAAAGTTCTATATAGCTGCTTTCCATCTCAATTTTAATTCTGCCAATAGAACGGATAGGAAGCTGGGCCTCGTTGGTGAAGGCGCCAACAATATCACGGGGTGTGACCTGATGTTTGCGTCCAACCTTGATGCGGTACCCTTGCATGGCTCCTGTCGCGCCCGTGGGGGCGTTGGACTCGTGCTCTGAAGGGCGTTCCCTGCGCCGAGCGGCAGTAACGGGCGGAGCTATCTCCTTAAGTTTAGGGTAAAGGGGCTTCTCGCGCTGAAGCTGCCATGCCAATGCTGCTGCAAGATCTTCCATCTCGACGTTGTCGCGTGTAGTGATTTCATCGACCATGGCGCGCATGCTGGAAAGATCTTGTGAGGTCAACGTGGTGTGCAGAGCTTCAGTAAAGGCTTTAATCCGGCAGGAACTTATCTGTTTGCCGTCAGGGATTGGCATCAGGTTAATCTGTTGCTTGGTGGCCTGCTCGATGCCGCGCAGGAGGTGGCGTTCGTTGGAGCTGACAAAGAGGATGGCTCTGCCGGTGCGTCCAGCACGGCCGGTACGCCCGATGCGGTGGATGTATGCCTCGGTGTCGAAAGGAATATCGTAGTTAAAAACGTGGCTGATTCGCTCAACATCTAGACCGCGCGCGGCTACATCGGTTGCAACTACGATGTCAATTTGGGCCTGTTTCAGGCGATGGATACATTG
>JAVERW010000087.1:0-8138 GCA_034006915.1 Desulfuromonadaceae bacterium | reverse complement strand
TTCAAATTGGAGAATTTTCTTTTCTCCTTACCCAAATCGGTTTTTCCGCCGGTGCTTTAAGCCAGTCCAATTACTCTTTTGTGATCTCCGCAACCATTATCAGCATGGTTCTGACCCCGATTGTCTCCGGTTTTACCGCCCCCCTATATCAATGGTGGCGTAAAAACTCCAAACGCGAAGCGTTAGAAACCATCAATCTTAAGGAAGCCAAACTTAGCGACCATATCGTTATCGCTGGTGGGGGCAGGGTAGGACAGCACGTAGCCCGGGTGTTACGTCAGTTGGATGTTCCGTTCGTAATTATCGAAGCGGGGCATCGAAATTTCGAAAAGTGCAAGGCGGCCAGATTCCCTGCCGTGTATGGAGATGCAAGTAATCAAGTGGTTTTGGAAGCGGCAATGATTGCGCGCGCCCAGCAGTTGCTTATTACCGTACCAGCGGCGATTATTGCCCAATCTATTGTGCAGCATGCACACCAGCTGCGCCCAGACCTTAATATTGTTGTCCGCGCGGATGGAGAAGAGCAGATGCGCTCGCTGTATGATCTGGGGGTTTATGTAGTCATTCTGCCAGAATTAGAGGCAGGACTCGAAATTGCACGCCAGGCCCTGCTCCACATAGATGTGCCGATTCATCAAATCCAGGAATACACCGACACCATTCGCAAAGAACTCTACCAGCCCATTATAGAATCTAAGGATGATGAGCATGAGATATGGCAACTGAAAAATGCGCGAGAACTTCTTGAATTGTCCTGGGAAAGGCTCGAAGCGGATAACCCCATGGTAGGACATAATCTGCGCCAACTCGATTTGCGCAGCAAGGCAGGAGTATCTGTAGTGGGAGTTATTCGCGCTGGAACCTTTGTCCCCAACCCAGATGCCAACTTCACCTTTGCCAGTGGAGATTATGTCGCGGCTATCGGCAATGCTGCACAGCGAAAGCTATTTAAAGATCTTAAAAATTCTACCCTCGGATATGGTATAAGCTAAGTTTCTTGCAGTGAAGATATCGCAAGTATGTATCTAGACTTAGAGTGGGAGGTAAATATGGCTGTTGTCGAGATCAGTTGTACCCCTCTGGGAGAGGGTAGTGGTGGCATCTCCCAGTATGTGGCAGGGTGTCTGCGCCTGGTAAAAGAATCCGGCCTAGAATATCAACTTACTCCTATGGGCACCATTATCGAAGGGGATATTGACGCAATATTCGCGCTATTGCGTACGATGCATGAGTCACCGTTTTATGCCGGAGTGCAGCGCGTTTCTACCTTGATTAAAATCGATGATAGGCGCGACCGTGAGCACACCATGCAGGGCAAATTGAACGCGGTATTCAAGCGACTTGAAAGTCAGAGCTAAGAATTAAGGACGAAGAGTGAAAAAGCTGGCTCAAGGTATTCTGCGGAACTTTTACCTTGACAGGCCACGTAACGATTTGTTATCACTACCGAGGCCTGCGCAGGATAGCCTATAAAACAGCGCGAGAGATAACGCGGCAATCCATGACAGTGTAAATCTGAAGTAAATCCGCAAAATAAAAATATATGGCCCCGTAGCCAAGTGGTAAGGCAGAGGTCTGCAAAACCTTTATCACCAGTTCAAATCTGGTCGGGGCCTCCAAATTAAAACCAGCCTGTAGTCCAGCCTGTAATCCAGTCTGGACTACAGGCTGGTTTTTTTGCGTCTTGTTTGGTACTTTTTATACTGGCCAGCCTATGCTTAAGGCCCTGATGGTATTTGGCTTAAAAGCATGAACCTACCTGAATTATAAAATGAATACGGGCAAATACGGACAGTAAATGCATTGATATAACAATCCTTTGGCAGGAGGTATTAAACCATGTTACGTGCACCTGTTGTAGCTGGGCAGTTTTACCCTGCGGATAAAGATGAACTACTGCGTCAACTAGAAAATTTTTACGCCGCAGCAGATAGTGCAAAAAAGTCTCCGGCTCGGGCAGTTTTAGCTCCACACGCCGGATATGTTTATTCCGGAGCTGTCGCAGCTAGAGCATTGGCGGGTGTGGATATCCCTTCCACCGTCATTATGCTGGGCCCTAATCATCAGGGGCTTGGTTCCAGAGCCGCGGTGTACGACAGTGGTGCATGGCAAACCCCCCTAGGGGAAGTGGCTGTCAATGCACAGCTGGCGACACAGTTGTGCCACGCGGTGCCCGGGTTCAGCCCTGATCCTGGTGCGCACCGCGCAGAACACTCTCTTGAAGTTATGCTGCCATTTTTGCAGTATCAAAATCCGGGGGTGCAGATTGTTCCCATAATGCTGCGCGAACATTCTTTTACCGAACTGGAGCAAATGGGACAGATGATGGCTGAAGTTTTGGCCCCCCTCCGTGAGGACGTTTTGCTCCTTGCCAGTAGCGATATGAGCCACTATGAGCCTGCTGCCGTTGCAAAACAACGCGACTTGCCGGTCCTCGACCTGCTTGTACAGGGCAAGGCGCAACAGATGTATACGCACGTATTAACACACCAGATCAGCATGTGCGGAATATTCCCAGCCACGTTAATGCTGACAACCTTAAATGCTTTAGATGGCAAAGCTTATACGGGCAAGTTGCTGGAATACACCAATTCCGCTGTAGCCAGCGGTGACTTCGCCTCTGTCGTAGGTTACGCTGCCGCAGTCTTTCGTTAGAAGAACGTCTAAAGGATAAACCTGACAAAAACGGTGGAATCGGCGTATAATGTAAGGCTTACTGGCGTCACAAACACGGGTTTAAACCTTTTAACCGGCCGTATCGAACCATATTGCTAAACTGAATTTTCGATGGAGAAACTTAATGTCTGACATGCGCGTCCGTTTTGCCCCGAGCCCCACTGGGTATCTACACATAGGTGGTGCTCGAACCGCTCTTTTTAATTTCCTGTTGGCGCGCCAGAACCGTGGGACCTTTATTTTACGCATAGAGGACACCGATGTGGAACGTTCCACCCAGGAATCGGTCGACGCCATTCTAGACGCTATGGAATGGCTGGGACTTGAGTATGACGAAGGGCCTTACTATCAGTCCGAACGCTTTGACCTATATCGAGAGAAAATTCAGTTTCTGCTCGATTCAGGTAAGGCGTATAAATGTTACTGCACTGAAAAGGAATTGACCCACAAACGTGAAGTTGCACTTCAGCAAGGGGCTAAACCTCAGTATGATGGCACCTGCCGGAAGCTGGAGCAAGAGCGCCCGGGGCAGCCGTATGTGGTGCGCTTCAAAACCAATCCCGAAGGTAATACCGCATTCAATGATCTAATCAAGGGGAACATCAGTTTCGACAACCGCGAGCTTGATGACATGATTATCCAACGCACGGACGGTACCCCTACTTATAATTTCGTGGTGGTGGTTGATGACGCCGAGATGGGCCTCACCTTGATCGTGCGGGGCGATGATCACGTAAACAATACCCCGCGCCAGATTCAGATATATAAAGCTCTGGGGTACGCGGTACCGCAATTTGCCCATGTTCCCATGATTTTGGGGGATGACAAGAAACGTTTGTCCAAGCGCCATGGCGCCACCTCGGTGATGACATATCGCGACATGGGTTATCTACCGGAAGCCATGGTAAACTATCTGGTTCGTCTGGGATGGTCTCACGGGGATGAAGAAATTTTCTCCATGCCTGAGTTGATAGAGAAGTTCTCCATAAAGAACGTCGGGCGTTCCGCCGGGGTATTTAATCCTGATAAACTTCTGTGGCTGAATGAGCACTACATCAAAACAGGTGATCCACAACGGCTGGGAAATCTGTTACAGGAATATCTACACCGTGAAGGGATAGATACAAGTGCAGGTCCGGATGCAGCCGAAGTTGTGAAAACATTGCAGGATCGCAGTAAAACCATGGTGGAAATGGCGCAAAAGGGGGCCTTTTACTATCTGGATACGTTGAATTATGATCAAGCAGCGGTAGAAAAATTTATAACTGCCGAACAAACCGAGATTTTCTCTGCGGTGCTGGAACAATTTGAAACAGCCACCTTTGATGCAGAAGGGATTGAAGCTGGGTTCAAGCAGGTTCTGGAACAGACAGGGCTAAAATTCGGCAAAGTAGGGCAGCCCATCCGGGTGGCACTTTCTGGCGGCACCAGCGCACCAGGAATATATGAAGTAGCTTTGGTGTTGGGGCGCGAGCGCTGCATAAAACGTTTGCAGCGTGCAATGGAGATGTGTCGAGGGAGTAAATAATTGTTTGTTGTCTGAAGTCAAAGTATCAACCAGCCTTTCTGGCATTTTGTCTGAAAGGCTGGTTTGCATTTCTGCAGAATAAAAGCAGCCCGGAAGACGGACGGTTGTCAATCATCCTCTGAAGGCTGTGCTCCTCCCCATACTGGATCGTAGGCAAATTGTTCCCGCAATCTGGCTTCAGGGTTTTGCGCAAAGAATTCATCCTTGCTGAATGAAAACGTATACTCCGAACAGTATTTTTCCAACACTGCGTAGGCAGCATTGATAAAGCGGATTTGCTCGCTGTCGACGCTTGCGTTGCGGTCTGGGTGATGCTGGCGCACCAACTTCCGGTAACGCTGCTTTATCTCTTTCAGACTGGCCTTCTCTTTGATTCCCAATATCTCGCACGCCTGCCGTATATCAGCATATTCCATAGTATCAGTGCTTTCCTTCGCAGTTCGATAGTTGCTACTTAAGCCGCTTCAGGCGCCAGGGTTAAAAGGGGAAGAAAAATGGTAGCGCTATAACCATAATAATGCCCAGCATTATCTGCAGCGGTACCCCGACCTTGATATAGTGGGCGAAGGAGTAGCGTCCGGCCGACATTACCAAGGCATTGGGTGGGGTAGAAAACGGCGAAGCAAAGCACATGCTGGCACCGATCGAGACTGCAAATAGAAATGGATACGGGCTTAGGCCAAGGCGGCTCGCTGCAGTGAAGGCGATCGGGGCAAGTAGCACTGCGCAGGCGGTATTATTAATAAACAGGGTAAGCAAGGATGTTGTGAAATATATCCCGGCGAGCAATGCAAGTGGTCCATAACTGCCTAGCGAACCCACAAGTGTATTTGACAGCAGCGCTGCGGCGCCGGTCTTCTCGATGGCAGTGGACATGGGAATCATCCCTCCAATCAGAACGATGCTCTCCCAATTTACCGTACGGTAAGCCTCTTCCATATTGCGCACACAGCCGAATGCCACCATCAACACGGCAGCAAGCATTACCGAGACAACCGATGGAATTACCTCTGCGACCAACAGAATTATCATCAGGAGCAGAATCCCGGCGGCTATAGGTGCTTTATGATCCAGCGTGACCTTGCGTGCTTCTTCCAACGGTTGACCAACCACCACAAAATCCGTCTGTTCTGCGGCAAGCAGGGCGATATCTTCCCAGGTGCCCTGAATTAGCAGGGCATCCCCAAGGTTCATTTTCTCATCCTTCAGGTTGTGGAGCAAAAAGTTATTCTTGCGCTGAATTCCTAGGATATTCACCCGGTATTTCTCACGAAACCCCGCAAGCATGACGGGTTGCCCAGTCAGTCTTGACCTGGGGGTCAGCATCACCTCAGCGATGCCGATCTCAGCCGTTGCATATCGTTCGGAGGAGGGTGTGGGCTGTTTTTCCGGTGTACGCTGATCTAGCAGGAGTAGGCCACAGGTTCGGGCGAACGTACACACCTGGTCGAAGTTGCCATATAGATAAAGAATATCTCCATCCTCAATGCGGGTTGCGGGGCCACCAATCTCTTGATCGATGGTTTTAAGAAATTGGTTTTTCGTCGAGGTTTTGCGCCGAATCTCAATTACGTTCAGGCCAAACTGGGCAGATATGTCAAGTTCGGCCAGTTTTTTGGATTTTACTGTTGAGGTTGAACCCACTTTTACACGGAACAGGTTGTCCGCTAACTGATAGCGTGTGGCAAGTTCATCGACTGAACGCCGCTTGCGTTTTTTATCTTTTACCACTTCGTTGGTGGGTAAAAATCTACGTAGAATGAGTATCCCAATAATTCCGCTGCATAAACCAACCAGACCGATGGGAGCGAAGGAAAAGAAAGATAGCTTTTCATGCCCTTCGGCAATAAGGGTCTGTTGAATCACCAGGTTGGGTGGGGTCCCGATCAGAGTCATGATGCCACCACAGCTACTGGCAAAGGCAAGTGGCATCAGCAATCTGCTGGGATTTATCTGTGCGCTCACAGCCAAGCTGACCACGATTGGCATCATAACCGCCACCGTACCGGTGTTGCTCACCATAGTACTGAATACCGCCGCGACCAGCATCACCGCAATCAACAGCGTAGCCTCGTTGGTGCCAGATAATTGCAGAAGCTTGCTGCTCACCATTTTAGCCAGGCCGGTGTGAAATATTCCCCCACCAACTACAAACAGGCCAATCATCATGATAACAATCGAGTTGGAAAACCCACTCAATGCTTCACCTGGGGTCAGGATTCCGCACAGCATCATGAGGATTAACGCACACAGTGCGACTAGATCAGAACGTACTTTGCCGGAAATGAAAAAAACTGCCGCCAAGGCCAGGATGCTCAATGTTGTAATCATGGATAAAATCAACCCTCGATACGTATCAGATTAGGTTTAGATACGCGTTAGAGAAATAAACTTGTTGTTATCATCAAACTCCAGACGGAAACGTCCATTCACCCCAGTATGCTCGAGAAAAGGGCGAAATCTTACCGCCGGTAAACGTAAGCGCCGCCCATCTTCAGCTGTAACACTGACGCTGCTGGCTTGCCCCTGGTAGTAGCGTAAAAAATCTGCGCCTGAAATGTTCAGATGAAATGTTATGACGGCCAATTCAGCCCCCATGTCGAGATGAAATGAATCAACAGAACCCTGTGGATAACGTATGGGAAACATGCTGTGCAGAGCATCTAACTAGCGTATTTATTGGTGTTTTCCTCACGCTGCTCATTTTTTAACCACCGTAATTTTACTTTGTATTTCAATGACTTACATAAGTCAAACCTGCGATAGGCCGAGTTTCATTAATAAAATTTAAATCATTTATTGTGCAGTGATTCCCGTAGTTTGTCCAGCCCCTGTTCTATACTGATGCGGGGTTGATAGCCCAAGTCGCGCCGCGCTGCCGAAATGTCAAACCAGTGAGCGCAAGACAGCTCACGGGCTACAAAGCGGGTGATGCGTGGTTCGGTACGGATACCGGAGATGGTGTAGATTTTTTCCAACAGCCAACCGATCGCATAAGCGGCCTTTGTCGGTATATGCCGCTCAATCGGTGCCACATCAGCACAGGCGAGGATGGCGTTTACAATGTCCCACAGCGGACGCGGATCCCCTTGGGAGATAAAGTAGGTCTTGCCGCCAATATCCGCACCTGAAATCAGTTTCTCCGCCGCCAGAACATGCGCGTCTGCAGCATTATCGATATACACGCAATCCACCAGATTTTCTTGGCGTCCAATTCTGCGCAGTTGACGTTTGCGTCCGCGTTCGAGAATGCGTGGCACGAGGTGATTATCTTCCGGCCCCCAAATCAGATGCGGGCGTAACGTAACTGTAGTCAGAGTGGAATCGTTTGCAGCCACAACCAGTTGTTCCGCGACGGCCTTGGTTTCAGGGTAGGGCGCATCAAAGTGCTGCGGATAAGTGAGCGATTCATCAGCGCCTTCAATCGGCTCTGCGCCAAACACCACACTAGGAGAACTGGTGTACACCAGTTTATCGATACCATGCTGCCGGCAGGCAGCGATAACATTGGTGGTACCAAGTACATTGGCATGATAGTACTCAGCGTAGTTCCCCCATACTCCAGCTTTTGCTGCGACGTGGAACACAATATCGCACCCAGCAAACGCTGGATGATCTGGCGACATATCGCCCAAATCAACGCAAACCTGCTCAACTCCGAGGCCTGCGAGGCGCGCATGATGCGTGCGCGCCACACTTACCACTTCAATATTTTTAAGTAACAGGCGTTCAATAATAGCTTTGCCGAGAAAACCACCACCGCCGGTGACTAAAGCCTTCATTTCCTTAGCCCCTGATCCTGTTTGACTTGTGCCCATCTCTTTTGTGCCCACAGTGCAAGTTTTTCACGGAATATTTTGGCATTGTGCCTGACATCTACCGGAAACTGCGGATGGGTTAAAAACGCACATATTTCTGCTGTATGTGGATATTG
>JAVERW010000086.1:0-8217 GCA_034006915.1 Desulfuromonadaceae bacterium | reverse complement strand
AAGTCGGTGTAGACAGCGTCAACATGAAGGGTGAATTGATGAATAAAAAACATACCAAAATGGCACTTATTACCTTGGTGGGAGTTCTTGTCGGTGGGGGGATTGGCTACCTGGGACAGTGTGTGGGTAATACTTGAGGCCCAGCTTCTAGCCCCTGGTCAGGGGCGTTTCTTGGTGGTCTGGTTGGGCTGATGCTCAGTGCCATGGGCAATGACAAGAAACACTAGCGCCGCTTGAAGGTATTTTGCTGCTGTCGGCACGGAGCTCTTGGAAAAATAACGGCGAGGTGGAATCGCCACCACTAGTTACAACAGGCTGTGATTTAATACCTGATACATAATCGGAACGCATGGAAGACGGTGTAAATCCGTCGCGGACCCGCCACTGTGTTCGTCGTCTGTTGGGCGGCGTCAGTCAGATACATGCCCGGTTAAATATCTCGGGCAGAATAATTCCAGCTCGCGGTGGACAAAACACCGCTTCTGTTTAATACTTGGCTCTTCAGCCCGTACTCCACAAAAACCCTTTGCTGATGAGGAAATCAAGCTATGGCACGCAAACTCTTCATTGCCGCTACCGGGCAACACTGCGGCAAAACCACTATCAGTCTGTCTCTGCTCCATCTGGCCAGAAAAAAATATGCCCGCGTGGGCTTTATCAAACCCCTTGGGCCGAAACCCACTGTTTTCAACGGTGTTGTTGCGGATAAAGATGCGGTTTTAATGGCGCGTATTTTGGGACAGGAGGATTCAATAAAACTGATGTCACCCCTGGTTCTTCGCTCTGGTGATACCCAGAGGGTGTTGCGCAAAGAGCTCGATGTTGCCCCGATGCGGGCGCAGATTTGTGCTGCATGTGCGGAGATGGAGAGCAAGTGCGATTTCTTAATTATCGAAGGGGCGGGACACTGCGGTGTTGGCTCGGTACTTGGAATTTCCAACGCTCAGGTAGCGAAGATGCTCGATGCTCCGGTATTGATGATCTCAGGTGGCGGGGTTGGGAGTGTAATAGATTCAGTCTATCTGAACCTGTCTCTGTTTGAGCGGGAACAGGTGCAGATACGCGCATTGCTGGCCAATAAGATTATGCCGGAAAAACGGGAGATGGTTCTGGATCTGCTCCAGTTGGGCTTTGCGCAGCACCCTTTTAGTGTCCTTGGAGGTTTTAACTACCAGCCAATTCTGGCGAACCCCACCATGCGCCGCATTGCCAGTATTTTAAACCTTGAGATCCAAGGTGATCAGGACTCAGTCGAGAAAATAGTCCACCATGTTCAAGTTTGTGCTGCGTCTACGCAGCGGGTGACGGAACTGTTGCGCGAATCAACGCTGGCGATCGTCACCAGCAGTAGGGATGAGCTGCTGGTAACTTTAAGTGTGCTGTATCAGATGCCGGAATACCGTAATAGAATTGCAGGGCTCCTGATCCCCGGGCGTCAGCCGATTGAGAAAACCACGCAGCAGATAATCGATCGCAGCAATATCCCCTACATGCGTACGGACAAATTCAGTACTTCAGACCTGTATCTGAAAATCAACGATGACGTGTCGAAGATAACCCACGAGGACAGCGAAAAAATCGCCCTCGTACACGAACTGGCAGAGAAACGCTTTGATTTTGAGGCTTTTGAGCAGCAGTTTTTTGGGTAGATATTGTCATCCAGAGATGTGATTGGTGTAGGTGCGGCTGTCAGTGGACGCAGAGATCAGCCATGATCAAGCAAAAGTGAATCTATTCGAACTTAAGGCATAAACTGCTACCGCTGCACCTTACCCTGAACCGTCTTGCGCCCCCACTGCAGTGCCTCGGTGTGGGAGTTAAAGAACAGGTCAAGACGCTGCGGCCCCTTGATGGCGGAGCCCTTATCTTCTACACGCCCCCAGCCGTAGTCGGGGATATAGATGCGGGTGCGCGGCGGAATATGGGCCCAATCGGCAGCGATGGTGCCATCGTGGGGGAACCACATCCACGGCAAAATAAGGCGATGGGGCAGCGTCCACGGGTGGGTCACAGTGTCGACGGAGAGGAGCCCGGCATAGGGCTCGCGCGGCTTAGTCCCCAGCGCGGTCTTGCCGGTATATACATCCCCTTTATTCGGCCCCGCCACAAAATGGCGGTTCCAGAAGTCGGGGAAACTGCGTCCCCACGAGCAGCATTTAGAACAGTCGCAATAGGCGGTAGTGTGGAAGGTTTTCTGATAGCTGGAACTGCAGCCACACAGGATGCCTAACACACACAGATACACAAGCACACGCACAATCGTCCCCTCCATCTCTTTTTTTTTATCTGATATTTCCTTCCTTTGGTACACTCTAGCATGAGTAGTATGTGTGCTGAACCACTTATGCGCCTGGCCCTATTTCAATTTCCCGCTACCTCTGTTGTAAAATTGCCTAAGGGTGTATAATAAAGCTTTGTTCAGGTTGAATTTACTCCCTTGAATGGATGTGGGATTAAACGCATGCAGAAGTGGGAATGGTACAGGAGAATTAAGATGCGCAAATTGGGCAAAATTGTCGGGATCTTCGCTTTGGTTATGGTGGTTATCGTGGCAGGTGGGGCCATAATGGCCAAGGTCTTGTTCACGCCGGAGCGCATCCGCGCGATAGTTGTCCCCATGGCGCAGGAACAACTGGGGCGTGAAGTATCTCTGGAGCGGATAGAATTCAGTATCTTCTCTGGGATCGTTTTGGAGGGGGTGCAGGTTAAAGAGGAGAACGGAGAGGATAATTTTATTCGCGCCGAACGCGCTCTGCTACGCTACCGCCTGTGGCCGTTGTTGAAACTACGCCTGGAGGTGGACGAAATAGCCTTGCTAGAGGCACACATCCGCATTGTGCGCCATGCTGATGCGAACTTCAATTTCAGTGATCTGCTGGGAGAACAGGACGACACAGCTACGCCCATGCCCACTGCACAGACAAAGTCCACTGCGGAGACCGAGTCCACTGCGGCAGGGGCAGCAGCTGCCGCTATCAGCGTGCATATTGCCAACCTGAGCGTCAAAAATGGAACCCTCGAGTTTGTCGATCACGCCGTGGCAGCGCCGCGTACACACCGGTATGAGATCAGTAACTTTAACCTCAATGCACGCGGGATTGCGCTCCGCCAGGATTTTCCAGTGGAACTGTCCTGCGATATCAATGGGGCTGCTTTGAAGGTAACAGGTCAGATCAATCTGCTTCAGCGTACGCTGGATGGGGAGGTGAAACTGACGCGTCTCGATGTGGAGGATTTTGCCCCTTACTTCGCTTCTGCTATCCCCGGCACCCTGCAAAGCCTCGTCCTAAGCGCACAGCTTAAAGTAGATGCAACTCCGACGGTGATCAACTCCGCCGGGGAGATCACCTTCGATGATATCTCTTTAAACCTTGATGCCATCCCAGATGCTCCCATCGATTCTGCGACCTTTGTCCTTAATTACACAACCACATATAAACCCACAGCAGCGGTGGTGGAACTTGCTAACGCTACGTTGAACTATAACGGCATCAAGGCAGAGATCCAAGGGGATGTTCGCAATATCGATTCTACCCCAACCCTGAACTTGAATCTGAATACTCCCGCCATTGACGTGGCGACACTCTTGCAAGCGTTACCGCCCCAATTGATCGCCTCGGCGCAGGATCTGAATCCGAGCGGCACCATCCGTATTCAGGGCCATCTCAAAGGGGAAGCTTCTGCAGGTGCGGCTCTGCTGCGGCAGGCGAAGGTGCAATTGGCAGAGGTCGAAGTGAAGTTAGAAGGGATGCGTCCACGCTTGGACGGCGTATTGATTCTCGCGGATGCACGCGCTTACAGCGAGAATCTGACCCTGAAGGTTGGCCCCAATGTAGCCCAGATGGAGCTTGAGATTCCGAATCTGTTTGCTACACCGCTAAAACTCACCCACATCATGCGTGCGCAGCGCTTTAATCTTGATGCGCTGCTGGCTTCCGCGGCTGCTCCCGCCGTAGCAGCGGATAAATCTGCCTCTAAACAGAAAAAAGATGCTACGCCAGAAGAGCTTGGTCCGTTTGATATCCCTCTCGATCTTGCTGGCAGCGTCACCATTGGTGAAGCCCTGTATCAGGGGCTGTCCATCACCAACTTTGCCATGCAATACCGTCTGCGTGGCAATGTTCTCGAGGTTGAGAATGTCAGCGGCTCCGTCGCCGAAGGGAGTTTTACCCAGCAGGCGCAAGTAGATCTGCGGCGCCGAGGGCTGAAATATAATGGGAAAACCCACGTGGAAGGGGTGCAGATAGCCCCGCTGATAACTGCTCTGGCACCAGAATCAGCCGGTACCGTGTTTGGTGCCCTGAACCTGGATCTGGAGTTTAACGGCACCGGCACCTTGATAGAAAACGTGAAAAAGAATCTCATCGCTACGGGAACCTTGAATGTGCTGCAGGCGCGTATCAGTGGCGCACGTCTGACCGAGGAGCTGGCGAATTTTCTGAACCTTGAGCAGTTGCATGATATCAACTTCCACACGATTGCAGCCCAGGTTAACGTGCGAGATGCGGTAGCGCACATCGAGAGCACCTTCAGTGGCACCAACATGCGTGCACGGCCTAAGGGCACTGTCGCTCTTGATGGGAGCTTGGATCTAGGGCTGAACGCGCGTCTTGCCCCCCGCCTGGCTCAGGAGTTGGATCGCAAAGGTCATATAGCTGGGTTTCTGACCGATGATGAAGGGTGGGCGTTGCTCCCGGTAAAGGTGAAGGGTACCGCGGCGCAGCCGCGCATCAGTTTAGATCAAAGTGCCCTTAAGCAACAGGCAACGCAAAAAGCGGTAGAGAATCTCACCCAGCGCCTGCTGGATAAAATCGCCCCAGCGCAGGAACCTGTCGAGGAAGAGGGCACAGATCAAAGCGCCGAACCGGTACAGAAAGACCCCACCCGCAAATTGATTGATGATGCGTTTAAAGGGATCTTTGGCCGCTAGTAGTTGAAAAAGTTCAAATATTCGTTAATCTTTAACTGTGAAAAGGAGAGGGCCTTCTCTTCACAGCGTTGCACTGGCAGGACAGATAAAAGCAGAAAGAACCTCTAACAACAAGGGAGAGTGTTTATGCCAAATCTGTGGGAAGAACGTAAAAAAGCTATTGAAAACGAATACTTCTACAATGAGGAAAGACGTAAGATTGAACAGCTGAAAATGCAGGAGCGCGAAAAATTTATCCGCATCTACGCTAAAAATCGCTGTCCCAAATGTGGCAATAAAATCGAGCCTATGACCTTCCACGGTGTTTCCATGGACAAATGTCTTGGTTGCGGTGGCGTATGGCTTGGCCCCAAGGATTTCAATCTTCTGGCACAAAAAGATCACCGCACTTGGTTCGATAAGTGGTTCCAGGCTTAGGGGCAAGTTTCGCCTTGAGAACGCGCCCCTGTAGTGCTAGAGTCCGGCGCGTAATTTAGCCTGCGTTCACCTTGTGTTCCTCTCTTGAACTTTTCTGCAGTATTTAACCATTACTGCAGTTTGTTTCTAATAGTGCGGCATAAATACTTTGACGAACTTTAACTGCCCTTTTCAACTTAAGCTTAACCACGCAACCGCTGCCAGTCTCGAGTGCCACGCCACCCTGCGGCATCTGCCGGGGCGGCGTCTGGTATGTTCCGCCACCTGGGGCGGGGAGCAGGTTGTGGTTAAGCTTTTTCAGGGCAAAAAAGCGTTACGCTATTGGGAGCGGGAAAAGCGCGGCATCGATCTGCTCCAGCGCCGTGATATCGCTACCCCTGCGCTTTTGTTTGCAGGGACCTTGGTCGACAATACAACTCCGGTGCTGGTTACCCAGATGATAGCGGGAGCGGAAACAGCACTAGAACGCTGGGAACGCTGTGCAGATGATGCTGAACGTATCCAGCTCCTTCTGGCGTTGACCCAGGTGATCGCCCACCAGCACAAACGTGGCGTATGGCAAGAGGATCTGCATCTGGGTAATTTCTTGCTCCGTGCAGATGAGGTTTTTACCCTCGACGGAGATGCGATCCACGCAAAGATAGACGCTGTCCTTTTACCTCAGCGCTTAAGTCGCAGAAATCTCGCCCTTTTCCTCGCCCAGATCCCCCCCCCATACGCGCACCTGTTTCCCAAAATCCTCGCGCACTATACCTGTGCCAGCGGACAATCTCTGCAGGAATGGAAATCTCTTCTCGACACAGAGCTGCCACAGCAGCGGCGCAAAAGACGGCATGCCTATGTGGCTAAAGCGTTTCGCACCTGCAGTGAGTTCACCCGCTTGCAGCAACGCAGCCAGCTTCTTATCCACCGCGCAGATGCGCCTGCAGAACTGGTGCAACACCTTCAGCACGATCCAGATAGCTTGATTCAGCGTGGAGAACTTCTTAAAGACGGCAACAGCGCTACTGTTGTGAGGGTTGAACTGGCTGCGCGTGAGTGGGTAGTAAAGCGCTACAATCTCAAAAACCGCTGGCACATGCTGAAACGCTGCCTGCGTCCTACTCGTGCCGCAATATCATGGGGCAATGCCCATCGCCTTAAGATCAGTGGCATCAACACCCCGCATCCCGTAGCAATGATGGAAAAACGGGTTGGTCCTCTCCGTTTTACAGGGTACTATGTGTGCCAATACGTGGAAGCACCGAGCGTGGCAGAGTGTTTTTCTGACACCAGTAAAACAGCTCTGCACCAGAATCAGGCGGCATCTGCACTGGTGCAGATGTTTGAGCTTTTCTATCGCCTTGGTATTTACCATGGCGATTGCAAAGCGACCAATTTTTTACTTAGACATCAGCGTCCGTGGGTTCTGGATCTTGACGCAATGCGTGAATTCAGGTCACGGTCAAATTATGTACGCCACTATAAGATAGATAGGGCGCGTTTTTTACGTAACTGGGACCAAGGTAGCAATGTGTACCGTTGGTTTGCAGTCCGACTCCCGCGTGTATAGGCGGAAAAATACAGTAAGCTGCTCAGTAAGAGCTTGTGGTACCCATTCCAAGGGACACTCTGCACCGTCCATGGTCGAACGACCATGGGCACCACAAGCCCCTACCGCCAGTGGCTGGTGAATAGTCACCAAGTACAGTGCTTTCGCAGTAAATATCAACATAGTATGGCTAAGCAAAAGCGCGCAATGATCGAATTTATGCATCGCCATCAAGGATAAAAAATGGAGAACTAACTTATGTCTAAAGTGATTCTGGGCCTGTCAGGTGCTCTGACTCATGATCCCTCTGCTGCCCTGTATATTGGTTCCGAACTGGTAGCCGCGGCGGAGGAAGAACGCTTTATCCGCGATAAACACGCTAAGAATCGCATGCCGCTCGAAGCCGCACGCTTCTGCCTTGAGTATGCTGGGATAGAGGCACGCGATGTTGATATTGTGGCGTTTCCATTTGCAGAAATAGGTCTCAACCGCCCCGAACGCTGGCATTTTGCCAAGCGCTACTGGTATGCCCCGGATCGCGCCCTTATGGCACTGCTTAACGGTAACCGCCACTATCGGCGCAATGTTACCAACGTCCGCAGGATGCTGGCGCAGCTTGGCATCAATTGGGACACCGTTGCGTTTGTGCCGATAGAGCACCATCTGGCCCACGCCAGCAGTGCCTACCACTTAAGCGGATTCAAGGGGAAAACCGCCATTCTGGGGATTGATGGCAAGGGTGAATATGCCACCACCTTCTTTGGCTATGGTGAAAACGGTAGAATCCATAAGATCAAGGAGTTCTACGACCCGGACTCACTGGGGGGGCTGTATGGTGCTCTCACCGAATATCTCGGGTTTGAGATGCTCGATGGCGAATTCAAGGTGATGGGGATGGCCCCGTACGGCGATCCGCATAAGTATGACTTCTCGCGCTTGGCCCAATTCGAAAACGGCGAACTCAAGGTCAATACCCAGCTGGTCAATACCATCGGGTGGCGGCGCTACAAAGAAAATGGTAAGGGCTACTATTTCAGTAAAAAATTGGTGGATTGGCTCGGGCCCAAACGCCAGGGGGACTCCGCCGATGAACCCTATATAGATTACGCCGCGTGTGTGCAGCAGCTGTTTGAAGATCTGTCACTAAAGATGATCGATTACTACCTTAAGGATATTCTGGAAGAGACCGGGCAACTGTGCTTTGCCGGAGGGAGCGCACTTAATGTTAAATTGAACCAGCGCATTATTGATCTCCCCTACGTTAAGGAACTCTTCGTTCAACCTGCAGCCTCCGATGCCGGTACCGCTTTGGGGGCGGCTTCCTATGCTGCGTATATGG
>JAVERW010000085.1:0-8437 GCA_034006915.1 Desulfuromonadaceae bacterium | reverse complement strand
AAACTTTGAGCGGTTCTCAGTGGGGAGGCTTTCAATTACTTCCGGTACTGTCAAACTTTTAGGGTCCCCCGGCAAAGCCGGGGGGTTTCCTTTTGTACTAAATACTTTAATTGAGAACGCGGGGAACCTTGCGTGCTGCCACTACACGTTGCAACATGGCCATGATTTCTGCAGGCTGAAGCCAGGGAGCGTTTTTCTGCATCTGGCGCATACATATCTGCGCAACAAAAAATGCATCCTCCGGCGTAACCGGCACAGCTTTGAGCTTTTCCCCTCTGGCAAACACCTTTACAAATAGCTTGTCATCCTGATCTTCCATAAAAAATCCCTTGTTATTATCCTTGCCATGGTTCTTGTATTCACAGCGCGGAATCATCCCGAAAAGAACCGCACTTACAACGATGAGTTCATCTGATGTCAGCTGCAGACGAATCTTTTCCTTCCAGTTGTATTGCTTTGAAGAAATGAGATCAGCGGCGTCAATGCTCACGGTATGGCTACCACCGCGGGTTATATCTTCCTCAAAACACAGTGCGGCACCTGCTCCGTAGACATGCTTTTTTACGCGCTGCTTATTACCTTTAGTATCGATGGCACTATCACCACATGTGTGCAGATCACTATGAGATGGAAGAGACGGGTTGGCAGAGACCTCTGACCTGCTGCCATCAACCTGGCGGGATTCGAATCCGAACAGTCGTCGCAGATATTCGAAGGCACCTTGATCCGTATTGGCCCGATTGAGCGCGCGAATCACGCGGGATCTGGATTCTGTCTGCAGCACGGTATTCAGTTGCTCCGGTGCCACCGTCTTTAAAGACAGTGCAGTCAAAATCCGGTTCAAATTGCCTATTGTACGAGGCGTATAGTAAACGTTGCTGTTCATTGGCAACTCCTTGCTGATTTTATTTCCTGCGAGATGCTTCTTGCTCAAGGCTACTCCGATAAAAGGGATGCCTTTGCCACCTCGGTACAGAGCTCCTTTACCTCAAAAACTCGTTCCATCAGCCCTGACAAATTTGCGTAAATCCGCCTGGTAGCACGTAGTGAGGGTGTCTTCCACGACCACATACACCCAACCCCGGCGCATCAGGTAGTGAGTGGGTTTTATCCCGTATCTGAGTAGAGACATGGTGTAATTGCGTTCATGCTTGAATACTTCCTGCGCCCTCGCCATGTTTCGTTTAAGTCTGCGCTCAATATGGGCGTCACTCTTGTATTTCGCACCCCTGTTGACAAATTGCTCTCTAGCATGACGGCTTATCCTTACTTTGCTGACATCAACCATGTCTCTCCTCCCTTCGTGTAAATTTTCGTGCAATTCTGTTATCAGATTTTATAATTTAACCTCTACAGTCCTACTTGGACTCTGCGGATTGCAACACTGTCACTGTGTCCACAATAGACAGAGAAGCGCTTATAAATATTTGTTTTGACACAGCTTTCTTGTCGTCTGTTTTATGTTTACCCATAAATATCATGAAGCGTTTTGGAGTCAACCCCCCTAAAACAATCTTTTTGACATGTTTTTCTATATTTTTTTATATGCTATTGTGTGATTGGGATCTATCTGACAACTCAGGGAGTATGTATATGGATACAATAGGCGAGAGGGTGCGATGGGTACGTGAAAGACTTCACCTGACCCAGAACCAATTTGCGACGCGGCTCAACATCAGTGCACTGAAACTCAGCAGGATTGAAAACAATCACGGCCTGCCGGATACCAGGATGGTGATGCATCTTGCTTGGGAGTACGAAATCAACCCTTCGTGGCTGCTCATGGGTGAAGATTGTCGAGCTGGAGAAAGTCGGCAGCAGCTAAAGGAGATGATCCCCATATATACTTCTGAAAGTTTATGCAGTGACGTAGGCGTGAGGAGGTGTGAGGAATATTTGAAGTATCCCGGAAGCAGTGGATCCTGTTTTGCCTGGCAGATCCTGGATGAGAGCATGCTGCCAATGATAAAGCCGCAGGATTATCTTATTGTGGATGAAAAGAAGGAATACAGACAGCAGGACATCGCACTGCTCAGAGATGTGCTTGGATATGTACATGCAAGACACGTATATTCAAGACATGGCGAGAAATCATTTGATCCGGGAAATAATGAATACAAAACCATTGCGAACAAGAGTGTTCATAGGGTTTTGGGGCGGGTTGTTGAGATTATGCGATTTTATCGCGCTTGATTACTCAGACTGCCACAGACATACACCTCAAGCCACCCTCTCCTCCTGATACAGCTTCCTCGCCCGGGCTATACCGTGTAGATACCGATTGTTCTTATGTGCGGCGAGTTCAATGAGCTTATCGGGTGCGCCTATGGCGTGGGAGAAGATCTGGAGTAATTCGTCTGAATGGGAGATGAATTCTTCGGCATTCATGCCTAAACGTTTAAGTATAGCTGGTGTTTGGGAGTGGATGCGTCCGCGTTTACCTGGTAATTCTGCTCTGCCCAGGTGATCTACTAGTTCGGTGTAGTCTTCAAAGCTGAAGGGGATGCCTGTGACCAGGGTTTCTGTGGGCTCGAAGGGCATGAGAGGCGCTACGGGTAGCTGACTGAGGCTTTCTTCGCAGCGCAGGGCACCGGTTTTGTGGTTAGAGTTTTGCGTTGCGGGTGGTTCCGACTGCTTTGCTGGTGTCTGTTGGGTTGATAGCTTTGGAGTTGGAGTGGGGTTTGGCTTTTGCAGGCGTTTGGCGATGGAGGTATGGGGGCTTTCTTCGGGTGTATCGGCTATGCAGGCGCGTACGGGGTTGAGATCTACATAGCTCATAGCCATGAGGACGGCCTGTTCATCGAGTAATGCCTGGCTTTTGAAGCGCCCTTCCCAGAAGCGTCCGGTGCAGTTGTCTTCGGCGTTGGCTTTACGCGCGATGGTTTCATTGAGAACGCGCATATACCAGGATAAATCGCACAGGCGCTGGCGGTAGAGTTCGATGTATTTGTCTACCTGGCTTAATTGCGCATCGCTTAGGTTTTGGCGCTGGTCTTTGTCGAGGTAGCGCTGCACAAATAGCGGCCCGGCGAATATCTTTGTCCAGCGCTTGAGAATTTCATAGTCGCTCCACTGCTGTACGCGTTCGTCATCTATGCGCACTACGATATGGTAGTGGTTGCTCATAACCGCGAAGGCGGCAACATCGATGGCGAATACGCTGGAGAGCTGACCGATACGCTCTTCGATCCAGCTGCGGCGGTGCTCGAAGTTCTGGCCGGTGGTATGGTCTTCGCCGCACAGAAAGGCGCGGCGTACACAGCGGCACACGACGTGGTACCAGGGGGTATCCGTAAGTGAGACTAGGCTGGAGCGGGGCATGGTCATGGTTCAGGCCGCCCGGTTTGGCTTGGGTTGTGACTGATCACCATGACCAGCAAGGAGCCCTTGTATGCTGATATCTTCGTCTAAAGCGTCCCAGTGAATACCATGGACACTTAATTCATAATCCTGACGCTCATCCTGCTCAGCGTGCAACAACCTTGGAAACCAGGCCAGTGGTGCCCCAATGGTACGTCCATCCGACAAAATTACCCAGAGGTTGTCTTCGTCAAACCAGATTTTTTCAGGCGAAATATTCATGCCATTGCTCCTTAAACATACCTTGTTTCTGCTCTACTACCTCCAGTAATACCCTCATAGTACGTGCATCGAAGCCATTATTTCTCGCTACTGAAACTTCTGGCGATAACCAGAATTTGGCCTCTTTACCTGCCAGGCGAACATGAATGTGAGCAGGTTCTAGTGGGTTGCCCTCATTTGAATAAAAGAAAAATTTGTATCCCTGATATCTGAAAACAACCGGCATCTATTCTCTACTTTCATTACAAATCACTTCGGAACCTCTCGTTTATAACTATATCACTCCATCTGACACAGTACAATGTTCCCTACAACCTCATCCTAGCACTTTCTGCATGACTGTTAATATTTCCGCATATGTGATCTTACGTCGACTTTGTGGGTGTCCTATAGTTTGATTTTGGGGCTGAGCAAAAGCAGCGCCACCTACTATGCGCAAGACAGAAACATGGCCATGCGGTATTAATATTTAAGATGCATCCCGCAAGGTGACCGACAACTTGAATCCCAGTGCGTGAATAACTTTAAAAAGAGTTTCCGTGGTCGGAATTCGCTCACCTGATAGGCTTTTATAGAGGCTCTCGCGTGACAAACCTGTGGCCTGTGCTAATGAGGTCATTCCTCTGGCTCTGGCAATGTCTCCAAGAGCAGCTGCAAGCAGTGCCGGATCGTCATCCTCCAGGACGGTATCCAGATACATTGCGATATCTTCTTCTGTTTGCAGATAATTGGCTGCATCAAAGGATTTGATCGGGGTTTTTTCTTTAGTATTCATCTAATATCTCCTGTGCCAGAACCTTTACACGCTGAATATCTCGTGCCTGGGTTGATTTGTCCCCGCCTCCAAGCATGATAACCAACAACCGGTCTTTGTGCAGATAATACATCCGCCAGCCTGGGCCGAAGAACTCGCGCATTTCATACACGCCATCACCTACAGATCGAACATCTCCGAGATTACCCAGACTTGCCTTGCGCAACCGTTTGATTAGTCGCGTTCTCGTTCTGGCATCTTTTATGCTCTGTAGCCATTGGCTGAATTCTTCGGTTTCTGCAATCTGGTACATAAAACAATAGTATCCTGCAGGCTACAAAAGGTCAAGTGTGTGTTTATTTAATGGGACTATATCAGCCGAGGGTAGCCCTGTTCATAGTTACAGCTCTCTGACTGCCACGGACATCCACGTTAGGCTACCCTCTCCTCCTGATACAACTCCCTCGCCCGGGCTATACCGTGTAGATACCGATTGTTCTTATGTGCGGCGAGTTCAATGAGCTTATCGGGTGCGCCTATGGCGTGGGAGAAGATCTGGAGTAATTCGTCTGAATGGGAGATGAATTCTTCCGCATTCATACCTAAACGCTGGAGGATAGCTGGTGTTTGAGAGTGGATGCGGCCGCGCTTACCTGGTAATTCTGCTCTGCCCAAGTGATCTACTAGCTCGGTGTAGTCTTCAAAGCTGAAGGGGATGCCTGTGACCAGGGTTTCTGTGGGCTCGAAGGGCATGAGGGGTGCTACAGGTAGCTGACCAAGGCTTTCTTCGCAGCGCAGGGCACCGGTTTTGTGGTTGGATTTTTGTGGGGATGGTGCGGGTGGTTCCGGTTGTTGAACTGGTGTTTGTTGGGTGGGTTGTGGTGCGCGGGTGGCGCTGGGTTTTTCAAGACGTCTGGCGATGGAGGTGTGGGGGCTTTCTTCGGGTGTTTCGGCTATGCAGGCGCGTACGGGGTTGAGATCTACATAGCTCATGGCCATGAGGACGGCTTGTTCATCGAGTAATGCCTGGCTTTTGAAGCGCCCTTCCCAGAAGCGTCCGGTGCAGTTGTCTTCGGCGTTGGCTTTGCGCGCGATGGTCTCGTTGAGAACGCGCATATACCAGGATAAATCGCACAGGCGCTGGCGGTAGAGTTCGATGTATTTGTCTACCTGACTTAATTGCGCATCACTTAGGTTTTGGCGCTGGTCTTTGTCGAGGTAGCGCTGCACAAACAGCGGCCCGGCGAATATCTTTGTCCAGCGTTTGAGCACTTCATAGTCGCTCCACTCCTGCACGCGCTTGTCATCTATACGCAAAACCACATGATAATGGTTGCTCATAACCGTGTACGCGGCAACGTCAATGGCAAACACACTGGAGAGCTGGCCGATGCGCTCTTCAATCCAGCTGCGCCGGTGCTCGAAGTTCTGCCCGGTGGTGTGGTCTTCGCCGCAGAGAAAGGCGCGGCGAACGCAGCGGCACACGACGTGGTACCAGGGGGTATCCGTTAGTGAAATCAGGCTGGAACGGGGCATGGTCATGGTTCAGGCGCTTTCTACGTTAAGCTTATTAATTGTGCTTGCGTCTGCCATAGGAACTGAATTGTCATACAGGGTTTCCGGTGCTATATCCAGATCTCCAGGCCAACAAACAGTTCCATAATTTACATGAGCACCATAAAAGGATGTTGTCTCCTTGAGTCGGTCGAATGGTTTTTTCTCTAGATAGGGTGTAAAATCAAAGAGTCGAATTTCGCCATTTTCGAATTCAAGTTCCAGAATATATTCAGGTTTTGCCTTAACATTTACGACGTCAAGTAATTTATCCATTTTGTACCTCCTACTGCAGGGGCGCAATTCGGAATGGCGCTTCGCCATTAGTCACTAACTCCCAATTGGCCAACAGCTCATCACGATGCAGTTCAACCCACGCTTGAACTAACTTCAACTGCTTACCCGGAATGGCTCCAGCAAGTACGCGACCATCATCTATCGCAATTGAAGCTTTGGATCCCTGATAACGCACATGGAAATGCGGTGTGTGGTGTCGCTTATTATCTTCGTAAAACAAGGTCACCAAGATACCGTAAAACATACTGATAGTTGGCATGGTTTCTCCGTTGTTCAATTTCTGAGGGATTAGTCCATTATCTGCGTGGATAAAAGGTACCAGCGCTTCCTCTACCCTGCAATCTTGTTCGACATTTATTATTGATAATTATGCCGCATAAGTGATCTTACGTCAACTTTGTGGGTGTCCTATTGTGTTTTCCATACGGCGTCTTCTGACAGCAGCAGTGTATTTTACACCGTAAGTCAGTCCATGCCGGAATACTCTGAGACTAAGAAATTTGAGGATCTTAAAAGGGTCTTGGTTGGGCGAGTGATTTTTAAAATTACTGAGCAGGTGTGATTTATAAATGTGTCTTTACTGCGAGGTATATTCGCTGGGGGTAGTCACAGCCCGCCTGCAGTCTTATAAAGATGACCGGGTGGGGTATTTATTCCTACATGGCCCTACCTGGTGGGATACAACTTTCGGGGAAATTAGCAGAGTCCCCCCTACTCTACCCATCAAACCACGGCGCATCCTTCCCCGCTCACAATATGCCACATCTGCTTCCACCACGGATTAGTATAGCTGTGTTGCTTTATGGGTGTCCTTAAGTGTTTATTGGGCATGGTCATGGGCACACCTCTTTTGCTGTCAAAGAATTTATCGATTCTTTCGGCATTTATTATTGATAATTATGCCGCATAAGTGATCTTACGTCAACTTTGTGGGTGTCCTATAGTGTTTCACTTTCGGGCTAGGTAGCAGAGTCACCCCTACTCTACCCCGTCCAACCACGGCGCATCATTCCCGCGCACAATATGCCATACCTGCTTCCACCACGGAGTAGTTTCGCTGTTATGCTTTATGGGTGTCCTTAAGTGTTCTAATAGTGGTTTTTAAACAAGATGCCATGCTACGCCCACCAATAAACAAAGCCCCCACATGGTGCAGTAACCAAGTGAGGGCTATGCTAGAACAATACGCTAACTTTGTGGACGACTAATAGTGTTGCGCGGTCAAGATTTGTCGTGCTTTTTAAACTGCTTAGTGTGCTTGATCCAATAGATACCACCTATCGACAGGACTATTAACAGAATCATAACGATGTTAAATGTTGTCATCTCTCACCTCCAACGAGTCAAGGAAATACCCAAAATATACAACGCTGGCGCTGGCCATCAGTCCAAGGGTAGTCGATAAAAAATGGAACGCTTCTGACTTAGCCAATGGAGTGATGACAGTTATGGCAAGGACAATCTTCCCAAGGTCGTATGAAAATTTTGCCAGATTATCTTTCTGTTTCACATTCATATGTTAAATATGGCAGCACCTTCCCTAATTGTCAACCTCGGCAGATTTTCAAAGAAATATAGTTGGCCTGCAACAGCTGTCGAATAAGAGATCCTATGTAAACTTTGTGGGTGTCCTATAGAGTGTTATGAACTAACTTCAACTGCTTACCCGGAATGGCTCCAGCAAGTACGCGACCATCATCTATCGCAATTGAAGCTTTGGATCCCTGATAACGCACATGGAAATGCGGTGTGTGGTGTCGCTTATTATCTTCGTAAAACAAGGTCACCAAGATACCGTAAAACATACTGATAGTTGGCATGGTTTCTCCGTTGTTCAATTTCTGAGGGATTAGTCCATTATCTGCGTGGATAAAAGGTACCAGCGCTTCCTCTACCCTGCAATCTTGTTCGACATTTATTATTGATAATTATGCCGCATAAGTGATCTTACGTCAACTTTGTGGGTGTCCTATAGTATTTGACATGGTACCAGGGGGTATCCGTTAGTGAAATCAGGCTGGAGCGGGGCATGGTCATGGACATACTCCTTTGCTGTCGAAGAATTTATCGATTCTGAGCAGATACACACATTATGCCGCATAAGTGATCTTACGTCAACTTTGTGGGTGTCCTATAGTATTTACATGGTACCAAGGGGTATCAGACAGAGATACAAGGCTGGAGCGTGGCATGGTCATTGGCAGGCCCTTGTTTACAGGGTTAAGTTCGAGGTTTTATGGTGACATGGTA
>JAVERW010000084.1:0-8461 GCA_034006915.1 Desulfuromonadaceae bacterium | reverse complement strand
TAGCGGTGGAAGCGGGTCAGGCCGATCTATTTTTATCCGCCTATCTTGGGGCAGACCTGCAGACCAAAGGGAAAGCGGTATATCGTCTGCTGGATGCGGTGGTGAAGTTCCACAGTTCTCTACCCAAACCCGGTGATGTGATTCGCTACGACATCTACATAGAGCGTTTCTTCCGCCAGGGAGATACGTGGCTGTTTAAATTCAACTATGAAAGCAGCGTTAACGGTAAACCCCTGATGAGCATGCATGATGGCTGTGCGGGGTTCTTCAGCGCAGCACAGCTCAACGATGGGCGCGGCGTAGTGCATACCGAGCTCGATCTACGCCCCATGCAAGGAAAACGCTCCACTGATTGGCACGAGTTGGTCCCAATGCATACAGTGGAGCAGTATTCCGCCTCTCAGATTCAAGCGCTGCGTGGGGGTGATCTGGCTGCCTGCTTCGGCCCGGAATTTGCGCGTCTGCCGATTGAACATCCCTACACCTTGCCGGGTGGACATCTGGAGCTGGTGGATCGGGTGATTCATGTGGATCCAACTGGCGGACGCTATGGAATTGGGCAGATCAAAGCTGAGATGGATATCCAGCCCGATGACTGGTTTCTTACCTGCCACTTCTGCGATGATAACGTCATGCCTGGCACCCTTATGTATGAATGTTGCCTGCATACGCTGCGGGTATTCCTCATGCGCATGGGCTGGGTGACGGCAGAAGGTGAAGGACACTGGGAACCGATCCCCGGCATCGAAAGTCAGCTAAAATGTCGCGGCCAAGTGACCGAAACCACCAAAGTCGCGACGTATGAAGTCAATGTAAAGGAGCTCGGCTATCGTCCGGAACCATACGCCATTGTCGATGCGCTGATGTATGCCGATGGCAAACCCATTGTCGAAATTACCAACATGACCATCCAGCTCAGTGGGCTGGATCGAAATGCCATGGAGGCACGCTGGAATGCTGCAACTTCAGGGGTAAGCTCGCAGCTTAAACACAGCAGTTCGATGGGCAGCTCGATGGATGGCGCGGCGGTTATAAAAGCAAAGACGGGAAAGTCGGCATCTGCAAAACCAGCCCTGTATGACTACGCCAAGATTCTGGCGTTCTCGAATGGTAATCCATCCGAGGCCTTTGGCGAACCGTACCGCGTTTTTGATTCAGAGCGTCGGATTGCGCGCCTGCCCCGGCCGCCATTTCAGTTTCTCGATCGCATCACCGCCATTGATGCTACGCCGTGGAAGATGATCGCCGGTGGCGGGATAGAGGCGCAGTACGATATTCCTTTTGATGCTTGGTATTTTGCGCAGGATCGCTCCGACAATATGCCTCTGAGTATTTTGCTGGAAATCGCCCTTCAACCCTGCGGTTGGATGGCGGCATACATGGGCTCGGCCCTGACCAGTACTATTGACCTGTGTTTCCGTAACCTGGACGGCAATGCGATGAAGCTGCGCCCGGTTACTAGAGATAGCGGCACCCTGACTATCCAGGTTAAGCCGACGCGGGTTTCCAGCAGCGCAGGGATGATTATCCAATGCTACGACTTTGAGGTGTCAGACTCTGATGGCCCGGTGTACCGAGGCGACACCGTGTTTGGATTTTTCAGTAAGGCGGCGCTGGCCAATCAAGTGGGGATTCAAGGAGCCACTCCGTATGTTGCGCAATTACCTGAACAACAGCGTGGTGAAGTCCCCGGCTCGTACCCGACCCAAGCGCCGTTCCCAGATGTGCAGTTGCGCATGCTGGATAATATAGATATGTATATCAGTGATGGGGGCCCGCAAGGGCTCGGATATCTGCGTGCATCTAAAGTAGTCAATCCAGAGGAGTGGTTCTTTGACGCCCACTTTTATCAAGACCCGGTCTGTCCCGGCTCGTTGGGGCTTGAATCCTTTATCCAATTGATTAAATATGCAGCAGTACGCCGCTGGGGTGGAAATGAAGCCACCACCTTTGAATGCACGGCCTTGAATACGGAACACCATTGGTCGTATCGCGGCCAGATCATTCCTGCTAACAAACACATCGGTGTGGAAGCGGTAATAACCCACATTGATGAAGCCCAGCGCACCATCACCGCAAATGGGTTGCTAAGGGTAGACGATAAGATCATATATTCCATGCATGATTTTATAGTCAAAATATATACTTAGTAGATAAAAGTTTTAGCGTAACATTAACTTAAAATTTCAAAAAAATGCTCTCTAGCTCGTCAACTACATCCATGGAGAAGTGGATTATGCTCAAACTGCGGTATTTGGCTTTTGTTTCAATATTGCTCCTACTTATAAGTGCCTGCGGCGCCAGCGAGGAAGAAAAAACTTCCAACTCCACTCAAGCAGCTAGCATCAATACCGGTGTCAAACAAGTTGAAGAGCACATAGCCCAGAAACAAGGGATGGAACAATATGCGCTTGAATCAGCGGAGGACGACGCTATAGAAAAAACTGGGACAGTTACTCTGGTGCAGACATACCCCAGTACTGCAACTGCAACCAAATCTGGTGCGGAAACGCAAATGTACGCCCAGCCAACGCCGGAGCGCACCTCTATCTATACTATTGTGATGCAGAACAAATACGGTCAGGTGGCCTTCAACCATGCAGAGCACAGCCAGTTTGTTAGTTGTGCCACCTGCCACCCTACCGAGCCACCCACACGCATTGACAAAAACCGGAAGGAGTTTCATGCGCTGTGTCGCACCTGCCATCAAGAAAGTGGAGCTGGTCCGATCAAGTGCAGCGGCTGTCACGAACACTAAACCGTATACCTGCTGCCGCCTTTTCGGTTGGGACCTTCATGCAGCGTCACTATACTGGGTACCGACGCTGAGCACGGCAGAAACTTAGCGCCTCAGCTACATACGCTTGCCATTTCTTTTTCCTCTTTTGCCCCCTCTGCGGGTTTTTTTGCTGCGCATTACCCCTGCCCGGCTGCGCTCTGTACCTGCAGCAGAGGATGACGCATTGAATCGTGGCAAGATGGAGCGTATTCTGCCCCAGAAAAACGCCAGCACAAAGAGCAGGATAAAAGGGATATAGATAAACCAGGGTAAGGCTCCAAGCACTGCTACCATGTAAACCAGCATAAGCAGAGCCATAAGCCCCGCTACGATAAAAACACTCATAATAATTCTCCAGCAAACGGTATGATCCAAGGTATTAGTTCGTATTTTTTAACGCTTTAGCCAACCCCTGTCAACGTGAAGAGTACTTATGCCCCCATCATATGCAGATGAGCAAATCTTTCTTGATATCGCCAGCGATCTGGATTTCGACTCACTCGACTACGATAAGGTTCTGAAAAAAAGAGCCATGACAACCTACTCCCTTGTTGGGCTAGGTTCTTGCTTTATTATTATTGGGTTTGCCTTTTTGGTTGCCGAACTTGTGACGCCAAAAACCATTGGTGGAAGCACCCCAGTATTTGTGCTGCTTATAACGGGAATTTTATTTTACTTTTTTGCGGCCAGGCATCAGCGCAAGTTGGAGACCATCATTACTTACGAAATACTTCAGCGCATACGGATGATAGAAGGGACGGATGGGTTTCTATGGCGAATAAGTAACTCGCTCAACGCCTGCTGTCAGGAGGAATATGGCGGTATCCCCCAAGAAGTTTTCCAACTGGAGACCTCATCCCAGGCTGGGGGTATAGAGTCTGACGAAATACGTCTGTATAAGGACTTTCTCGAAAAGGTGGTGCAGTGGCATGAGAAACAAAGGCGGGGAAATGATGCTGAATAAAATCAGGCAGTTGAAAAGCCTTAAACCATATCTGCGTCGATATGGAATGTTGTTGAGCGAGAATAAAAAAGCCCCACCGACATAAACGTTGGTGGGGCTTTTGCCAAATGGTACGCCCTAGGGGATTTGAACCCCTGTCGCCGCCGTGAAAGGGCGGTGTCCTGGACCAGGCTAGACGAAGAGCGCACATTTTTGTATTAATTCTGGCTGGGGTGGGAGGATTTGAACCCCCGAATGACGGAGTCAGAGTCCGTTGCCTTACCGCTTGGCGACACCCCAAGAGCGGCCGATACTAATGACAATTTAGTGGTAGGTCAAGCGAAAATATTCTGATCTAGATAAAAAACTATGTGGGTGGATTTAGCCACATGTTGAAGCAAATTAAAATGCCACTGCTGCAACCTCTACCCTGTTTTTGTTTGCCCTGCATGTTAATATGCGAGGCACGACATGCTGTTGGTATCAGGTAAACAAGGCTGTGGAGTCATGGATACGTTTAAGTAGAGGTGAGGGAGAATATTATGAAAGAAAAACGCCACTATAAACGGGTTAGTTTTCTTGAAGAGGTTGAGATTACCCACGCAAACAGAATATACCCAGGGGTGGTCATCGATATTTCTATGAAAGGGATATTGATAAAGCTCGAAGAGATGCCTGTAGGGGATACGACAGAGCAGAACTGGCGCATACGCCTACCGTTATCAGACGATGTGCACATAATTGTTAATGTCAGGCCAAGTCATTGCGACCTTAAGAGCCGTGCGTTGGGGTTTGAGTTTACCAAGATCGATGCAGACAGCATGGCCCACCTACGCCGCCTGCTGGAACTAAACACTGGAGATGCTGAAGCAATTGAGCGCGAACTTGGGCAGATGGTCGCAGATATGAAGCTTCAATATCTGGGCTAGGTTTGACTAGAGCGCTAGTGTCCTATTTTTTGAGTTTTAAGATATGTGAGTTTCAGACCCGCTCCCTAGTTGTTGCTTTAGATCCTGCGCAGACACCATCCCTTTTTTCACTGCGCACAGATCTTCTCCGGCGCTGGCTACACTACACGGGTCCCAACTTGAAGTAGTATTCTGCACTAACGCGGAAGGTATGTTTTTGCCTTCGAGCAGCGCATACATATCTCCCTGCTCCACTTCCACCCCCCTGACCTCAATGTCCGTCTGTATGGCTGCGTAGATGATCTGGGAGCACTGCACCCGCTCAGGTGGGTAACCCCACTCCCAGTACACATTTACTGGGTAAAAATGCTGCGCGCTACACCCTGCAATACCTGCAGGGGTGGCAAAACACAGCACTGCTCCTGCTTCCATAATATCCTCAGCAAGTGGGGTACCGCATGTTTTTACCACATATAGAACAATTCCGATGTGCTGCTGTTTTAAAGTGTGGATAAACTCTATTCCTTTTCCAACTGCATTGTGAAAGCTCAGGAGCGGATACATGGCTGAATCCCACCCTTGCAGCCAATCTTTCTCAATACCCAAATTGTCATGTGCCCACACAACACGTTCCGCCGCATCGACAGGAACGGTACAATCTTGCAGGTGGAGCATATCCACCAGTTGGCTCCAGCGTTTTTCACTCAAGATGGGCAGGTCGGGTTCTGGTGCCAGAGGCTCAGCTGTCCTTATGCGGTCTTTGTAAGCGCGAAACTTCGCATACACAGACAAAATCACCCCTAGTGACAGGCAGATTCCGAGCCCGCCCCATATGGCATATGCTATATATTTCATTAACCTATTTTCCTTACACATTTACTCTGCGTATTGCCATGATTGTGTTTCTGCAGAGCACTGGACAGAGGTTTGTATCTCTTGCTAAGATAGCAAAATAATAGTTGTTTTTCCATTCTTCGTTTTCAGCACATTTCGTGCACGTATTGGCCTTTTCTCTCTTTGTTTCGCAACTCTTTTGCGTGCAGCTGCATGCATCTCAGCATGCAGACCACAATCAGAAATTATGCTACAAAAAGGAGCTATTTATATGCTTAAATTCACGATTGACCAAAGTAAATGCGATCAGTGCGGATTGTGTGTAGCTGATTGTCCGCGCAATATCATCCACCTCGATGTCGGTGCGGATGCGTTTCCTTATATTCCGCCCGAAAAAGAAGAAATATGCTTCGATTGCCAGCACTGTATGGCAATCTGCCCACATGCCGCCCTGTCCATCGGTGGGCACTCTCCACAGCTAAGTATGTCCATCCCTGGTCACCTGCCAGATACGAAGGCACTGCAGACCTTGATTAAGGGGCGGCGCAGTGTGCGCCAGTTTGCTCAAGCAGACCTGAATCAGGATTTCATTGAGCACCTGCTGGAGGTGGCTAGCCATGCCCCCACGGGCGTAAATGTACAACAAGTACATTTTCATGTAATAAAAGATCGTACCACTATGGACAAGTTTCGACACCGCTGTATCGAAGCCCTAAGGGAAGTAATTAAACAGGGGAAGTTGCCGGAAAAAAGAGGTTATTTTGTTGATTTTGTCCGTCTGTGGGATGAAAAAGGGCTTGATCTACTCTTTCATAACGCACCCCATCTGGTCGTGACCTCGGCTCCGGCTAAACTGCCCACCCCGCAGACCGATGCTATAATCGCTCTGGTTACTTTTGAATTGTATGCCGCTGCTTCTGGAGTTGGAACCCTATGGGGTGGACTTGGTCTGTGGGCGATTCGTGATATAGCCCCAGAGCTGCGTTCTATTCTGGGGATTCCGGATGATCATGTCATTGGCTATGTTATGGCTTTTGGTAAACCGGCAGTGAAGTACCAGCGCACTGTGCAACGCGCCAAAGCAAAAATTGCATATGTGTCCTGAGTACATGTTCCCTTGATTTGCCCCACTAAAAGTAGGATCTACAGCAAGGTGCATTTGCACCGGTCTGAGGCGGAAATGCAGACGCTGTTGGGGCCTATTTGCTTGCACTACCGTACCCTTTCTGCGAGTATACGCGCGCGCCTGAATCCCATTGACATCCAAGGATAATATACTTCCAGTATACTTAAAAAGTAGTAAAGACTTAAAAGGTCCTAAGCCATGTTGGTAAAACCAGAACAGAAGGCAGTTTATATTTTAGCAAAAGCTGTATTGCGCCAGAACAACTTAAAAGTAGCCGTTCTTCAGAGTGGCCAGCATCTGCACCATCCCCCATCTAATCCGCCTACGCTGCTCGACTGGACTATCAGTTACGTCATGTGCTTGCCGCAGGACAGTGAGGAAAGGCGCTTGCTGGATATGTTACACCTGAACCCAGAGTGTCGCTGGACACCGGAAGAGACTAGGTATGCGGCTAGATGCTATAAACAGTTTTATCAGAAGATCAAAGAACAACGACTGTATTCCATTGGCAATAAATGGTTAAATTCAGGTGGGCGCAATCTCGTCAATGCCTATCTTGTAGCCTGATTTATCCACACCATCTACACTATCCATGAACTAAAACCACCTATGAAATACCATCTATGAAATATAATAACGTGTACCTGAACAGTATCTGCTACGAACTTCCTCCTGTGGTAGTTACTTCCCTTGAAATTGAACAGCAACTTGCTGCTATGTATGAAAAACTCCACATACAGCATGGTCAGTTGCAGGCTCTGACCGGTATTCGGGAGCGCCGCTGGTGGTTACCTGGAATCGAATTATCACAGGGCGCGATAGCGGCCGGGGAAAAGGCCTTACAGCAGTCCGGCATTGCCGCGCAGGATATCGGGGCACTGGTATATACTGGGGTGTGTCGCGAATTATATGAACCCGCTACGGCATGTCGTGTTGCACACGCTCTGGACGTTGGAGGGGATGCGTATATATACGATATCAGTAACGCATGTCTTGGAGTGCTCAATGGCATTATTGATATCGCCAACCGCATCGAACTTAGACAGATCCGTGCCGGAATGGTGGTTTCATGTGAAAGTGCGCGTGAACTGAATGAAACAGTCATCCGTCGTCTGCTGGCGCGCGAGGATATGGCTTTCTTTGCCCGTTCAGTGGCAACCCTCACTGGTGGCTCCGGGGCTGTGGCCTTGATTCTTTCAGATGGGTCGCTGGGTGCCAACGAGGCGCATAAAATCCTAGGCGCGGCTACTCGCAGTGCGCCCCAATTCCACGAACTGTGTCGCTGGGGGGTTGAGCCGGCCGGTGAGGATCTGTTTGCCCAGTTTATGGACACGGATGCAGTTGCGGTACTGAATAACGGCGTCGAGCTCGGAAAACAGACTTGGGATGATTTTCTCGCAGTTATGCAATGGAGCGGAGCTGATGTGGAGCGCGTGGTGTGCCATCAGGTAGGGGAATCGCACCAGAAAACTATTTTACGCAGTCTTGGGATCCCGCTAGAAAAGGACTTTGCCACCTATAGCTTCCTCGGCAACATTGGTACGGTTTCGTTGCCGATTACTGCAGCCATCGGGGCGGAGCGCGGCCATATCAGGCCGGGGCAAACAGTTGCTTTTTTGGGGATAGGCAGTGGCCTGAACTGCATGATGCTAGGAGTTGAGTGGTGAAACGACTTTTACCTGTTCCGGGGAAATATGCCAAATTAGCCAATGGTCTGAACCTCCACTATCTTGACGCCGGAGAAGGTGAAACGGTAGTGATGCTGCACGGCAACCCGAGCTGGTGCTTCTACTATCGCAACCTCGCTGTTGCTATGGCCAGTACCCACCGTGTTATTGTGCCCGATCACATCGGCTGTGGTCTATCAGACA
>JAVERW010000083.1:0-8585 GCA_034006915.1 Desulfuromonadaceae bacterium | reverse complement strand
GAAGGTGAGCGCAGCGAGCAGGGGGGTGATTTGCGGCGCAGGCACCGTCATTCCCGGCAAATCTATCGTCATTCCCGCCTACGTGGGAATGACGGATTTTACTTACGCATAACATACAAGGGGCGATCCATGAGGGGCGATCCATGAATCGCCCCTACCGTCCTACGCACAAGACCAACGCCAAAACTGCCAGCGGAGGACAACCATGGAAACAACTAAAACCAAATTGCGCGGATTCAAGCGTTGAACCCGTTTTCAAAAGATAGGGTATCCATGTCGGAACCTGACCTGTCGGGCACTCATCCGAATGATTGCCTAGCCATCCTGGTGCATGGGTTTTTCCGTACCCGCCGCGACATGGCTTTTTTGGACCACGGGTTACAGGAGCACAGCTATCAGACCCTGCGGGTCAATCTACCCAGCACGCGGGGCACCCTTGAAGATCAAGTCAGCGCCCTACAGCAGCAGATCGAGCTACCCATGAAGAAGGTGAAGCGCGTGGTTTTTATCGCGCACAGCATGGGCGGTCTAGTGGTACGCACATTTCTGGCGCACGTAAATTCACGCGCCAATGTCACCCATTGCGTTTTTATCGCCACCCCGCATCAGGGCACACCGTTGGCTGACATAATGCTAAACATTCCACGGTATGGCGCAATATTCCCCGCTGTTAAACAGCTGCGCTCAACACCTTCCAACACCTACGCGGCGCCGTTGCTGCATCTGGTTGGTAACCAAGGCATTGCTACAGATATCCGAATTGGAGTTATTGTTGGAGACTACCTCTCGCGCATTTATTCGCTCTCCATCGGGAAGTTATTCATTCCTGAAAACAGCGATGGTCGCGTACCTGCTACCTCCGCCATTGCTCCCGATGCAGACGCAGTATTGGTCGTCCCCTTCAGCCACACCAGTATCCACCACCGGAAGGCGACCCTAAACGCGATATTAGATTTTCTGGCCACCGGACATTTCGCTCACAGCGCAGCGCCTCAACAAACCGGCGCGCTGGAATAAAATAGGTCGAAGATACAATTACAAAAAACCAAGCAGCATGCGTATCCCCATAAGGAGCAGAAAAACAGCAAACAGCTTCTTCAAGCGCTCTACTGGCAGGCTATGCGCCAAGCGTACACCCAAGGGAGCGGTCAATACGCTGGCAAAAGCAATCCCCACCAGCGCTGGCACATAGATAAACCCCAGACTCCACTGGGGCAAGCCCGGTGTTGCCAACCCGTTGAGTAGATAACCGATGCTCCCGGCCAATGCGATGGGGAAGCCGATGGCAGCTGAAGTTCCCACTGCGCTGTACACAGGCTGATTCGAGCGGATCAGAAACGGAACCGACAAACTGCCGCCGCCAATACCCACCAGACTCGAAATCCCACCAATCAGGGTCCCCATGCCAAACATCCCCACAGTCCCAGGCAGGGTATGTTTCGGCTGCGGGCGCACATTCAGAAACATGCGTGCAGCTACATAGAAAATAAACAGCATGAACATTATGCTCAACAATCTACTACTGAGCTGTGCCGCAACCCAAGTACCCAAAAAAGTACCACATAAGATACCCGGGGTAATGATACGCACCACCGGCCACAAAACCGCGCCCCGCGCATGGTGAGAGCGGAAACTCGATACAGAGGTGAAGGCGATGGTGGCCAGAGAAGTTCCCAGCGCCAAGTGGAGAATATAACCCTCGGGAAACTGTTGCAGCGTAAACAAAAACGCCAGCATGGGAACCACGATAATCCCCCCTCCGACTCCAAACAATCCCGCCAGAATCCCTATAAAAGCCCCAGTAAGGAGGTACATCAGCCAAAACATATTTTAAAAACTCCTAAAGTAAGATGTAAGCAGGGCACTAACACAGAGCAATTGATGGCACAAGAATTAAGCATACAGATATCTCCCCTGGTTTTTGAAGCTAAAAAAGAAGAAGAACCAATGCTGGCATTTTTGTTCAGATAAGTTACTATTAAGGGCCATATCCTTCTTTGCCTAGACGCTCCGCCAACAGATCGAATACTCTTAAATGGAAACAAAGGTTACAAGGTCTATGGAGAACAAAATTCGCTTAGGAATAAGCTCTTGCCTCCTCGGGAATCAGGTCCGTTTTGATGGGGGGCATAAACTCAATCGCTACCTGCACGACACCTTGGCACCATATGTAGAATATGTCCCGGTCTGCGCTGAGGTGGAGGTTGGTCTACCTATTCCTCGCCCGACGCTACGCCTAGTGGATGCAGATTCTGCTGCAGTGAGTATGGTTTTTTCCAAAACCGGAGAAGATATCACCGAAAGCATGCACAACTGGGCTCAGCACCGCGTTAAAGAGTTAGAGGCAGAAAACCTTGACGGCTTTGTGTTCAAAGCCAACTCACCAAGCTGCGGCATGGAACGGGTCAAGGTCTATGCTGCAAAAGGGATGCCGCATAAAGACGGCGTTGGGCTGTTTGCTGCGGCCTTCATAGAGCACTTTCCCCTCCTGCCCGTGGAAGAAGAAGGGCGCCTGATTGATGCCGCTCTGCGGGAAAACTTCATAACCCGAATCTTCACCTTGCAGCGTTTTCGCCGCTGTCTGGAGACCAACCCCACCTATGGTGCGGTAGTAAAATTCCATACGCGACATAAACTCCTCATATTATCCCACAGCGAAAAGATTTACCGGGAGATGGGGCGCTTGGTGGCACATGGTAAAACCCTGTCGCTGGCAGAGTTTTTGGCCGAATACCGCACCCTACTCCTTAAAGCTCTGGAGCTAAAAACAACCCTGAACAAGCACACCAATGTGTTGCAGCATATTATGGGATATTTTAAGCACGATCTGAGCAGCGATGAAAAGCAGGAATCCCTTGAACTTATTCACAGCTACAAACAGGGGATGGTGCCGCTGATCGTTCCGGTTACCTTAATCAACCACTTTGTGCGTAAATTCAAGCAGGAATATCTGCAGGAACAGGTGTACCTGAACCCTCATCCCAAGGAACTCAAACTGCTCAACCACGTGTAAGATACTCACCTTAAATTTGCACCTCAGTAAATTTAAGCTAAAGTCGAAATGCAGCAGAGGCACGATCTGCGAGGATATTATCTAGGCCAAAAAACCAACCAACAGGAGAACGTGATGAATCCGCGAAAAATAAAAGAAAAAATCCACTGGATGGGAAGTATAGACTGGAATTCGCGCCTCTTTGATGAACTCATCCCCCTGCCGGACGGAACAAGTTACAATGCTTTTTTGCTTGAGGGGAGCGAAAAAACCGCTCTTATTGATACCGTTGAGGGGCCGTTTTTCCTTGAGCTGGAAAATCAGCTCAAGGATGTCACCAAGCTCGACTATCTCATTTCCCTACACGCCGAGCAGGACCACTCCGGGAGTATCCCGGCGGTATTGGCCAAATATCCGAACGCAAAATTAATTACCACTCCCAAGGCCAAAGGGATGCTGATAGATCTCCTCGATATCGCTGAAGATTCCATTGTCACAGTTGCCGATGGAGAAACTCTAAGCCTTGGGGACAAAACCCTCGAATTCATCCATATGCCTTGGGTGCATTGGCCCGAAACCATGGTGGCCTATCTCAAAGAAGATAAAATTCTCTTCAGTTGTGACTTCTTTGGGTCCCACGTCGCCACTACGGATCTTTTTGTTACCGACGAAGCGCGCACCTATGAAGCAGCGAAACGCTACTACGCCGAGATCATGATGCCTTTTCAATCGATGATCAAAAAACATCTGGAAAAACTTGATTCCTACGCCATTGACATTATAGCCCCAAGCCACGGCCCGCTGTATAACCGCCCAGCCTTCATCTTGGATGCGTATAAAGATTGGGTTAATGGCACGCTGAAAAACATTGTAGTACTGCCGTATGTTTCTATGCATCAGAGCACCCATACAATGGTGAATTTTCTTGTTTCAGCCTTGGTCGATCTGGGGGTCAAGGTCGAACTGTTCAATTTGACCGTTACCGATATCGGGAAGTTGGCGATAACCCTGGTCGACGCCGGGACAATCGTTATCGGCACCCCAACGGTTCTGGCTGGCCCGCATCCATCTGCGGTATACTGCACTTTTTTAGCCAATGCCCTGCGCCCACGCGCAAAATACCTATCGATAATCGGCTCGTACGGCTGGGGGGGTAAAACCGTAGATACCTTAGCGGGGATGATTCCAAACCTCAAAGTAGAAGTTATTGAGCCAGTGCTTGCAAAAGGTTACCCCACGCAGGAGGTCTTCGATTCCCTGCAGAAACTGGCAGAAGCCATTGCCGCCAAGCACAAAGAACAGGGATTTATTTAAACGCTGAAAAAGCCCACGAACTTATGACAAATGGTGGAGTAATTGTCGGACTGGCTGTCGCCTATTGGCTTGTTGGCGCAAAAGACAACACCACCAAGCATTGAAACAAAGCTTACGCAGGTGAGCCCAAGCGTGCCTTTAAAGAGGGAAAATCCATGCACCCCAGGCTTAATCAGGCAGAGAAAAAACAGATTCTCATTACCGGTGCCACCGGCTATATCGGACGCAAACTCAAACAGCGCCTGCTTCCCCGCAGTGATCTGCACCTGCATCTGCTGGTGCGCGATCCCACCCGCATAAGTGCTGCCGCCAGGCAGGGAACCGATATAGTTAAAGGCGACACCTTCGACCAGGACGCACTGCAAAACGCCCTAACCGGGATAGACACTGCCTTCTATCTTATCCATTCCATGGGAGCCGGGGATGATTACGCCAGCAGAGACCGCCTGAGTGCGAAAAATTTTCGCACCGCCGCTGAGGCCGCTGGAGTAAAGAAAATTGTATACTTAGGTGGACTCGGCGAGCGCGCAAATGCCAGTGAACATCTGCTGAGCCGGATCGAAACGGGCGAAATCCTCAGCGCCACCACTCCCGGTGACCCCCGCACCCTGTGGTTGCGCGCCGGGGTTATCCTTGGAGCTGGGAGTGCCAGCTTCAACATAATCCAAGATCTGACCCGCAAACTACCCTTTATGATCACCCCGAAGTGGGTCTCAACAAAAACCCAACCCATCGCCGTAGATGATGTTTTAAGCTATCTTGAAGCCTCTATCGATCTGGATTTGCAAGAAAACGTTCGGGTGGATATAGGCACGGACATCACCGACTTTAAAGGGCTGATGCAACAGGCCGCGACTAGCATGAGGCTGAAGCGATGGCTACTCCCACTCCCTTTCTTCAGTCCGCGTCTATCCTCGTATTGGCTGGTATTTATCACTAGAGTACCGTTCAATATCGCCTCGGCTCTGGTCGACGGCCTGAAGTCAGAGACCATCGCCACCAACAATAATGCTGCTAAATATTTTCCCGACATTCAACCCATGTCGATGCAGCAGGCCTTCGAAAAGGCGCTGCGCGAAACTGCCATGGACTGATAAAGACCCAATCCACGTTAATTTCAACCGTGCCAGATGCAAAAAACGCCCAGTAGAATCAAGGTAGCGAAACCCAGCCGGATGCGCCCACAGGTTTCCCCCAAAAACACCAGCCCAATACCAACACCTATCAACAAGCTCACCTGACGCACGGGTACTGCGTAACTCACTGGTGCCAGGCTCAAGCCAAAGCGGAAGCTCAGAAACGAAGCCATGATAACCGGGCCGGAAATCAGTACCAAACGTGGATGGTGGCGAGCTTCGGCCATAATCCGCCCACGGTAGCAGGGGCGCAGCAGATTGAGCGACATGAATACCAGCATGAAGAACACCAACACATAGGTAAAATCAAAGGTTGGGTAGGAATCGACCCCTATTTTATCCAGCACCGCGCCGATGGAATAGATAAACCCGGCCAATAAAGCCGCACGTACCGCGCGATCCCGCAGACAGGTGAGTGGATACAGTGCATCACGCCAGCTCAAGCGCCGTAACTGAATCCCGTAGGCGCCCACGGCGATGAGACCTATGCCCGCAATCCCCGCAGCGCTGAGATGCTCTCCCAGAATAAGGACACCCCACAGGGGTACATACAACATAGACGTCTGCACCAGAGGATATGTTATCGAGAGATCACCGCTGCGGTAGGCATATCCGCCAAGCCAGTGGTACAATACAAAGCACACTGCGGCGACCGCGCAGAGCCACACCAGCTCAGAGGTGATGACCAACGCTCCAGAGCGCAAACACAGCACCAGTGTCATCAATATCCACGCATTGAGGAACATCCACCAAATGAACACCGTCTTGTCGTGACTCTGCTTTACCAGCAGATTCCATAGGGCGTGCATCAGGGCGGAACATAGAATTAACAGTAAGGCTAAGGTTTCCATGCGTTTATTTTAGCTTAAATGAATTTTGATTGATAGTTTCGATGCCATCTTGAGCCTAGGAATGCGCGCGGAGGTGCAACCCTGCGGAAGAGAAAGTCATGTTTACCAAACATACAGATAGCATTTATGCTCATAATTGTTTTCACCCGCAATCCCACACTAAATAAAACGATAAAACCATATATACCCATCGTTACCCTAACTTAAACACCCTGACTAAAGGATGTACCCTATGCACAAAACCCGTACTGAATCCGACTCTCTCGGTACCATGCAGGTGCCGGCTCAAGCTCTATACGGAGCCCAAACCGCGCGCGCTATTGATAACTTTCCCATCTCGGGCATCTGCCTGCCACGCCCCATGCTACGCGCCCTCGGGCTTATCAAAAAACATGCGGCAAAAAACAACAACGCACTGGGACTGCTGAATAAGGATGTGGCTGATGCCATACAGGCTGCTGCCTCCGAAGTTATAGATGGGATCCACGACCGCGAATTCCCGGTGGATATCTTCCAGACTGGATCTGGCACCAGCAGCAACATGAATAGCAACGAAGTTATTGCTAACCGGGCCACGACCTTGCTCAATCTGGATAAAAAATCAGAAAAGATCCATCCCAACGATCACGTCAATATGGGGCAATCGAGCAATGATGTGTTCCCCAGTGCCATCCACATTGCCTGCGCCGAGCAATTACATGCAATGCTGTTCCCGGCGTTACAAGAACTGCACGTCAGTCTGATGAAGAAGCAGGAACAGTTCAGGGATATAATCAAGATCGGGCGCACTCATCTGCAGGACGCGACCCCAATTACCTTGGGGCAGGTGTTTTCCGGTTATGCGCGCCAGATCGAGCTTGGTATCGAACGCTTGCAACACGCCACACAAGGATTGCTTGAACTACCCCTTGGAGGTACCGCGGTGGGCACTGGCCTCAACACCCACGTGGAGTTCGCACCGCGCACTATTAAAGACATAGCTGCGAACACCGGCCTTGAATTCAGAGAAGCTCGCAACCATTTTGAAGCACAGGGGAGTAAGGATGCGGTGGTCAGCGTCAGTACAGCCTTGAAAAACTGCAGCGTCAGTCTGTTCAAAATAGTCAACGATATCCGTTTTCTGGCCAGTGGTCCGCGCTGTGGTATTGGTGAGTTAATTCTGCCTGCGGTACAGCCCGGAAGTTCCATTATGCCCGGTAAGATCAATCCGGTCATGGCCGAATCGCTTATGCAGGTGTGCGCCCAGGTCCAAGGTAATGACGCCACGGTCACTGCCTGTGCTCTGGCCGGAAACTTTGAGCTGAACGTGATGATGCCGGTGATGGCGTACAATACCCTCCAGAGTATTGAATTATTAAGCAATGGCATAACCGCGTTCAACACCAAATGTCTGATGGATATTGAAGCAGACTCAAAGCGGTGCTCCAATCTGCTGGAAAAGAGCCTGGCCTTGGTAACAGCGTTAGTGCCACAAATCGGTTACGATCACGCCGCGCGGCTGGCCAAGGAAGCACACCAAAGCGGCGCAACCCTGCGCGAACTAGCGTTACGTGATGGCATTGATGCCGCGACGCTGGATCGCCTTCTAGATCCCGCCCACATGCTGACTCCGGAGCATTGACACTATGCAAAACGATATACACAGCTTAGCCGCTGCTGCGGACAAGGTTTGCTTCGGCCTACCACCATGGATAACAGCGCTGGAACACAGCGCTAAGGCTAGTAGATTTACCGCAGACGCGGCCAAAATGAACTGGGTTTTGGAGTTAGCACGCCGTAACATCGCCGATGGCGGCGGCCCGTTCGCAGCTGCGATTTTCGCGCTTGACTCAGGGGAACTCATTGCGCCCGGAGTCAACCGAGTGGTGGCACTGAACTGTTCCGTGCTCCACGCCGAAATGTTTGCCATTATGCTGGCGCAGCAGCGTCTGGGCAACTTCAGTCTCAACCCTGAGTCCGGCAGCGGCTACGAACTGGTAACCTCAACCGAACCTTGCGCCATGTGCCTGGGAGCAATCCCCTGGGCCGGCCTGAAGCGTCTGGTATGTGGCGCACGCGACCAAGATGCTCGTGCCGTAGGTTTTGACGAAGGGGATAAGCCAGAACACTGGGTAAGCAGCTTAGAGCAGCGCGGCATCAGCATAACCCGCGATATCTGCCGCACTGAAGCCGCGGAGCTGTTACAGGAATATGCCCGCAACAGTGGAGAAATCTACAACGGAGGCTAATCATCAAAATAAAGCTAGCTTTTAAAGCCCTGCATGGGCATACTGTTCTGCTCTATATCTGCCG
>JAVERW010000082.1:0-8597 GCA_034006915.1 Desulfuromonadaceae bacterium | reverse complement strand
GACCGCAGTGCAGCACAACTCCTGCGTGATTTCATGCGTGATTTTGTGCGGCAGCAAGAAGACGAACGCGCGCACGCCGCTTGGTTTCGTTGTCAGGTGCAAAAGGGGCAGGACTCGGCCAATGCAGGCAACCTGCTTCCAGCGGCAGAGGTTGAAAGCCGGTTTGCGGATCGCCGCGCTGCAACACGCCGTTTACTTGAATCATCTGAATAATGGAATTGTTGTGGACCCTTGAGGCAACGCTGGATCGCGACAGGATCTATAGCTATATCGAAGCTGATAATCCAGCTGCAGCACTGGCTCTTGATGAGTTATTTGCGGAAAAAACTTCACACCTGATCGATTACCCAGGCATGGGAAAACTTGGCCGCGTTACCGGCACCCTTGAGTTGGTAGTAGAGCGGAATTATATCTTGATCTACGATGTTGAAGATGAGCGGGTGCGTGTGCTGCGTATACTTCATGCGTCGATGCAGTGGCCACCCTCACGTGTGGGTTAGTGGGGCATGCGAATCAAAATTTGCCCTCATCCCAACCTTCTCCCAGAGGGAGAAGGAGCATCCTGGTATCCCGCAAGTAGCTGTTAGTCACCATTGGCGCAGGTTTTAGCTGTATGTTCCTACCATCCACCATCAGCCTCTCGTATTTCCCGTCATCACCGCGCAGGCGGGGATCCAGTGATCTTAAAGCCTCTAGTCTCCTGCCTACGCGGGAATGGCGCAGAGTCAACAAATGAACGTTGCACACAACCCTACTTCCATCTAAACTTACCTCATCAATCAGTTCTGATAATTCCTCGCACTAACTCATATTTAACTTGAGGGTGTAGTTCGTATGCGCCACAAAATAGAAGGGCAGGTACACTTATGGCACCGCAAAAAAACACCAAAAAAACGCATCTGCGTCTGGTCAAGTCTGCGCCCCACAGCGTAACCCTGAATACCGAGCTTGAACATTTACGCCGTTTGAGCGGGCGCGATAAATACAGGGCCATCATCGCCAGCACCCACAGCGCCGCCTTGGTGCAGGCCATGCCACCGCAGGATCTGTTTCTTCTGGTAAAAGAGCTGGGGGAAGCGGATGTGCCCGAACTGTTGAGCATGGCCAGCAGCGAGCAGATAACCTTATTTGTAGATATGGACTGCTGGCATGAAGACAGCATGGACGCGGTTGATGCACAGTTCTGGCTCCAACAACTGCAGAGCATGAGTAATGAAGATACCCTGCGCCTCATCGACGGGATGGATTTTGATCTGCTCGCGCTGTTGTTCAAAAAACAACTTCATATCACCAGTGGCCTTGAAGCCCTGGATGACGATGAACGCGAAGAACCGCGTCTGCGCCGCGATCAACTCTACGAATATGAATACCGCGACCCGGAACAGGCCAAATGGATTGAAGCTCTGCTGGATTTGCTGTTTAGTGAACGCCAAAGCCTATATCTGCAGGTGATGGAAACCGTGCGCCATGAAACCGAGCTGGTGTTTGAAGAAGAGGTGTATCGAGATCGCAATGGGCGCATGGCCGATCTGGGCTTTATCGAAACCTACGAAGCACGCGAGCTCCGTGCCTGGCTTGATCCAAAAGAGTTCGATCCAGCAGCGTTTACCAAAGATCAGGCAGATTTCGCCCCAGAATACAGTGGGGTGCCGGTGCCAGGCTTTGCTCTCACTGTGACCCATCCGCGCGATCTGCTCGCCGACGTTATGGGCAACAGTATGAACGACGCCCTGTGTCAGGAACTGACCTACCTGCTCAACCGCGCCATGAGTGCCGATCAGGTAGATATTGGCGACTCAACCCAAGTGCAAGAATCCCTCGAAGATGTGTACAATTACCTAAATATTGCTCTAGGATATCTAGCTGGTAGCGATGTGAGCCGCGCCACCGAAATGTTCGAGCAGGTATACCTGCAAAGCCTGTACCGCCTTGGTTTTAACCTTACTGCCGCCTTACAACGTCGTGCGCGCATCGTGGGTAAATCCCCAGCAGGACCGTATCTCGATGGCCCTAATGCGGCGCTGATAACTGCCCTGAATCAGACAAAGCCACGCTTTTACTCCGGAGTTGAAAGTGATACCCGCGCGGATGAGCGTCCCTTCCGCAATTATAACGATGTAGAGGCAGTCAGCGCAGAACTCAGCACCATTGAAGCCCTGCTGCCACTGTTCGGCGCAAAAGGGGTCTTCAATATCCCCGCCCCGGACGAACTTGACATGGATGGCTGCATTCCGCCACAAGCTAGCGAAGTCACCCTGTCAGAGCTGTTTTTAACCGCCATCGCCAACCAGATCCTCGGGCACGATCCCACCCCCGAACCCATACCCGCAGCAGAGCTAGAAACCCTGCACCAAGCACTCCATGCCGAAGCCAACTTTACCGAATTGCGCCAACAAACCCACGCCTGGCTCGAGTCCCTCGCTCCCGGCAGCGGCGCCTTCTCCGAGTTCTGCTTCGACATCTGGGAGCATGAGTTTTATGCACTCAAGCCCGAAAACCTCCAACCGCAGTATGTGGGAGGGTTGTTGATACGTCTGTAGAATGGGGGTAAATGCGCCATTCGGTGGTGTGACACAAACACCCCCCTGCTCACTTCGTTCGCCTTCCCCCCTATAAAATAGGGGGGATTGAGGGGGGTCAATGCAACGTTGTCTCGCATCATTCCCGCCTACGCGGGAATGACGGATTAGACTTGAGGACAACATACAAGGGGCGATTCACGAATCGCCCACGTTCGCACATCCACCACCCGTAGACAGGGCAATTCATGAATTGCCCCTACTTCGTTCGCCTTCCCCCCCCTATAAAATAGGGGGGATTGAGGGGGGTCAATGCAACGTTGTCTCGCGCCATTTTCCCGCCTACGCGGGAATAACGGTTGATACTGCGCCGATGCGTTGATAATTATAGATTGATTCTATGCTACCAATTTATACATTCTCCATATCCAATATTCTTAAGAGGCCGGCATGAACAGAGAAACCCTGCTACGCAAACTGCGCGAATACAAACTCCGCAATGCGGAGAAGTATGGCATTGAACAACTTGGCATATTTGGTTCCTACGCGCGCGGACAAAGTCACTCAGCTAGTGATGTAGACATAGTGATTAAAATAAAAACCCCGAACCCCTATATTATGGTGCATATAAAAGCCGATTTGGAACAGGATCTGAACCTTCCTGTAGATGTGATCCGCATGCGGGATACCATGAATCCATTTCTAAAAAAACAGATCGAAAAAGATGCTGTCTATGTACAATAAAGAATTGCTGCGCCATGTCTTGTGCCAAATGGAAGAGGCTGCTCGTAAGGTGCTTACGCGTTTTGAACCAGTTACCTCAGTAGGAGGTTTTACCGATACATCTGCGGGGATGGAAAAGCTCGACTCCATCTGTATGCTTCTCATCGCCATAGGTGAAAGTTTAAAGAACGTCGATAAAATTACCCATCACCAACTTTTGCCCCAATATCCGCAAATAGACTGGAAGGGAGCAAAGGGAATGCGCGATATAATTTCTCACCATTACTTTGACATTGACGCGGAAGAAATTTACTGGGTATGTCAGCACAACATAAAGCCTTTGGCGGACATGATCCGTGTAATAATCAATGACATTGATTCAGAATAAATTCCGGTAGGGGCGATTCACGAATCGCCCACGTTCGCGCATCCACCACCACAACCGGTAGGGGCGATTCACGAATCGCCCAAATCCCCGCCACCACACGAAAGGGCGATTCATGAATCGCCCCCTACATCTAAAAGCCACAGTTACAAAACCCGGCAAAAACCTCATTTTCGCTGACAAAAATTGTCACTATTGGCAATCAATCCTCATATGCAACAGTATATGTATTCTAAAATCCAAGTATAACGAAACTACGTAACATCATGTAATGAAACGCTTAAATGCCTGACATTAGTTTATATTCAATCTGCGCTGAAGTTGGCAAACAAATTGCTATACGTATAGGTACTTAACAAACCCTAAACGCGGTTCAAAAAACAGATTCAGATGATATAACCGCAACATAACGTTGCAAAAATTCAATTTGCGGGTAATATGGGCGGGCGCAACCTGCAACCGCATAAATCAGCGCAAAGTAATAATAAAGTATATCAATGCTTAAACAAGTCGGGTTGAACGGTTCATCCTGACTCAAATGTTCCTCAATGAAAGGAGTAACACTATGCTAGACAAGTTCCGGCTGAAAAAAAATGAAAAGGGTTTTACCCTAATCGAGCTTCTGATCGTAGTGGCTATCATCGGTATTCTGGCTGCGATTGCGATTCCGCAGTTCAGTGCGTACCGTCAGCGTGCCTACAACTCAGCTGCCCAAAGTGATCTACGTAACTTTAAGACCACTATGGAAGCCGATTTCGCCGATAACCAAGAATATCAAGTTCTTTAAAAAATAGGAGGAGTGAAGATATGAAAAAGATTATTTTACTGGCACTAATTGCGGTTCTTACCATGACAGGTAGCGTACTTGCTGAGACTGTTTTTGATAAAGATGGCATTGACACAAAAATTACCGGTACTAGCATTTTGAATGATTTCAAAACCTCAAATAATGTTACGCTTATTGCGCTGTCTGGGGCAGGTTCATATGCTGCCGTTTCAAGCCACTTGAATGGCGATCGGGTGTTTGGTTCCTCTTCAGGCGATTCTATCCTTTACCGCTCAGTAGTTGGTAAGGACGCTGGCGCGAAATATACGACCGCTCCTAGTGTCAGTGATAGTGCTGAGTTTGCTGATGATACAGAATGGACAGCTCTATAAGTTTCCATTATTCTATATCTGAAAGGGGGGAGGGTATATGACTCCCCCCTTTTTCTAATACCGTGATTTAAAGTTAGGACTGCCTTAGGATAGCTGGCCAGAGTTGTTTGTATCAAAAATCTTGCGTAACTCTATGAAAAATACTCCCAGTAAGCCTTTAGTAATACTCGCGTTACTTTTATGTGTGATATTGCCTTTCCTGTTCTGTTCGAATGGAGATCTGAATTCCGTTGATGATCTTAAACGCGTAACAGGGCTAGATGCGGCCGGTCCGCTTAACATCTTCAACCTTTTTTTCCCCAACGGCAATTCCTACTACTACAGGCCTCTAGGTCGACTTACTTTTTTCTGGGATCGCGATATCTGGGGCTCCATCGCCTCATTTATGCATCTGGAAAATATTTTCATCCATTTCGGCAGTACATTCTTAGTTTTTTTTATAACCCGTCGGGTTGCGTTACTGTACGCAATAGAGTCGATGCTGGTGCCTTTGGGTGCTGGGTTGTTTTTTGGGGTCCATCCCATCACTACCGAGGCCGTGTGCTGGATTTCAGGCAGGTTTGATCTACTGGCTGGGTTTTTTCTCCTGCTGGCGGTTTATCTGTTGCTCTGTGAGCTTAATAAGGCACGGGTTTTCCTCTTGCTGCTTAGTAGTATTGCTATTCTGGCAGCGTGTTTGGCGAAAGAGGTCGCTGTATTTGCCCTGCCGGGGTTGCTGTGGCTGGCGTGGACGTTTCCCAAGTCTGAGACAAAGCGTTCTGGGTATGGGTTCGGGAGGTTGGTTAGTTTTTTAGCTCCGGTCATTGGAGTGGGGCTGTATTTTTTAATGCGCCATGCGGCTACAGCGCGTGATTCTGGAGTTAAAGCCGCTTTTAAAGGGGTGGCCGAGGTGACTGCTGCCACCGACGGGTTTGAGCTTTTAGACAAGGGCAGGGTAGCGCTTAAGGTTTATGGTTTTTATTTAAAGAAACTGTTTGTTCCGTGGCCGCTTAATTTTGGCATTATTGAAATTTCGAACTGGTATGTCGGTTGTGGGGTTTTGCTGGTGGCACTTCTGGTCTGGCTGTTTTGGCGCCGTGACCTTATTGGTGCCCTGGGTTTAACCGCTTTTTTTGTCTTGTCTCCAGCTTTGCTCGTGGTGTTCGGGCGGATGGCGTGGACACCGATTGCCGAGCGCTATCTGTACATCCCTGCGGCACTAAGTATGCCTGCAATCAGTATTTTGGTATATCAGGCATGTTTTATGCCTGGTGCGGTCTGGTGCAAGGGGAAAGAAAGGTATATTAGCAGCGTATTTATGCTGTTATTAGCAGTATTTTTTATAACCACAGCGCACCGCTCGTGGCTATGGCAGGACAACGAACGCCTTTTTCGCGATACTGTGCAAAAAAGCCCCAACTTCTTGCCCGCTAAGGCCGAGTTGGCTACGGCTTTGTCTAATAAAGGTAAGACAGAGGAAGCCAGAAGTATTTTAGCTGCCATGCAGGACAGCCAGGCTAAAAACTATGTCGTTGCAGATATGAACTTGGCTGGTTTGATGCTGCATAATGAAGAATTTGATGATGCCCGCAATCTTTTGCTGAAACTTTATGCGGAGCATCCCAAAAAACGCTATGAGATTTTGCAGCTTCTGCTGAAAGTAAATGATAAACAACTGGGGCAGGTATTGGACCCAGCACGGAAGCTGGTAATGCAAAACGAAAGCTTGGAGTGGCTACTGGAACAAAAAGAGCTGAAACCTTCTCCATTTGCAGACTATCGCATAGGTAAAAAACAATTAGTGCTCGGGCTTGAAAAAGAAGCAGCTGCATCTTTTCGCGCTGCCCTTGCCAAAGCTCCTGCAGACGCTTTTTATCGAGGTGCGGCAAAAACCATGCTTGAAAAACTTGAATCACAGTAAGATGAGATCTCTGCGATGAAGCTACCTCCTCATTTAGCCCTCCTGCGCCCGCACCAATGGCTGAAAAGCCTGGTGCTGTTGTTTCCGCCGTTTCTGGCGGGAAAAATCCATCAAATCCCCTCATTGATCGAGCTGTTGGCCCCGCTCGCAGCGTTTTCCCTCGTCTCTAGCGTTGTCTACATTATAAATGACATTGCAGATTGCCGCACTGACGCGTTGCATCCGCTCAAGCGCTTGCGTCCATTGCCCTCCGGATCTGTTACCCCGTATGCCGCAGGTGTTGTTGCGCTAGGTTGCGCAATAGTTGCGTTTACGCTGGCGTACGTGCTGGTGCCGGTTTTAGTCCCATGGATGATCATTTATCTGCTGAGTTCAGTGTTTTACACCCTGGCAGCCAAGCATATTTTTTTGCTCGACCTCGGTATGATTGCATGGTTCTTTGTGGTGCGCCTGCAGGCGGGTGGTGCTGCTTATGACATAAGCATAACCCTCTGGCTGTATATGGCGGTTTTCCTTCTCGCATTATTTCTAAGTGCGGGCAAACGTCTGAGTGAATTTTACGCATTGGGAGCCACGGCGGCGCAGCATCGCACCTCGCTGGCACGCTATAGTCCGGAGAGTTTGCGCTTAATTCTGTATACCAGCGGTGGTTGTGTGTTGATCGCGTATGCGTCGTACTGTTTTACCCATTTGCGCTTGCTGGTTACCTTGCCGCTGTGTGCCTATGGGCTGTGGCGCTATATGGGCCGAGTGCGCAGGGGCGGGGACGGTGACCCGACAATCTCCTTACTGCACGATAAGCATTTATTGGTAGTTGGGTGCTGTTGGGTTGCGATTATCGCTCTGACGCAGTATCCGATCTTGTGACATGGTGATGAAAATGCAGCGGTTCAACCTTATCGACATGTGGCGCAATAGCTTGTTCAGAGCTATCTATAATATGTGCCCCCGAGGAATGCAGCGCCGTTTTCGGCTGCTGCTGCTGGCCATGCTGCTACTGGCCGGGGCGGAAACGGTTGCCGTTGGATTGATCGCGTTTTATGCCGCAGTTGTGTCAGATCCGCAATCCAGCTTTAATATGCCCTTTTTTGCGACTATGCGTGAGAACGGCGTTGCGTCTACTTTGCTTGCAACACCCAAAGCGATGATAGGTACGCTAAGTGTGGTATTGATTCTCGCCATTCCGGGTAAAAATGTTATCCGTGGGCTGGTTACCTACCATATGGCCTGCTACAGCGCTACCCTTGAGGCTCTGTTCGGTCAACGTGTGCTGGAATCCTTTTTGGCGCGGGACTACCGCTGGCATCTGCGCCAGAACAGCGCGGACCTGGTGCAGATGGTTAATTGGCGCCAGCAGCTCGGGCGCAATTTTGTCGGCCCCTATCTTAATATTGCGTGCGAGATTTGCATGCTGGTGGTTCTTTTCGGCGCCCTGCTAACGGTGCAACCCTTGGTTACCACATTGTTTTTTACTATCCAGGGTGCGGCCGGAGTGGTGGTGTATCGCAGTTTACGCCGTGGGCTCGATCATAGCGCTACAGGGTGCCGTAACATCGATCTGGCTATGAATCGCCATGCCACCCGCGCTATCCACGGGGTCAAGGATGTAAAAATAACCGCCACCGCAGGGTATTTTACCTCGTCATTCGGGCAGCAGGCCCGCCGTTTTGCGCGCCTGTTCGGGCGCCAACAGTTCTGGCGCGAATCTCCGCTGCTGGCGTTGGAATCCATCGGTTTTGTACTACTGGCAGCGGCAATTCTGCTGATGTTATTTGTCCTCAATTATTCACCGTTGCAGACCACCGGCACCTCGGCGCTTCTGGCCGTAACCGCGTGGCGTACCCTGCCTGCGTTCAACCGTGTGGTTTCCTCCCTTGCGGGGATCCGCGTTGCGCGCCCGTATGTTACCTCT
>JAVERW010000081.1:0-8629 GCA_034006915.1 Desulfuromonadaceae bacterium | reverse complement strand
GCAGAGATGGCAGCCGTCAGCGGAATTGACGCGGGAACCGAAGTGGTGACCCACAGCCTGCTGGGATGGAACACCCTTAAAAGTGGTGATTCTGTGGAGGTGGTGGAATGAATATCACCGCACTGGCACTGAGAAACCCTTGGATTATAGCGGCCTTGAGTGTGTTAGTGGTAGCGCTGGGGGTGTTTGCATTCTGGCGTGTCCCTACAGATTTGTTCCCAGAGACTGCCCCACCCCAAGTGGCGGTGATGACAGTAAAGCCGGGAGCAAGTGCCGAGGATATGGCGGATAAAATAACCGCCGTGATGGAGAAAGAGCTCAAAAGTATCTCCGGTCTGAAGCGTCTGACCTCCACCTCGCGCGACGAGGTGTCTGCAGTTACCGCAGAGTTTTACTACGCCAAGCCGATCGGGGAAGCGGTGGTGGATGTACAGAACTCCATCTCCCGTATTCGCGGCCAGTTTCCAGCCGGGACTCAGGAGCCGCTGCTGTTTAGGGTTACTGACGCCACGCGTCCACTCCTGACTCTCGCACTCACCCCGTACGCCGACAGTGGCAAAAACCTGAGCGATATCCGTATTCTGGCAGAGAATCAACTCAAGGATCGCTTTCTCGCCATTGAGGGGATAGCCGACGTGGAGGTGTTCGGCGGATATCAACCCGAAGTTAGCATCCGCATTGAGCGTGAAGCGCTGCACGCCCACGCCCTTACCATACAAGAGGTGATGAACGCAGTGGCGCGGCAGAATGTTTCCGCCCCTGGTGGCACCCTCTACACTGGCGCCTGGGAGCACCTCCTGCGCATCGGGGGGGAATTTCTCGACCTCGCCGCGCTAGAGCAGCTTCCCCTTCCCTCGCAGGGTGGCGCAAAAATTGAGTTGGGGGATATCGCCCATATTGAAGTTGCGGAAGCGGATATGCGCAGCTTTTACCATGGCAACGGCAAACCTGCGATTGCACTCAACATCCTGCGTGCTGAGGGGGGGCATACCGTTGCCGCAATCAAAAACCTGAAACAGGCTCTCCCAAAAATTGAAGCGGAGTTTGGCGACATCACCTTCAGCATCACCGATGATCAGCAGCCCCTGATCGATCTCAACGTCAGCGGCATGCGCTCCTCCCTCGTGCAAGCGGTGATACTCACGGTATTCATTATTCTCCTGTTTCTGGCAAATATCCGCGCCGCCGCCGTGGTAAGCTTTTCCATCCCTCTGGCGTTTTTGAGTGCGATGACGGTGTTGTGGTTCAGCCCTTTCACCCTCAACATGGTAACCCTTTCGGGCCTCATCATCTCGGTAGGGATGGTGGTGGATGCGTCGGTGGTGGTGCTGGAAAATATCTACCGCCATCACGAAACCAACCCTGATATAGATGCGGCTCTGGTTTCAAAAAATGGCGCGCGTGAAGTAGCTGCCCCGGTTAGCGCCGGGATGCTCACCACCGTGGTGGTGCTGTTCCCGGTTCTGTTCAGCTCCGGCTACACTGGTACCGTCATGCGCCCCCTTAATCTGATGATCATCGTCACCCTTATCGCTTCTCTGCTGATCTCCCTCACGGTAGTGCCTCTGCTCACCTCGTGGTTATTGCGGCGCAGAAAACCAGAAATCACTGCACCTCTGGAGGAGAAGGCGGCACACACCTCAACTGCACCCAAGCAGCGCCCGCGCAGCCTGGATAAAGCCCTCGATGGTATCGCGCGCTTTTATCTAAACTTTGTCCAACTTGCGTTACGCCAGCGCACCCTGTTTCTCCTTTTGGCTCTGGTGTTCATCGGCTTCACCTTCCGCGGAGTAAGGCCCCTGCTCGGCGGGGAGCAGATGCCCCCGATGGATACCGGCATCTCTATTGTGGAGTTTGACACCTCTGCTTCCCTTGCCCCCTCTGCAGTAGAGGAGGTGTTGCAGGAGGTGGAGGCGATTATCCAGGCCGATGCAGCTGTAACCGCAATCTCCAGCGTCGTGGGCTCCGAGCCAGCGGCGATCAGCTTTGGTGGCGGCGGGGCTCCGGCACAGAGTGCACGCCTCACCGTACACATGGTGCCACGCACTGAACGCACACGTACCATCTGGGAAATTGGGGCGGAATGGCGCACTGCATTACGCCAGGTAGCAGGGATTAAAAGCGTGCGTGTATCTGAGTACGGCGCTACCCCGGTCTCCACCACCAAGGCTCCGTTCAACCTCATCATTGCCGGCCCCGATGCGCGTGTTCTGGATCAATTGGCGCACCAGGCGCTCCAACAGCTGGAGCAGGTGCCAGGGCTCACCGACTTGCGCCGCTCCTGGCATATGGACAAACTGCAGCAGAACATCATAATCGACCCAGAAGTGGCACGCCTGTTCGGCACCTCCCCTGCCGCGCTGGGAGAAAACGTACGCAATGCGGTACAGGGTGGGATCGCCTCTTCCATGCGTTTGGAGCAGTTTCTCGATATCCCCATCCGGGTGCGTTACGCCGCCGCGGACACCGCCTTACGTACCGATCTGGACGAAATATATATTTCCGTCAACCCGCAGAATGGTGTCCCCGTAGCTGTACCCCTGAGCGCCTTGGCCAGCATCGAGCCCGAGTACACCCGCCCCTTTGAAACCCGCGATAACCTGCGCACCACCATCGATATCACTGCGGGAAATGCCGTGCTCACCATTGCCGAAGTAACCGCGAAAGCGCAACAGGCTCTCAAGGGGCTATCTCTGCCCGCCGGGTATGAATTGGAGATGGCAGGGAGTGTCCGCGACATGCAGGAGAGTCAAGCGGAGCTCGGACGTGCCCTGGCGGTGGGGATGGTGTTGCTCTTCACCCTTTTGATGGCACTCTTTCGCTCTGTGGTACACCCCATCACCGTAATGCTCTCCATTCCGCTCGCGGTTGCGGGTGCGGTGTGGGGGCTGCTATTATTCAACAAACCCATGTGCATGCCTGCAATGATGGGGATTATCCTTCTGGGCGGTACCATCGTCAACAACGCGATCCTGATGCTCGATTTCATCCTTAATGCCCGCCTTAACGGAATGGAAAAAAATGCTGCAATCCTACGCGCGGTGGAGTTACGCCTGCGCCCGATCCTCATGACTGCCCTCTCCACCGTGGTGGGGTTTTCCCCTCTGATCTTTGAGATGGCCGTGGGTCTTGAACGGATGAGCCCGCTGGGGATCGCCGCGGCAAGCGGATTGATCCTCGGCACTGTGGTCACCTTGGTGTACGTCCCCGTCCTGTACTCTGTGTTTGACTCCGCGAGTGTCCACCTGCGCCGCCTGTTTTTCCGCGCGCGTCCCGGCTCTGTGGTGGTACTCCTCCTTGCAACCCTCGCACTTTCTACATTGAACCCGACTTTGGTATCAGCACAGGAATCTCGTCGCGCGCCGGTGCTAAGTCTGGATGGTGCCATCAAAAGAGCCCTGCAATACAACCCCTCCCTGACGCAGATAGAAGCGCAGGTAGAGGTGAGCAATGCAGAGGTGGACTTGAGCCGCTCTCCGCTGCGCCCCCGCCTTGATCTCGCTGCCCAAAGCGTGTGGCATGAAGAGGAGCAGAGCATGATCCCCGGCCTCGCGCCCGGAAACCAATCCTTCGCCAACAACCTCCATCAGCTAACCCTTGAGGTCAGCTATCTCCTCACCGATTTCGGGCGCCTCCGCGCCACGCTCAACGCCAGTCTGGCACGTGCCCATGCAAGTGCCTCCGACTACCAGCGCAAGCGCCAGGAATTGATCTACATAGTAGCGCAGACCTATCTCGAGGTGCTGACGCTGGAGCAACTGAAAACTGCTGCAAACTCGAGCCGCGCCAGCCTGCAAGAGCTGGAACACAATATCCAGGTCCAGCTGGAACAAGGGCGTGCTGCACACCTTGACCTGCTCAAAGCGCAGACCTCTGTGGCGCACGCCGATGCCCTGTTGAGCGAATACCGCGGCAGCTTACGTGCGCGCAAAGCGGCGCTGGCCGTTCTGTTGGGGTTAGAACCCTGGCAGCTTCCACCCCTTGATACAGATCCGGTCTTACCCGCTGTTTCAGCCGGGTTAGAGCATGCCTCAGGGGATCAACGTCCAGACTTGACTGCAGCACAACAGAAACTCCTTGCTGCCGAAGCTGCCCTCACAAGCGCCGAGCGCCGCTACCTGCCAGAGGTGCGTCTATTTGCGAGCGCCGGTTGGTATGGCGCTGATGACTTCGGCACGGTGAGTGGCGTCACCCCAGCCGGAACCGATGGTTTTGAAGACAACTACAGCGTGGGAATCCGCGTGCAGGTGCCCCTGTTCGATGGTGGCATGCGGCGCGCCGAAGTGCGTAAAAGTGAAGCTGAAACCCGCGCCGCTACCGCGCAGACCCTTGCTCTGCAATTGATGGTATATCAGGAGCTGGAAGAAGCTAGAAGTGCTCTGGAAAGTGCAGAAGCAAGTGTGGAGGCTTACACCCGCGCACACGCAGCAGCGCGTGAGGCCTTACGGATCGAAAAGCTTAAGTATGCCAGTGGCAAAGGGGTGATTAATGACGTCCTCGACGCTGAAGCAAGTGTTCTCGAAGCCAAGGCCTCCCTGAGCCGCGCGCGCCACAGCCTTGCCAGCGCGGGGATCCAATACCGCCTCGCGTGCGGCACCCTGGATGCGCAGATAGCGCAAGAAATTTAAGCGCAGCGAAAAAGAACTATCCCTGGCACTGCATTTACCCTATATTCACATTATTTCTACCCCCCGCCCCAGCGGATAACCGTGGAGTAACAACAGATATGTGGATCACGATAACTGCAGTGCTGCTTGGGCTGCTGCTGTTGCTGTGGAGTGCAGACCGCTTTGTGGTGGGTGCAGCAGCAGCGGCGCGTCATTTTGGTATGCCGCCGCTACTCATCGGCATGGTGGTGGTAGGCTTTGGCACCTCCGCCCCAGAGATGGTGGTCTCCGCCCTCGCGGCTCTGCAGGGAAATCCCGGCATCGCCCTCGGGAATGCGTATGGCTCCAACATCACCAATATCGCCCTGATCCTCGGCTGTACTGCGCTCATCAGCCCCATTGCCGTACATTCACAGGTGCTGCGCAAAGAGCTTCCCATGGTGTGCGCGATCACCTTGCTTGCGGTGTGGCAGATCTGGGATGGGGAGATCTCCCGCCTGGATGCAATAACCCTGTTGCTGGTATTTGTAGCACTGATGGGGTGGACCATTATCCAGGGGATGCGGCGCCCCGGCGATGCGTTGGGGCTTGAAATTGCAGGTGGACTGCCCCAGCGCCCCATGCCGCTCGGGCGGGCGCTGGTGTGGCTGATAGTAGGTCTGGTGATGCTGGTGCTGAGTTCGCGCCTGCTGGTGTGGGGCGCGGTGGAGATTGCACGCAGCTTTGGGGTGAGCGATCTGATTATCGGCCTCACCATCATAGCCATCGGCACCTCCCTGCCGGAGTTGGCATCGTCGCTTATTGCCGCGCGCAAGGGAGAGCACGACATCGCCCTCGGCAATGTGTTGGGTTCAAATATGTTCAACACCCTTGCCGTAGTGGGAATTGCCGGAGTGATCCACCCCATGACTCCAGGCCCTGAAGTGCTGGAGCGCGATATGTTGGTGATGACGCTGTTGACGGTGTCTCTGTTTATCCTGGGGTATGGGTTTCGTAAGCAGCGCGGCGGGCGTATTAACCGCATCGAAGGGGCGTTGCTTCTCCTCACGTATGTGGGCTACAACCTCTATCTGGGGATGAGTGTGTTTTAGCGCGCAGTTAAAAACAAGCAGGGGCACGCTGTACCGTGCCCCTGCTTAACGTTACTGGCATTTAATTGTCTGACGTTTGAACGCCTGCCTTATTGGAACGTATTCTTTCAGTGTACATATACAACACCGGTAGCACAAACAGGGTCAAAAGGGTTGAGGTCAACACCCCACCTATCACCACCGTGGCAAGAGGCCGCTGCACCTCAGCCCCGGCACCAGTGGAAAGCGCCATGGGGAGAAATCCGACAGCGTCGGTTACGGCGGTAGCCAGTACCGGGATGAGACGCTGGCGTGCCGCGGAGGTAACCGCTTCATATAGGGGTTTCCCCTGTGCGCTGATGGTGCGAATGGTCCCCACCAGCACCTGCCCATTGAGAACCGCAATCCCCGCAAGGGCAATAAAGCCGATGGCGGCACTGACGCTGAAAGGGATGGAGCGCATGCTCAGCGCCACCACTCCACCAATAGCGGCGAGGGGGATACCGGTGTAGATGATGGCAACATCGCGCCACCGTTTCAGGCTCAGATACAGCAGGACAAAGATCAGGAGCAACACCAGCGGCACCACCAACGCCAGACGCTGCTGCGCAGCTTCGAGGTTTTCAAACTGCCCCCCCCATTCGATGGTGTAGCCTTCGGGCAGTTTTATCCCGGCACCAACCTTCTCTTTCGCCTCCGCCACATACGAGGCGATGTCGCGTTCTCCGATACTCACATGCACCTTCACCAGGCGCTGCCCCCATTCGCGGCTGATGGTGGAAGGACGTTCCACTACGCGCAACGTGGCAAGATCGTGCAAGGGCACCAACGCCCCCCCCGCCGTAGGGATCAAGGTGGAGCCCAACACCTCCGGGTCATGGCGCTGCGCATCCGGAAGGCGCAGGACCAGAGGAAAGGAGCGCTCCCCTTCGTACACCTTCCCCACTTTAGGGGTGCCCACCGCCGCGACAATCTCGAGCACCTCCCTGGCCGCAACTCCGTGGCGCGCAAGGGCGTCGCGGTCCACCTCAATCTGCAGGGTGGGTTGCCCGGTAACCTGTTCCATCGCGGCTTCTGCCGTGCCCGGAACCGCAGCCAGGAGATGTTCCACCTCTTGTCCGAGTTCCTCCAGGGTCGCAAAGTCAGGGCCAAAGAGCTTGATCCCCACATCGCCGCGAATCCCGGAAAGCATCTCATTAACCCGAAGTTCGATAGGTTGCGACATCACGATGCGGATTCCGGGCAGACCGTGGAGTGACTCCTCTACCTGTGCACTCAGCTCCGCCTGATTGGAGGCACGCCTCCACTGGGAGCGGGGCTGAAGGGTGATGAAAATATCAGTCAGTTCCACCCCCATGGGGTCGGTAGCGATCTCTGCACTCCCGAGACGGCTCCACACATGGCGGATCTCATGGGGGAACTCCTCCAGCAACAGCTCCTCCATGCTGGTGTTGTACGCTATCGACTCCGGCACGGATACCCCTGCAAGGCGCACCACACTCACCACTAGAGAACCTTCGGATAAGCGTGGGAGAAATTCACCCCCCAAACGGGTACTGAGGATCCCCGTCCCCACCAGAAGGAGCACCACGAGGGTGAGAAAAGCGCGCCGCCACTGCAGTACCAGCTCGAGAACGGCGGTGTAGAGGCGTTTGAGGCCGGCCTCGAGGCGGTTTCGCTTCGGTTTGAAGGTGCGCGGCAGGGCGTAGTAGGAGAGCACCGGAGTGAGGAAAATTGCCACGGCGAGAGCACCAAGGAGGGCAAACACAAACGTCCACGCCATCGGCTTGAACATCTTACCCTCAATCCCATCCAGGGTAAGAACCGGGATAAACACCAGCACAATGATCCCCATCCCGAACACTACCGGACGCACCACCTCGCGACTTGAAACCAGGATGGTCTCCAGGCGTTCTGCCGCACTTAAGGGGCGCTCCAGGTGGCGCTGGCGTTCACTTAAATGGCGCAGATTCGCTTCAGTCATCACCACCGAGCCATCTACCAGAATGCCGAAGTCGATCGCACCCAACGAGAGGAGACTCGCCGCAATCCCTAAATGTTGCATCCCAAACGCCGCAAACAGCATGGCGATAGGGATGGTGGCCGCAACCAGAAGACCGGCGCGCAGATTGCCCAGCAGGACAAACAGAACGGCTACCACCAACAGCGCTCCGGCACCTAAGTTCTCTTTTACGGTGGAGATAACCTGATCGACCAGTTCGGTGCGGTCGTACACGGTTTCGATAATGATATCCGCCGGCAGGGTGTGGCGCACCCGCTCCAGCGCGAGTTTCAGCCCCGCAGTAACATCGCGGCTGTTTTCCCCCATGAGCATAAAGCCCAGCCCCAGCACCACTTCACCGTGGGCGTCGGCGGATACCGCGCCGCGGCGCAGTTCATGCCCGATCTCCACCTTGGCGACATCTTCTACCCGCACTGGAGTTCCAGCAGCGGAAAAGAGGACAATTGCGCCAATATCCGCACAACTGCCAACCTGTCCCAGACCGTGGACCAGCAGGGTTTGTCCGCCCGTGCTTACCTGCCCCCCCCCAACGTTGAGATTATTATCGCGCAGCGCAGTAGCAACATCGGCATAGGTGAGACCGAATTTGATCAGTTTCTGTGGTTCAACAATGACATGGTACTGCTTTTCCAGTCCACCCCAGGAGTTTACCTCTGCCACCCCGGCAACCTTGCGCAGTTCCGGCTTGATCACCCAGTCGTGCAGGGTGCGCAGTTCATCCAGCCCCCGCTCGGGGTCGGAGGAGCGCACGGTGTAGTGAAACACCTCCCCCAGACCGGTGGAGATGGGGCCGAGTTGAGGGCGTTCAATCCCCTCGGGGAGATCAACTCCGGCCAGGCGCTCCATAATGAGCTGGCGCGAATCGAGGATTGCCATCTCATCTTCAAAAATAGCCACCACCTGAGAAAGGCCAAACTTCGAGATGGAGC
>JAVERW010000080.1:0-8772 GCA_034006915.1 Desulfuromonadaceae bacterium | reverse complement strand
GCGCTGCCGACGGTGGTGCCAATACACACCCCAACCTTCAAACCACGCAGCTGCTCGCGCCCAAGGTGCGCATTAGCCAGCGCTTCCATAGCCGCGCTCAGCGCCAAACGCGTGGTGCGGAGTAATTCGGCATCCGTACCCGGTGCTGGCAATGGGGTACAAATTTCAAATACTGGATAGGTGTCGGCATGGGTGGTGCTGAACGCCTGCGGTGACTGCGGATTTCGCACCCCCGTCAGCATTGCCTTAAACGCCGCATCCAGACCCATTCCGGCGGCGCACACACAGCCCGCCCCGCTAATGGCGACGGCAACACGGCGCATTATTTTTGCTTTTCCTCGATGAAGGCGGCCAGGGTGTTGATCGACTGCAACGCCGGACGCCCCTCCTCCATATCTTTGATCTCAACCCCGAAGTGTTTCTGCACCACAACCACCAGCTCCACGGCGTCAAGGGAGTCCAACCCGAGACCTTCACCGAACAGCGCTTCATCATCATCTATCTGCGCGGGGGTTAAATCTTCGAGATTGAGCTCCTCCACCAGAACCTGCTTTAGCTTTGTTTTTATGTCTAGGTTTGTATTCATACTTATCTCCTGATGATCCTGCAGCTATCAACCTGATGGCGGGATATTGATTGTGGACGCTATTTGCGCCACATAGGGAAAAAATTAAAAAACTGATACGGAAGTTGCTGACAATATTGTTCCAGCGCGGTGCTGAATTTTTGTACATAGGGGATGAAGCTCTGCGCCTCCCGCCCTTTAATTTCCGGTATCCGAATCACTTCAGCAAGGTGCAAACTGTAACTGTCCGAACTTTCCTTACGGGAAAAAAACACCACTATCGGCGTACCCGTAGTTGAGGCGATTTTGTATGCGCTATAAGGGAGCTCCACCGTTCCCCCCATGAACTCCACCTCTACACTGCTGCGTTCGCTGCCCAGGGTGCGATCACCCATAACGCACACCACCTCACCCTGTTTCAGGGCACCGAGCATCTGCAGGGTGCCCCCAAGATACTCGGTCGGGTCAATTACCTGATAAGGGCATTCTATTCCGGCATGTTCATAATAGTGCCGATCGATATCGCCATCTTCGCGTCGCATCAGCATATTGACCGGGCGCTGCATGAAATCAAGCGCGGCCATAGCGACCTGCCAACATCCCACATGCGCCCCTATCATGAGGAGCCCCTTGCCCTCATCCAGCAAGGAGAGCAGGCGCTCACGCTCATGGAGAGTCACTTTAAATGCTTGCGGACCCATGATTCCCACTACCGCACGATCAACCAGCACCCTACCAAAGTTCAGAATCAGCCTATAACTGTGGTAAAAGCGTTTAAATCCGTGCGCGTTCGGAAAGCGGCGGCGCAGATAGGGCTCGGCCCGGCGTCGTGCTTGGCGGCTGAACAGCACGTAGTACCCCACCACAAAGTAGAGGAAGAAATACGCCAACCGCCGTCCCCCGAAGCGGATAGCCAGATAGAAAAACTGATGCTGCCAGTTCTTCCCCACGCTGCGACTGCTCCAATTTGAGTTTTGGTTTGAGTCCATGTTTGATTCCATACACAGCAATGATGGGCAATGACACGCCCATTTTTTTATCCGCAGATGACGCAGATTATCGCGGATTAAAGACTAAAAGCAAAATCTCTGGATTCCCGCATGCGCGAGAATGACGCGATGGGCGGCGGAGACCTGCAGTGATGGGCACGCTGCGCTTTTCCCATCCTAGCTCTGCCATTTGCACGATCTTGAACTCAGTCCGGCGAAGTTCTGACTAAGCGCGCCAACCCCAAGGTTGCCCCTCCGACCAGCAGCGCCAGCACCGGGCCAAGGAGCAATGAACCGAGAAACCATTCATACACCCGCTCCAGCGCTTGGTAGCCCAAAGTCTGGACCGAAAACTCCGTTAGCCAGGTGCCGGTGCGCATATAGTAACCAGCTTCTATGCACAGCGCCGGCACCAGCGGCGGCATACACAGTTGACTGCTGCTTATCGCCGCTACCTTGTTAAGGCGAAAAAAGCCGCACACAAATAAAATCGCCACCGTATGACAAAACAGCAGTGGCAGCGCGCCCAGGAACACCCCCACCCCAGCGGCTACAGCCAGACGCGGCGGGGTGCTGTTTTCGCGCAACAGGCGCCGGATGGAGCGCAACGGATGAAACAGCGATACTGAAGCTTTCCCCTTGGACGCAGGCACTGTATCAAGATGTTTTATCTTATGGTGCGGCCACGGCACAATGGAGCGCAGGGTCAGATGGGTATTGAGCAGGGTCAGACGCCAGTTATCCATAAAGCCACGAAAATGGGAGATACGTTCCGCGCCGGGGGGATAATACACACTGATATCCACATCACGCAACCCAACTCCGGCCCAAGCGGAGCGCACCAGCACCTCCACCTCAAAATTGTAGCGCCGAGTCCAGAAATTCAGCTCTTGAAAGATAAACAGCGGATAAGCACGAAACCCACTTTGACTGTCCTTCAGAGCCACCCCGGTCTGCAGACGCAACCAGAAGTTGGAAAACTTACGTCCAAAACGCGACGCGCGTGGAATGGAATCTTGCTCAAAGTCCCGATGTCCAACAATCAGAGCATCGGGCTTCGCATTTATCCCTGCAATAAATACGTCCATATCCGCAGGATCATGCTGACCATCGGCATCAATACTGAGCATATGGCTCATGCCGTGTTCCAACCCCCAATGAGCCGCGCTGATTAGGGCCTGCCCCTTCCCCATATTACGTTCATGGCGCAGCACTTCCACCTGCAACCCTTCCAGCTCCGCAGCTACCGGTTCTGTACTGCCATCATCCACCACCACAACCCTCGCCACCACCGCAGCATAACGTTCCAGCACCTGTTCCACCACTGCACGCAACGTGCCCGCATGGTTATACACCGGGATGACGACACAAATATGGATAGCGGCTTCAGGACTTGCCATAGCGTTTATTGCTAAGGGCGAAACGGATAAATGCAGGTGCACTGCCGATAAAGCGTCGCCAACTGTCGGGCGATTTCCACAGCATACTCAGGTATCCGAGCAGCACCCGGTTGCGCTTGAAGTGGTTTTTGTAGAACTCGATAAACAGCTTCTCCATTTGTTCTTTTTCCATCCCGTGGGGGACAAACTGAAAATGCATGCAATCCATTTTAGCCCAGTCTTCGTCGAAGGTGCCTACAACGTGGATGTTGTCATACACCGGCGAACCTGGGAAAGGGGTAAACTTCGCGAGATTAAAATCATCCAGCGGTAAGGAATACACATACTCCATACTCCGGCGCACCGAGGCTTCGGTTTCTCCCGGCAAGCCAAGCATCAGCAAACCCTTGGTGCGGATACCACAGCTCTTGATGGTGCGGACGGTGGCAGCGAGGAGCTCAAGATCTGCATTCTGGCGATGTTGCGCTAGCAGATTCTCATCTCCGGTCTCGATCCCAAGACTCACCATCCAACAGCCCGCCGCCTTCATGAGGGTAAGTAACTCGCGGTCGACGTGTTCGGCGCGCACCGCACAGTTGAAGGTAATGCCCAAGGGCTTCTCTAGCATCAGATGACAGAACTTCTCCACCCGCGCACGCTGAAAGGTAAACTGATCGTCATAAAAATTGATATGCCGAATGCCGAAGCGCTCTTTGAGATAGCGTAGATGGGCATATAGGTAAGTGGCGGAATTATAGCGAAAGCTACGCCGAAATACGCTGCGGTCGCAGTAGCTGCAACTGTAGGGGCACCCACGACTCGAAATACAGCTAGTATTGGGAGCGGTTGGATAATTGAAGATGGGAAGTTTGTATGCGTTGGGATAGCCGCTGAGTTTTTCATAGGCTGGAAACGGCAGGTCGTCCAGCACCAACAATTCTTTGCGATAGCCGTTATTCATCACGCAGCCGTCTTGGGCGCGCCACACTACCCCCTCTACCTTCTCCGGTGTTTCCCCCTCAAGACGGGCAAGCTCAAGCATGGTCTGTTCACCTTCCCCGATTACCACATAGTCGATCAAGGCAGAATACTCCAACACCTGTTCCTGCAAAGCCGATACATGGGCACCGCCAAAGGCAATTTTTATGTGGGGCAATTCGGCATGGGCCAGTTGCGCCAAACGCACTCCATCGAAAAAACTCGCGGTGGTGCAGCTGATCCCCAGCAGGGCTGGGCGCTCGGCACGTAACACGTCCCGCAGACGCGTGTCCGCATCAGGGTGAGCGTAGCAATCCACAATGCTACAGTGCAGGCCGTCTCGCTCTAGGTAAGCGGCAATGCTCGCAAGCCCCAACGGCGGCATGATGTTGGCCTTGCGCGAGATATCATGGCGCGCATCTTCAACCTTGTAACCTAACGGATGAAGCAGCACCACGTTTTGGGTGTTTAGGGTATGCATGAATATCTTCCTGCCGAATAATTACGCTTGAGCCTTGGGAAAACGCACCAGCTTATCCCAAAGCAAACCGCGAAAACCGAACCCCTTCATAACCGCAACCCGTTTCAGACCTTCTGACGGGGGGAATATTCGCGTCTTACGTCCAGCAAAGCTCCGGGTCAATTCTGCCTCCATCCAATGATGATCCAACCCAGGAGCAAAATAATACACCGGCTTCAGCAACGAGGTTTCTGCATCAATAATGGCGTCATCAATGGCGCGCTGGTGCAATGGCGCCCCCGGATGGATGCGAATGCCGGAGAAAGCGAACACCACCGAAGCCCCCAGCTTCTCCATATTTCCAAGCGCCTCGCGTACCGTACCTTCATCTTCATCCGGGCCACCAAACATCACATAGTGTGCTGCGGGGAGATGTTCGTCGAGGCATGCTTGATTGACCGCGAAGATATCCGCGTAGGTGAGATTCTTGTTAATTCCGGCGAGGGTTTTATCCGCCCCGGCGTCGGTTCCGAGTTCGAGGGCGTACAGTCCCGCCCGTTTCATCAGCGCCAACTCAGCGCGTCCCATCCCCTGCGGGCGAAAGAACGCGGCCCAATTAATGTCAAGCTCGCGCCGAACCATCTCCTCGCACAGTTCCAGATAATGTCCCTGAGGATCATTGAACACTGAATCGGTAAAAAACACCCGCTTCACTTCGTGTTCATGCTGTAGGCGTTCGAGTTCATCCACTACCAATTTTGGATTTCGCACCCGAAAACTTTTCCCCTCTAGATGCGGATAGGAGCAATAGCTGCACCGATACGGACACCCGCGTTTGGTCTGCAGATTCAGCATACCGCTGTGCTCCACATAGTAGCGCACTAGAGAGGGCTCGAACAACGGTGAGGCAAAATCGTCTCCACCAAGAGGCTCACACCGCTGAATAACGCATGGCATAGTTTTACCCGCCGCCAGCGCCTCCACAAGGGCGGGCATAGAACGCTCTCCTTCACCCACCACCGCGTGGTCGACATTCAGATAGGCCGCGATAGCCTCGGGCATAATGGTCAGAGCGGGGCCACCCACCGCTATCGGCGCCTGAATCTGAGTGCGCACTACCGCAACCAACTCCTTTATCTTGCGCAGATACCAGGCATCTTCTCCGCTTAATGAGTCAACATTGTCAATATTGCGGATCGAGATCGCCACCAAATCGGGGGTAAACCCATGCATCTGAGCAAACATGGGGGTCAAGTCTTCCCCCGCCACGAGCCAGTCATACTGGCGCACTTCGTGGCCAGCCTGCGCCAACGCTCCAGATACCACCGCCATCCCCAACGGATAAACCGGATAGGGATCGGTCGTGGTATTGCTGGAGATAAAGAATACCCTGCTCACGCTTGCTCCTTGTTGAATAGCCTGCGCTTGCGCGGATTATAGCGGTGGTAGGTGCCGTCATCCATCTCACGCCGGATAACCTGCTTGAACAGCTCCCCCATCTTGAGTTGATGGCCGCTATCCGCATAAAAAGTATCCCAAGCGTAGGCGTACATATCCTGCAACTCATCCGGGCTCATCTGCATGGGCTGAAATACCACCTTGTCAGCGGTATATTTAAGCCAGTCGTTGGACAAAATACGCCCATCTTCTTCCATCTTTTTACGGATTGGCGATTTCGGAAACGGGGTCATGATGGTGAACTCAGCCACATCGAGTTCTATCTCCAGCAGAAAATCAACCAAGCGTTTGATATCATCCGCGCTCTGATCATCAGTCCCGAGGATTATGGTCCCCTCAACCCCGATGCCATAATCCTTCAGGCGTTTGACCCGGTTGCGAATGGTATCGGAGGTATCAAAAATGGCCTGATACACGTACCAGGACCCTGCTTGTGCCGCGAGCTTCAGCACCTCGTCGTCATCGAGGATGGGGTGAGATACCCACTTCTTTTTCAGCGGAATCATCTCGGTAAATAGGTCAATAAGCCACTGTTTGTCCTGCGCTAGAGAGTTATCTACTATAAACAGGCGGTTGTTTTGAATCGCCTCCATCTCTTCAATCACCTTATCCACCGGGCGGGGGCGGAACTGTTTTCCCCCCAGATAACCGGTGCAGCAGGGGAAGCAATTAAACTTGCACCCGCGTGAGGCATGAACCAAATCAAGCATCTGCACCCCACGGTAGTTGTACAGCTCGCGTTCCAAGATCTCACGCCGTGCCGTTCCCACCAAGTTGATATCCGGGTGCTTGTGCATGTAGTCATACACCGGCTGTAACTGGCCACGTTCAAAATCCTGCAACACTTGCTCGATACGCCCTTCCACCTCTCCGAGGAAGATGGAATCGGCATGCTGTTGTACCTCTTCAGCGTGGAGCATGGTAGCAATGCCGCCGAACAGCACCTTCTTGCCCCGGCTGCGAAATTCGCGTGCAATCTCAAAGGCGCGCGGCAACTGGGATGTAAGCATGGTGGAGATAGCGACCAAATCGCAGCTGGTGTCAAAATCTATCTGCTGCAGATTTTCATCGGTAAAGTTAACCTTAACCCAAGCTGGAAGGGCCGCAGCAAAAACTACCGGCCCGTGTGGCGGCAGATGAAATTCGGTCTGACGTTCGAGCTTCGGCCAGCGCGGATAGATGAGTTCCATTATCATGAGACAATAGCTCCTTATTAGTTACGGTTTCTTTCCGGCACTGTGCGTTCCGATGCCGAATCTAGTTCAGTGGATATTTTGTGGAGCACAGCTCTGGAGCACATCGGCCAGCGTTGCTATGTTGGTAGAGTTACAGCGGAGGTGGCTCCCATCGAGTTCCAGCGTTCCATATGTTGTTCCGCATGGTGACGGAGCCTTCTCTAGCAGGAAAAATATACTGCCGTAGCACGCATTCGGTTCTTTCAGCTCCAAAACCGGGGGCAAATCACAAACGCCGGCACACATCCCTACACACCCCCCGCTCCAGTTCAATTCTTCCAGCGCATAACTCAGCGCAGCTAAGCCGCTGTGGTCGGCGCGATTCAGCACCAGGGTGGTTCCGCTCAGACCAAAACGTAGAGCCGCCTCGCCAAGAAAACAGTTGGGCAGGGTATACGCAAACAGATTTGGACTTGCGAACCTGCCCCCTTCGGGCAGCATGGTGTCGAGATAATCCAGGTCGGTGTGTAGGCACCCGTATCTGCTCGCGGTCACAATCCCGATAGCGCGTTTTTGTGTGTATTCTTCCTGCTTAGCATCGCGTAGACAGAAAGTCAGCGCCCCCAGTCCCAAGCGGGAAAATTGGTCCAGCCGCCCATAACGCCGATCAGGGCCACTAAAAATCTCCTTGCGCTGCGGAATCTCAACATTTCCGGGCTGCAGCAATTTGCTGCCAACGCTCAGGTCGGTACCAGGATCGACACCGAGACCAACCCCAAAACCGCCTGCGCCCACATAGCCGATTCCGTTGATCCAAGCCTTCATGCCTCCCCCCGTTGCAATATCAGTGCAGCGTTAATGCCTCCAAACCCAGAATTACAGCTCAACAGGTAGGTTTCGTTGAGTTGCTGCGCTTCGGCCTTAACCTGCCCCTGCGCCTCAGTCTCTGCGTCCGCGCAGCCCACCGTTGGCGGAATCTGCTGTTCCTGTAGGGCTCTGCATCCAAACGCAACCTCAACCGCGCCAGCAGCGCCGAGGCAGTGTCCGATGCTCCCTTTGATGCCGTGCAGCGGAGGGATTTGGGTGCCGAACAGGGTATTAAACGCCGTCAGTTCCATGGCATCGTTGTAGATGGTGCCGGTGCCGTGGGCGTTAATGCCACCCACCTGTGTTGTCGCAATCCCCGCCTGTGCCAATGCTTGGTTGCATGCCTTAATCAATCCGTTGCCATCACGCGCCGGGGCCGTAACATGATGCGCGTCATTGGCGCCGCCCCAGCCGCGCACATATCCCAGCGCTGGGCACCCAAGGCTGCGGGCGCGCTCTTCGCGCATCAACACGATAGCCACTCCGGCTTCTCCGAGGGTCAGCCCACGCCGCTGCTGGTCAAAAGGACGGCATGGCTCAGGAGACAGCGCGTGTAGCGCCGAAAACCCAGAGAATACAAACTCACTCAACATGTCCGCCGCATACACCAACACCGCTTCGACACTTCCGTGTGCGATCATGGCTGCACCCCGCGCCAGCGCCAGGGTGGAGGAGGCACAGGCCGCATTAATATTACAGCCGCTATCCGCAACCCCAAAACGGTGTGAAATCTTGGTCAACAGCGGTTCAAACAGTACCCGCGGCGGCAGCGCGGTTCCGTGGCGGCGCGCGGCGCTGAGGCAGTCAATCTCCCCCTTGGTCGAGGCGACCAGCAGACGGGTATCCGTCGGCAACGGCTCAAGCTGTAGCGCGACCCGTTCCAGAATAGTATCGAGGGCGG
>JAVERW010000079.1:0-8791 GCA_034006915.1 Desulfuromonadaceae bacterium | reverse complement strand
TAAGCGAGCAAAACCTGTGCTCATCACAGATTAATAAAGACCTCGAACCAATTGAAGTGAGCTGAACATGCCACACCGGCAAAGGAATAAACTTGATTGATATCAAAAAAGGTAAAATATTAAAAGAGCAAGAGTGGTGAAAAAAACGATTCCGCATAGCACACCTCTTGATCATGGGCGCATGCCGTGCCCTGTACGCCTGACAACCAACGGTGCAGCACCGAACCCACCGCCTGTAATGCGCACCTACGTTGCATGGAACCCCCCTCAATCCCCCCTATTTTATAGGGGGGGGGAAGGCGAACGAAGTGAGCAGGGGGGTTGGTTGTGTGTCGCACCACCGTCCACATATCCCACCGTAGAGACACAGAACGTAGTACCCTTGCACGCTCTGATTCAGGAAACATCCTTGAGAAAAAACCCCAGCGCCATTAAACAACCTATCGCAATTACAAATCCACGCAACACCGGTTGCGAAACACGATACGCAAGCGCAGCCCCCGCGTACCCACCCACCACCGCCATACCCCCAAGCAGCAGCAGATGCCCTCCGACAATCGCTCCGCCTGACGCGTAGACAATTACAGCAACCACGGTTAGCAACGCAGAAATAGCATTCTTCAGGCCGTTCATTCCATGCAGATTTGTCTGCCCCAGCAGCCCCAACGCGGCAAGCAGTATGATCCCTAACCCGCCATTGAAATAGCCGCCATACACGCAAACTGCAAATAACACCAAACCCGCCTTCACACCGTCAGAACGCGGAGTTGCGGACTCCGGGGTGGCTTGTTCTACAGATGCCTTCCCCCAGCGCAAAAGCCTTGGTCCCGCCAGAAACGCAGCCGTAGCAAGCAAAATCAACCAGGGAATCAGAAGCGAAAACACCTGCTCACTTGTGTTGAGTAGGATAACTGCTCCGATGCTTCCTCCGGCGACAGAGATAAGAGCAATGCCGGCAAAATTCAACCCTGCAGGTAATTCGATATCACGCCGGAACCGCCATGCACTTGCGATATATCCAGGCAGTAGCGCTGCCGTACCGGTCGCATTGGCCGCTACGGGCGGCACCCCCACAAAAATCAACGCTGGCAGCGTGATAAAGCTGCCGCCACCCGCCACAGCATTCAACGCTCCGCCGACAAAACCAGCTATACCGATCAGCATCCAATCCATTTATGGCGAAATTCTCCCGCTATGTAGAACAAAGTTCCAGTGTGATTTGTTGTTTCGGTTCAAGGGTTAGAACAACGAGGAGCCTTCCAGCAGTCAAAATCGTTTGTCGGCTTATTTCATAAGAACGCTAAGAGTCTACCGGATTATGGGGTTTAACAGTCATATCCACACCAAGTGCGCGCAACACAGCTAGCATGGTTTTGAGAGTGGGATTTCCCTGCTCACTGAATGAGCGGTAAAGTTGTTCGCGTGACAGGCCTGTTTCTAATGCGTCGGCAAGAAGGGTGTCCTATAGTGCTTTACAAGGCCAGTTCTCCATTTCCAGTTGAGGCAAAACAGCCGTGGGTCTACGCAAACGTAACCTCAGTCTGTCCCTGCGGCTGATTTCTCGGTGCCTTGCGGACGATAATCTCTACGTCACGACCTAAGTTGTTTAGGCATTCGATCATTTTTGCCTCGCTAATGCCACGGAATAGTGCCTCGATAGTGCCTCCGGGGATGATTTTCTGTGCTCACTATTAATCTATTAAGCTAACACCGCCCAGCAACCTCTTTGCTGCGCTTTAGTGAACGCAAGTCAGCGACATCAAATAGCTGGCTACGTCCGATTATCTGCGCAGGTCTGAGCTTACCGGATTGTACGTAACGGCGTAAAGTCGGAACAGATATTTCAAGGTATTCAGCGGCCTCTGGAACCGAAAACGGTTCTTTATGAACAGACCCGAATACCTGATCATGTGTATAATCGTCATCGCGAAATGCCCTGCTGGCAAGCAATTGAAAGAATCGACTCCGCTCGCTCGAAGGCATTTTTCCCATTTCGATATAAAGGTCTTCGGCGGTCATTAGCATACTCATGATATTTCTCCTCAGTCGGCACCCTGCTTTATGTAACGTTTCAGAGAATCGTAGAAATTCTCATGCGTACCTACCTGGTAAAAATCAATTATCAAAAACTCAACTTCAGCTTCTTGCAATGGCAATCTATAGGCAATTAGATATTGCTGGCGGTTGAATCGGAATTTATAGACTCTGATTCCAGACAAATCCCCTGTTTTGAGTTCACCTATATCTGGAGCAGCACACACATCTTCAACAGTGTCTTCAATTGCGAGCTTTAAAGGCTTATGAGCTTTTTTGATAAATTGAACAAAAGGTCGTTTATAATTTCGCAACATGCTTAAACATTAAACCCTTTTTGATTCCATGTCTACCATGCTTAGAACACAGCGCCCACTTTGGTCTTTATGCAGGACATTAGGCGTTATGTGAATTTGCTTTGTGGGTGCCCTAGAGAAGGACGCTGTTGTTCTTTTTCGAGATTAGACTTGTCGTATATCTGGTCTTAGGTGAATCTATTTATGGGTTCCTTGTAATGTCCAAGCACTAAACAACTAGGCTCTCTGCAAATGACGATAATCATCGATGCTATCCAATGACTCTTTTTCTTTCTCGGTTGCTCGGTAAACATCCCAGCGCATTTGCAGTGTCATCCAAAAATCCGGTGACATTGAGAAAAACTTGGCTAGACGCAATGCTGTGCTTGGGGTGATGCCCCGTTTCTGATTAATCAATTCATTTATGCGCTGATACGGCACATGGATAGCTGCGGACAAATCCCGTTGCGTGATATTCATGGGCTGGAGAAACTCTTCTAACAACATCTCTCCTGGATGCGTAGGCGCTCTGTTAGTCGGTATATTCATGCTTTACTCCTAGTGATAATCAACTATCTCAACAACTGCCGGCCCAGCGGATCTCCACTCAAAACAAATTCGGTATTGGTCGTTAATTCTTACACTGTACTGACCAGAACGGTCACCCGATAAGGCCTCTAGCCGGTTATTAGGTGGAATCCTCAACTCATCCAGACAAAATACAGAATCAAGCAAATCGAGTTTTCTTCTTGCCATCTTCCAAAGCTGAGTCGGGCAAGCTTTCCTTGCCAGCTTGGAATTGACTCCGTTAAAAACATCTTCTGTTGCTCGGCTTCCGAAGGACTTAATCATGTTGATACGGTATCACGGATTCCATGCTATTGCAATCAAACCGCCTTGCACAGAAAAGCAGTATGCAGAGCGATTCAAAGCGTCAGCTCTGTGGTCGGGGGGAATGGAGACTAAACGTGATACGTGAGGATGGTACCTATGGCAGGTGCGCTATTACAGCTTAAGCGCAGAGCCGCTAAAGGACGTAAATATGGGCGTTGCAGGTGGTAGATTTTCTTTGCGTCCAAAGTGCTCTTTCAGTGCCGCATAACTGGGGTTATGTGAACTGCTTTGTGGGTGTCCTATAGTGTCTTCTTCTGTGGGTACCCTATAGAGTGTTGCACTTTTATAGCACTTTTTGGGTGTCCTATAGCACTTTTTAGAAAATGTTGCATTGCAAGACCTGACCCCTTAGCTGCGCCGAAAGCGCCATGCACTTGCGATATATCCAGGCAGTAGCGCTGCCGTACCGGTCGCATTGGCCGCTACGGGCGGCACCCCCACAAAAATCAACGCTGGCAGCGTGATAAAGCTGCCGCCACCCGCCACAGCATTCAACGCTCCGCCGATAAAACCTGCTATCCCGATCAGGACCCAATCCATCAGCTGTGAAATTCTCCCTCTGTGTAGATCAATAAGTGCCAGTGCATCAGATGTGCACTCACACGTGAAGCGCACATTGTTGGGATAGCCGTAGATGTACGGCATACCATATTAATAATACTCATCCAGATCAAATCTGTCTCCACCGCGGTACTTCACTCATGAGGTAAGGAGTAGAAAGCCAAATGCCTGCCCAATACTAGTCTTGGGCAGGCATCTGAAATAACCGCAAAATCCGTATTAAACCAGGCGTAGAAGTCGGAACAGAACAAGTAGATATTGATCCCGCACACGGCGACGCAACTTCTTTCTATGCACTAAAACCGCGAAACTCCCACGCCAGGTGGGCGACATAAGCAGGTCCACTAATGGGCGATTCAGCATGCCGCAAATTGCAGCAATCTGCTCAGCTTGGCTGCGATACCAGCCCGAACGCAATAGGCTCAAGCGCCGCCACGCCCCTACTACGCCGTAATTCGCTCCGAGTTCATTGCGCTTATGTTGGCGATAACGCACAAAAGAGGCTGAATCAATAAACCATTGATACCCATGGGAGCGGCAGAAGGCATAAAACAGCCAATCGTGGGCGATAACGGTATCTATTTCTGACCTATGGCTGCGTAAAAATTCCTGCAAAGCCAGAGCAAACCGGCGCTCAAAAACATACGTGCAGCCGGGACCAGCAGCCTCGAACAGAAAATCCAGTTCCGACTGCGGCTGCGCTTTTTCAAGCTTTTTCTCACTGCCATCAGGCCAAAACGCAGTTACTGCACAGGAATAGGCTGCGACGCCGTTCTGCTTTATAGTCTCACAGGCTCGCCTAAGCTTATCCATATCCCAGCGGTCATCTTGATCAGCTAGGGAAACATATTCAAAAGGTTGGAGATTTACATCACAAACGAGGCGATAGAAATTGCATGCAGCACAGCCGGAAGGCGCAATCTCCGGAAGAATCTTGATTCTCGCATCGGTTTTTGCGCGTTCGTGCAGATATGCTGAGGTCCCATCCGTTCCGGGGTCTACACTGATAAATAGTGTAACGTCTACGCTGCGTTGTGCCAGGATAGTATCGATCTGTTCCTCTATCCACCTTCTACCGTTGTAAGCTGCTAGCAGAATTGCAACTCTGGGCCAGCGTGTTACAGCGACCCCGATCATTTCCGTCACATCAATCCCCATCTTTTCAGGACCCATCCAGCAGAGGCAAAAAGTACATTAAAACTAATAAGGCTAAACTTATGCGTTATTGCGGGTGGTGCAGCGAGAACAAAACAAATATATCGCATTTATAAGAACAGTTTTGTAGTGTCGAAGCGAACCTCCCACGAATTATCTTGAATAAAACTTTGGACGTCATCCATACCGTTACCCAAATGAACTGCTGCTGCTGCAAGAGACGCGATATCCTCGATATTCGCGCTAATAAAAACTCCACTTTCCTCTTTTCTGTAATTCATTTCACCAAAAGCCGTGGAAATGACTGGCAAACCAAGAGCTCGATATTCATAATACTTAATTGGATCGACCGATTCCGTTAGTTTGTTTATTTGGAATGGTATCAAGCCAACGTCGAAATCGCGCATAGCCTTAATCGCAGTCTCATGGGCGCACGGTGGCAAAAGTTCGACATTAGTAGGCAGTGCGCTAGGTGGAACCTGGAACACAGGGCCAATCAAACGAATAACATCACTGCTTCTAGCATGAGCCAAAGCAACCACCCAATCCCAATCAAACCACGAGGCAATCGTTCCAACGTAACCAAAAATCCTTCGGTCAGAAGGCCCCTTGGGAATCACTGGCAGTTGCAAAGGCGAAGGATCCAACCCATTACGAACTAATTTTACATCGTTGCGATATAAGCTCCAGCGACAATTTATGGCCATACTAGACGCCCATACAATATCAACTTTCTTAACAATTTGCCTTTCTCTTCGAGCCATTGAAAAATGCGAAAGACCATTGTAAAAAGAGGGGAAATCATCCATGGAATCGTAAAGTGACACGCTGAAGCTAAAACGTTCAAGTAAAGTAAGCGCAAGAGAAGATGGCTTGCCAATAGCGAGCACAGTTTTATGTCCATCAATAAAATTCTTAATTTTATTGATGGTAGGACGCCATAGGAAACCATTCACCAATCCTGCTCTAGGCAGAGGTTCAATGGGCAATGAAAATAAGCGCACGACCTCCAACCAAGGTGGCGGTTGGATAGTTGAAGAAGAATGCATAGCTGGGGTTTTTATCCGTAAGAAATCGCTTATCGATGGAAAGCGCGTCGGATAAGGATCAATCCACATTATCTGCCCGCTGTTTTGTTTGTGAAAACATTCCACAAACTTATGTGGACGCTGTGCAAAGCTATTCCACGGCACGGGTGCCAAATAAACCAACCGTGTCATGCAAAGTAATCCCGCAATGTTTTTACGATGCGTTCCGCCGCACGCCCATCGCCATAAGGTGAAACGCCACGAGCCATTGCTTCATAAGCAGATTCGTCGTCAAGCAAGCGTTGTGTCTCTTTCACAATTCGCTCGTAATTGGATCCAACCAACCTGACCACTCCCAAATCAACCGCTTCGGGGCGCTCGGTTTCATCTCGTAGCACCAACACTGGTTTACCGAGAGCTGGCGCCTCTTCCTGAACGCCACCTGAATCGCTAATAATCAGATAGGAACGTTTCATAGCCGCAACAAAAGGCGCATAATCGAGGGGCTCACACAATATAATATTGTCGCAATCCCCTAGCATCTCGTGCGCAATATCTTTCACATTAGGATTTGGGTGCACAGGATACAGAAGTTGTACATCCGGATTATTAGTTGCAAGTGTAAGCAACGCTCGGCAGATATTACGAAAAGGTTCACCAAAGTTTTCACGGCGGTGGGAGGTGATTAGTATTAGTCGTTTTGATGCATCAAGTTCAATGCCAAAATCTAAAACCTTTTCAGCGGTCATCAATAGAGCATCTATTACGGTATTACCAGTAACAATAATGTCCTTACTACTAACCCCTTCTCGCAATAGATTCTGCTGTGATCCCTCAGTAGGTGCAAAATGCCAGCGCGCCAGCTTACCAGCTATCACACGATTTGCCTCTTCTGGGAAGGGATTCTGCATATCCCAAGTTCGCAGTCCAGCCTCGACGTGACCATATGGAATCCGGTGATAAAAACAAGCAAGAGCCGCAGTCATCACGGTGGTTGTATCGCCCTGGGCCAGCACCACCGCAGGCCTTTCTGCGATGAGCACCTCGTCAAGCTTAAGCAAAAGCCTGGCAGTGAGCGTTGTCAAGTCTTGGTTAGGGCGCATGATATCAAGGTCGATATCTGTTTTGATACCAAAGTCTTGCAGAACTTTGTCCAGCATTTGACGATGCTGGGCGGTAGCTAGCACACGGACATCGGCCCAAGACTGCTGTTTTAACGCAAGTATAACCGGAGCCATTTTGATAGCCTCGGGGCGAGTGCCAACAACACAAATTATCTTCTTTTTCATTCCTGCCTCACAATCAAATAAATACGACGATCACTGCTATACACATGGTCCGCTTTCTTGGCAAACAGACCAATAAGTTAGATAGTTCAGAAATATAGACAGTAAAATACTTTCCAAGATTTTCCCAGCTTGTGGACAAACAATTTAAAACATGCGAACGGAACGGGGCTAATGGAAAGCATATATTTCAACGGGTCAATACCATGACAACAGATCAATTCGTCAATACACCCTCGAACCTACGTAGCCGAACACATATGGAACTTCTTTTTCTTTAAGGTCGAGACTAGGAATGGTATTAGGACACAAAGCATTCAAGATCAAGACGAGTAATGATTAAATCGACATTACGCTTGATGTCGAAAATTCAGAACATGACCAGACATTTGTCGATCTTGGGAGCTGATGAGGACTCGCGCTTTAACCTCAGGATATTATCGTGAAAAAATTTGGTAGTCGCAGTCCGATATCCAGCAGCACGATAATCTTCATTCTCTCCTGTCGCCTTTTGAGTACCGTTATCTCTTTATAACCTGTTTAACGAGGACATAAAACCCATCGTGTCATAAAGAATGTCAGTGGAATCATCAACAGCAAGACTAGCAAAGGACCGACTTGGGGTGGGATGTCAATGAACTCAATAAAGATACCGAGCAATAGAGCAGACACAAAATATTGCACTACATATACCACCGGGTAGGAAATAAGACTTTTCCATCTTAATGGAGTCTTAAAGACAAAACTTGAATTAAACCAGTATGAAAACAAAATCCCAACAGCGTAGGCAATAGCATAAGCGATCTGATAAAAAAACAGTCCCCCCAGCAACAAGTAGACACCGTAAGTAAAACCGGTATTGATCGTCCCACCGACAAGGAAGCGAATCCATATCAGGAACTTTGGATGACTTTGGAATATTTGTATCAAAATACTTTCTGTGCCTTAACTGCCTCAATAAACTCAGAATAATTACGAATGTAATCTGAGGCATCATAATAATCTGAGGCAAATACTAAGAGGATTGCATCAGACGAGTAGCGATATTGAATGCCCCAGGTCATAGCTGGCAGGTAGAGCCCCATATTCGGTTGATCGAGAACAATTTCTTCGCGCCGTTCCCCATCGTCAGCAACAACCCGTACACTACCTTTTATCGCAACAAGAAATTGATGGCAACGCCGGTGCGCGTGTTCTCCGCGAGTTTCTGCAGTTGGCACATTATAGACCAAAAAGTAGCGGCTAGGAGTGAAGGGTATTTCTCGCTCAAATTCGCCGACTGAAAGACTTCCGCGCATGTCGGGAACAACCTGTAAGGTATGAAGCGTCACCCCCTTGATCTGAGTCTGGGCAACGCCGGGTAACGCAGGATGAATTGTCTGGACTGGAGCACTAGCAAGGGTTGAGGCCTCCACGTACCCCACAATTCTTGCTGGGTTACCAACCACGATGGCATGCGGAGGCACCGAACGAGTAACCACCGCTCCTGCCCCAACCATAGCATTTTCACCAACAGTGATTCCCGGCAGAATAGTGG
>JAVERW010000078.1:0-8833 GCA_034006915.1 Desulfuromonadaceae bacterium | reverse complement strand
CCCTGGAGCATAATGACCATTATCCTGAAGGCTAACGCTTCTACAAGGGATTCTGTATGAGTGTGCAAGTTGCGAGCACAGTTTTTTTCCTATACTTCCTGTTGCTGTTCGCCATAGCGGGATACGCCGTCAAACGGCGGAGTAAAGGACGCAGCCTCATAGCCAATCCCCACGTCTATTCGCTGTCTCTTGCGGTCTATTGCACCTCTTGGACCTATTACGGCAGTGTCGGACGTGCCGCAACCACTGGGCTTGAGTTTCTCACTATCTACACCGGCCCTACCCTGGTGTGCTTTACTTGGTGGTTTCTGCTACGAAAAATTATCCGCATCAGTAAAGAGAATAACATCGTCAGTATTGCCGACTTTATCGCCAGCCGCTACGGCAAATCGACCGCGTTAGGGGCACTGGTTACCATATTTGCCGTATTTGGCATAGTGCCCTACATAGCACTGCAATTAAAAGCTATAACCTACAGTTTCAACCTAATCTCTAGCAACGGCGAACTGACCTCCATGGCGTTGCAACACGCCTACCCAGCTATTCCAGAGTTTATTGACACCGCATTTATTGTTGCAATCCTGCTGGCGGTATTTTGTATGCTGTTCGGAGCAATGCGCCTGGACAGCACCGAGCGTCACGAAGGTCTGGTAGCGGCTGTTGCATTTGAATCATTGGTCAAGCTCGTTGCGTTTATAGCTGTGGGCCTGTTTGTGTGCTATGCACTGTTTGACGGATTCTCGGACATCTTTACCCAGTTTTTGCAGAGATTTCCGGAAAAAAGCCACATCTTGCTTTTAGGTGATAGTACCACCCCGGCGACAAAGTGGTTCACCATGACCACTCTTTCTATGTTCGCCATCATGCTGTTGCCACGCCAGTTTCACATCATGGTCATCGAAAATTCGGATATTTCCCACTTACGCACGGCCATGTGGACTTTCCCGGCGTATATGTTTCTTCTCAACCTGTTTGTGCTGCCTATCGCTTTGGGTGGCCTGCTTCACTACGATGGCAACATCGCTCTGGCCGATTATTTTGTCTTGAGCCTGCCCCTGCATAACAATGAATCGGCACTGGCAGCGCTAGTATTTATCGGTGGATTGTCCGCTTCTGCAGGGATGGTGATGCTTGAGTCTGTAGCCTCCGCAACCATGATTCTCAATAACCTTGTAATGCCCCTTATCCTGCGCTTCAATTTGCGCCGTCCGGATATTTCCGGCACCTTGCTCAATATCAAACGTTTGGCAATTCTTTCAGTTATTTTTCTCGGATATTTTTACTTTCATGTTTTCGGCGAAACTGAGGCCCTGGTAGATATTGGTCTGATCTCCTTTATGGCCGCCGCCCAGTTTGCTCCTGCGTTTCTTGGCGCTTTATATTGGGAGCGCGCCAATGGACGTGGCGCCGCGACCGGACTTATATTCGGTTTTGCCATCTGGATGTACACCTTAATTGTCCCTGTGTTGGTCGAAGCCGGCTGGTTGACACAAAGTTTGCTGCAAAACGGCCCGTTTGGCATCGAGGCACTGCGTCCAACCGCACTTTTTTATCTCAACAACCTCGATATGTGGTCGCATGCGCTATTCTGGTCCATTTTTTTCAACGCAGGGAGCTATGTCACCATCTCGATTCTCAGTGCCCCCTCTTCAGCTGAAGCTGCACAAGCGATACGTTTTGTCCGCGCCACCACCTGGAAATCAGAAACCAAGGAGAGCAAACGGATCAGCAGGGCGCCTACAGTCATTGAGTTTGTCGATTTAATGGCTAAATTTATCGGAGATAAAGCGGCCAACAAGGCTATTTCCGAGTACTTGGGTGACCGAGAAATTGACGAAAAGGGGAGTCTGTCTGAATATGAAATCCCAAGCCTGAAGCGTTTTACCGAAAAAACTATGGCCGCCTCGGTTGGAGCTCCAGCCGCCAGAATCATTATCGAAAACTATCTTGCCGCACGTGGCAGCAAGATGGAGGATGTGTTTAACATCTTTGGCACCGTAAGTCTGAGTCGTGATGCAAGCCGTGAACAGCTCAGCGTGCTATATGACGTGGCAAACCTAATAAACAGCGGAAAAACGCTGGATTCTATCTTAGACAGTATCCTCGACCTGCTCTTTCGCCAATTTCGCTTTGATCTGTGTGCCATCAGAATATTAGACGAAGAGGTCAATTTGCTCCGAGTACGCAGCTACAAAGGGCTAGATTCTGGGTTTCTCTCCCATTCAGATCGCGAAATAAACTTGGAAACCTGTATCGGCCACACCTTCATCAACAATAAGGTGGTACTGGCCAATGATTCTGACTGTGCAGACATGCCTACATCTCTTGCTATCGTACGTGAACTGAAAATCAAATCTTTCGCGCATGTCCCCATAACCGTAGAAGGGCAACCCATTGGAGTGTTGTCGTCATATTCACGTTATGCAAAAGGGATATATACTGATGAATTCATCGAATTGTATAAGAACATCGCAGCTCAGATCGGCATAGCCTATCGCAACTCCATCCAAACCGTGCAGCTCATTGAAGCCAGTGAGCAACAAAAACAGCTGAAGATTGCCGAAGACATTCAGCTTGATCTGCTACCAAAAAAGATGCCAGAGGTGGAAGGTCTGGATATCGCGGGGGTATGTGTGCCCGCCAAACAGGTTGGTGGTGATTACTATGATTTCATTACCTATCCGCAAGCACTAGACATTGTGATTGCCGATGTCTCTGGGCATAACATTGGCGCGGCGCTGCTCATGGCTTCAACGCGTACCTTTATTCGGGCGCATAATCAGCAGATATTTCCACCCCAAACCACCCTTAGCACTTTAAACACTTTTTTATATCAAGACTTAAGCAGCTCAGAGTTATTTATCACCATGTTTTATCTGCGCTATGAGCTACAGAAAAACAACCTGATTTATGCCAACGCTGGGCACAACAATCCACTGATATACACACCCAGCACCGACAGCTTCGTGCACCTGGATGCTGAAGGGCTAATTCTAGGAATTCTCCCCGAAGTCGACTTTGAACAAAAAGAAATAGCTGTAGAGTCTGGCGATATTTTAGTATTGTATACAGATGGTATTGTGGAGGCGCAAAATCAATTTGATGAGCTCTTCGGCATGCAACGTTTTAAGGATATGATCCGGGATCATCACGCGAAAAGCAGTAATGAGATTATTGATATCGCCCTGGATGAGACCCGCATATTCCAAGGGCGACGCCATTTCAACGATGATATTACGATGGTTGTGGTAAAAATACTTTAACCCCTAAACACCTTGGAGGAAAAGGAAGCATGATTATAACTTCGAAAGATTTTGACAAAGCAATTGTGATGAGTATTGAGGAAGAGCGCCTGGATGCCCACAACAGCAATGAGTTAAAAAGTCAACTCATGACCCAGTTTGAAGAGGGCAAATCCAACATCATTATCGATCTGCAGCATGTGCGCTTTATTGATTCTTCCGGTCTCGGTGCTCTGGTTTCTGGGTTCAAAAATGCCGGTTCGCGCGACGGGAGCCTGAAATTGTGCGGACTGCAGAAACAAGTGCAGTCAATGTTCGAGCTTACACGTCTGCACCGAGTTTTCGAAATTTTCCCCGCTGAAGAAGAGGCCTTGGCAAGTTTCTGATTTGTGCTATGTTTAACCAGACAGGCTGGGCAAATTAATACGTTTGCTCAGCCTGATAACCCGTTGGTGTGGGATGACTGCTATGAGAAACTTGTTAGAAGTTGACATTAAAGTTCCGAATCAAACCAAGTATCTGCGCCTTATTGGCCAGATAGGCGAAGATGTGGCCGGGGCGCTGGAGAGATTTAACAACTCTGATCCGGAGGAACTGGCATACCACATTAATCTGGTACTTACTGAGGCAATGGCTAACGCAATAAAACACGCCAACAAAAATGACCCCACTAAGGATGTCCACATCTCCATCAACTTGACCGACGATCTGCTCTCAATCAAGGTTTACGACCAAGGGCAAGGGTTCGACATCAGCACTGCGGATCTCCAGACTCCAGATCCAGCGCTTGACCACGGGCGTGGAGTTTTTCTAATCAGAAGCCTGATGGACAGCGTTACTTATAGTCGCTGCGACACGGGCAATGTGTTGGAAATGCGTAAATCTTTGCTGCAGGACGGAAGAAAACCAGAACGTGGGCCGTGTGCGGAAGAAAGCATTTAAAACCCGTTAGTTTTTCCCAGCCAAAAAGTGTGCTTTAACCAACCGAGCTAGTTCTCTATGGCTTGTGACTTTCTGACCTCCTTCCCACTTATACGCAATAAACCCTGCGCCGGCATGCTGCGCAGCCAATCTGTCGTATTCCGAATCGCCTACATAAATCAGCTCCTCGGTATCACACTTACCCAAATCCGCAACTCGGTGCAACATATCTGGGTACGGCTTTGGACGCGCTACATCGCAGCTAGTTACCAAGTGGGTAAAATATTTGTCCAGCTTAAAGTGGGTAACAATATCATGCATGCTGCCACGTCGGTTGGTTGCAACTGCCAGCGGCAAGTACTCAACCAACTCCTCTAGGCATTCATACAGGTATGGTTCAGGGATGAGTTCGGGAAAAAAATCCGCATAGTCAATCTGCTGCGCCACCTGCTCTGCAGCATCGACCCGATCTTCGCCGAGCAAAGCAGCGAATACCTGCGGACTTGATCCTATGTGGCAAATAGCTGCCCGTTCATCATCTGCCGATTCGATTAACGACTGCTTAAAATGCTGTAGAATGGCGTTGTAGTAGGCAATATTGGCCTGCAAACTATTAAACAGCACGCCGTCACAGTCAAATACTAGTATTTTTATTCGCGCACTCATTTCACCCTGCCTGCCTCTCTATCAGACTAGCCTTTCGCTTTTGTTTTCCTATTCAGTACCCACACACCGACACAACCGATGCAGAACATCGGAATCGACAGAAGCTGTCCCATACTCAACCAAGCAGTAACAAACCCGAGATGGGCATCAGGCTGACGATAAAACTCAAGCGCAAACCGAATCAGAGCATATGCGGCAATAAAGGTGTAAAAGACACTCCAAGTAGCATGGGTATAGCGACGCGCCAGAGTAAGAACTGCAAACAGCACTGGTCCTTCACACACAGCTTGGTATAACTGGCTCGGATGGCGCGGCAAGGGACCTCCGCCGGGGAACACCATACCCCAAGGTACATCGGTTACCCTACCCCACAATTCAGCATTGATAAAATTGCCGATGCGTCCGAAAAACAAACCAAAACATGCTGCAGTCACCAGGGCATCCGCAATGGGTCCAATGGCATACCCCCGTTTGCGGCAAAATAAAACCACGGCCACAACCACCCCAAGTAGCCCACCATGGAAACTCATCCCACCTTCCCATATATGGAGGACTTCTAGTGGATGGTGCGCATAATAGCTAAAATTGTAGAACAGCACATAACCAAGGCGCCCGCCAAGTACAACCCCAAGCACTCCCGCAAAGAGGAGGTCTCCGGCTGCTTCACACGTTATATCGAGGCGGTTGTGCTTTGAAGCCCGGCATAAATAGAGATAGACGCTCGCAAAGCCTGCCAGATACATAAGGCCATACCAGCGCACCGCAAGGGGGCCAATTTCAAGCGCTGTTGGATCTATATGGGGAAATTGAAGCATCAGAAAAACCTGTATGGCTAAGAGTAGCAAGAAAATCAGTCGGAAGAGGTGCCATGAGCTGGAGATGTCGTTCAGATATACATGGGTGGGGAATTGTCAGACTGTGGGCATGAAGCATGAAGCGCCCGACATCCATACCATTAACCTGTGGGGAGCCTCCATAGAGTGGGTCACCAACGATAGGCCAGCCAGCTTCGCTCAAATGTACCCGAATCTGATGGGTCCTACCGGTAAGTATTTCAACTTCAAATAACGTATAACCAGATACCTGCTCCAGCACTCTGTAGTGGGTAATCGCCTCTTTCCCACCCTTTGCTACCGAGCGCATTTTATTACTCGCACGATTGCGCGCAAGCAGCGAGTGCATGCTCCCCTCCGCTTTGTCCGGTGTACCCTCCACCAGAGCAAGATAAACCTTGCGTGCATTACGCTGGGTGAAACATGCTGTCAGAGCTTTATGGCTGGACTTATGGATTGAAAATATCACCACCCCGGATGTATCACAGTCGAGGCGTTGCACCATACCAAGTTCAGGCCTAATGTGGCGCTGAAATGGGTTATGCAGATGGCAGAGCATGGCCTCGTACACACTGCCTTTGTAACGTGCCGGAGTCGGTTGCATTACTACCCCAGAGGGCTTATTGAGAGCTAGAATATATTTATCTTGATAGATGATTTCTGCGGAGTCAATCCGATAAGGATCAAGTGATCTGCCATCGATAAAAATCTCAATTTCAGTGCCTGATGCAACTTCTAGTGCGCATTTGCGGGCACGGCGCTGTTGCACATGAACGCCGCCCGTATCGATCAATTTACGCACGTACGTTCGCGATAACCTTTCACAGCAGGCTGGTATCACCTGATCGAGGCGCTCCCCAGCATATTCTGGAGGGACTCGAAAACGATAATGGTCGGGTTCAAGCATAAATCCTCGCTCAGTACGTCCTTACATAGAGCTGTGGGTTAAGCACTAGCCGTTATCCACACGTTGTCTAAGCTCTTTACCAGTTTTAAAAAATGGTGCCTTTTTAGCCGGAATCTGAATAACTTCACCACTCTTGGGATTGCGTGCTTGTCGTGTATCACGTTCACGCACGGAGAAAGACCCAAAACCACGAATTTCCACCCGGTCATCTATCGCCAGGGCTGCGGCAATAGAATCAAAAATGGTATTTACCACTAGATCAGACTCTTTTTTACTTAAACACGCGTTGGTTTCAATCAATTGCTCTATCAATTCACTCTTGGTCATGTTTATCCAACCTTTAATTGTTAGCTTTCCATAGCATATGCAACTGCGCACTCTCAGCCTGGTGTAGGTACTGTTGCAACGACGAAGTAGTACGTTGTAAAAAGAGGTCCAACAAGCTCGCTCGCGCCGGCTCGGGATAGATCACTTCAGGATCTCCCTCAATTCCGACTCGGCGCGCTGCATATTCAATGGCTGCCTGCAATCCCCCGAGTTCGTCGACCAAGCCTACCTCTTTCGCCTGGTTACCGCTGAAAATTCTCCCGTCGGCAAGTTTTTCTACAGCAGCGGGATCAAGGTCACGTCCGCTGGCAACAGCTGAGACAAACTGAGAATATACGTCATCGATAAGACCCTGCAGCAACGCTTGTTCCTCAGCGGTCATATCTCGCACAGGAGAACCGATATCCTTGAAGGTTCCGCTTTTAATAACGCGGCGATGTAAGCCTATTTTTTCCAGTAATTCGGCTATATCGGGGAACTCCATAATAACCCCGATGCTACCTGTGATAGTACCAGGATTGGCAAAGATATGTGCAGCTGGCGCAGCAATATAGTAGCCGCCAGAGGCAGCTACGGAACCCATGGAAACAATAACGGGCTTATTTTTCAACGCCTTTACCGCAGCATATATTTCCTGCGAGGGACCTACACCGCCTCCGGGTGAATCAATCCGCAATACTACGGCTTTCACTCTGGTATTGCGCTCGAAACCTTTAAGATTATCCACAATCTGTTTAGATTGGGTGATGGGGCCAGTTACCTCTATCACTCCGATTTTATCCGTGCGCGTAAAGCTTTTTTGCCCACCGGATCTTGAACCCGCAAAGATAATGAGACCCGCAAACAGGCCAAATAGTAGGATAAACGCAAGTGGAACAATTATTACAGGCTTAATTTTCATAAGTTTTCCGAAAAAAAAGCCCCTACTGCATCAATAACAGTAGGGGCAGAGGTTGTTGCTGCAATTACTCAGTCTTTGGATGATGTGTCAAAGGCACCTTTGAGCAGATCACCAAGGCTGGATGTCGCTTTTTTCTGTGCGCCCATGTACTCTTCTACTTCAGCCTTTTCCTTGCGCTCTGACATGTGTTTGATAGACAGGGCGATTTTATGCTCCTGAGTATCTACATGCAGAACCACGGCCTCGAGTTCATCACCAACGCTGGCAAAGTCTTTGGGTGACTCAACCTTTTCTTTACTGATTTCAGATACGTGAATCAGACCTTCTACACCCTCTTCTACTTCAAGGAAGATGCCGAATTCGGTTACCGAAGTAACCTTACCGCGGATGATGGTACCCGGCGCATACTGCTCGGGAATAACCTGCCACGGGTCTTGGGTCAGCTGCTTGACGCCAAGAGAGAAGCGCTCGTTCTCAGTATCTATATTAAGGACGACTGCTTTAACCAAGTCGCCTTTTTTGTACAATTCGGACGGATGCTTGATTCGCTTGGTCCAAGACAGGTCAGAAATGTGCACCAGCCCATCAATCCCCTCATCAACACCTACGAATATACCAAAGTCAGTAATGTTCTTGACTTGACCTTCGATAACGGTGCCAACAGGGATTTTCTCGCCAATCGCATCCCACGGATTCGGCTCAACTTGCTTGAGACCTAGGGATATGCGGCGGTTTTCGGTATCCATGGCCAGTACTATAATTTCAACTTCATCCCCGATAGACAGAATCTTGTTGGGATGCTTGATCCGTTTGGTCCAGCTCATTTCAGATACGTGGATAAGACCCTCGACACCTTCTTCAAGCTCTACGAATGCGCCATAATCAGTCAGGCTGACAACCTTACCTGAAACCTTGGCTTTGGCAGGATATTTCTCAGCCACACTGAGCCATGGATCGGGTGCAGTTTGTTTGAGTCCAAGAGAAACACGCTCTTTCTCACGGTCGAATTTGAGCACCTTGACGTTGATAGCATCAC
>JAVERW010000014.1:0-50845 GCA_034006915.1 Desulfuromonadaceae bacterium | reverse complement strand
GCACGCAAACAAAAACGCCTGGAGAATAAGCATCGTCCCGCACTCCATCTGGTGCCAATATCCGGGGAGACATTTAACTCGCTAACTCAACAGGGCCAGTTCTCCATTTCCAGCTGAGGCAAAACAGATGATCCTCAGGAACTGTATCAGCACCTGTGTCGCATTGCGGTAGAACATGGCCATTTTCAGCTTGCGAGTGTAGCCCTGATTGATGCAACGTCTGATGCGCTCACCCATGTAGCGGTACATGGTGACGAAAAAGGTTGCACTTATATTGCGCATATTAAGGTCAGTATCGACGCGGAAATTCTTGAGGGGCAGGGACCGACTGGAAGAGCGGTGCGCGAAGGTACGACCGTCGTAACCAATGATTTTGGTGTGGCCATGCGCGCTACCCCGTGGGAAGAGGCGGCGCTACAGGCTGGTATAGGTTCGGCAGCATCCATGCCGCTCTATGTAGGAGACAAGATCATTGGAGCCTTTAAGGTCTATGCCGCGACCCGCGATTATTTCAATGACTCCAGAGTAGAGCTGTTGGAACAGCTACGCGATGACTTGGGGTTTGCCCTGCTCGCCAGAGAGCATAAAAGGAGTGAAGCGGATGCTCGCCACCTACTTGAGGAATCGCAGAAGTTTCAACAGGTGCTCCTCGATGCCCTGCCGTATCCAGCAGTACTAGCGCGTTATTCTACCCGCAGGGTAGTGAGTGCGAACCAGCGCGCAAAAGAAATGGGAATTCGGGTAGGGGAGCCAAGTCTCTATGGGCAGGAGATCCAAGACACAGAACGCCGGCGCTCGCAAATCGTGGAGCAGCAGCGCGCAGACGGCAGCTGGGATATGGTGTGCTGGCGCCCAGTGGAAGGTGAAGATGATCTGTACCTGCACTTCGCTATAGATATAACTGAGCGCAAAAAACGCGAACAGAAGGCGTTGAAAATGGCACACACCGATTCTTTGACTGGGATTGCCAACCGTTTGCATTTTACTGCGCTGGTACGTAAGGCGTTGAAAGAACCGAAAGCGGGCACGTTTGGCATCTTGGTGTTTGACCTCAACAATTTCAAGCCGGTGAATGATTCATACGGCCACGCTTTCGGCGATAAACTGCTGATAAAAGTGGCGCAACGCCTCAGTGGCTCGCTGCGTGAATGTGATACCACTTGTCGCTGGGGAGGGGATGAGTTTGTAATTTTTCTTCCCGGTGCTACAGAAACAACCATTCTCCAACTGCTGAAGCGCGCTGAGACAGTGTTTGCCGAGCCATTTATGATTTCAGAGAAACATATCCACATCTCGGCCTGCGGAGGTCATGCTACCTGGCCTGAAGATGGGGATAATGAGCTGGAACTGTTTAAGGTTGCTGATCGGCGTATGTATGGGAAGAAAATAGAGAAACATCGCCTGAGCGGCTCGACATCGTAAGCTCAGACTTGAGAAATTGCTTCAGCACTAGGGGGCAGTGGTTGCTGGCTATGGGCACAAGCGGGGACGTGCATAAGTGTAAGGGCGCCTGGATAGCTGGGCCAACGTGGGCGAGATAGCAGGTATCCGGGCGGTGCTATATGTGTCGGCACCGCCCAGACATACATAGATGTGCCAGATATGGGCCTATGCTTGGGCTATTGTGGTGCTAAGACTCATCGTCGCTCTCTGCCAGGCTGATGTTGAGCTCCAGAATTTCGACGTCACCGCTACTGTCGAGCGAGAGTTTTATCTGATCTTCGGAGATATGGATATACTTGCGCACAACCTCAAGGATATCCTGCTGCAGCATTGGCAAAAAGTCGGGTGTACCCGTTTTGCGCCGTTCGTGCGCTACAATTATCTGCAGCCGTTCTTTGGCTATGGCTGCTGTCCCCTGCTTCGACGAACGGAAAAAATCTAGAAATCTCATAAATCAACCCCTGAATAAGCGGGAAAAAAAGCCTTTTTTAACCGCTTGCATAAAGCGATGGGGGCGTTCTTCGCCCAGAAAACGATCTACCACATCCATATAGGCGCTGCCGGCGTCGCTATCTTCATCCATCGTTACGGGAATACCAGAGTTAGAAGCCTCAAGTACCGCCTGGGATTCCGGAACTACGCCCAGAAACGGGATGGCCAGAATTTCCTGTACATCATCAGCGCTGAGCATCTCCCCGATTTCAACCCGAGTCGGGTCATAACGTGTGATTATAAGATATTCTTTTACTGGCTCGAGTTCTTTTTCCGCCCGATATGTTTTGCTCCCTAACATGCCAACAATGCGATCTGAATCTCGCACGGAGGAGACCTCTGGATTCGTTACAACCAGAGCATCATCTGCAAAGTACATGGCCGCGATGGCACCTTTTTCAATCCCGGCGGGAGAATCGCACACAATGTAGTCAAAGCGCTCCCGCAATTCCCCCAGCACGCGCTCGACCCCATCAAGGGTCAGGGCGTCTTTGTCGCGGGTCTGAGACGCAGGGAGGATGTACAGGTTCTCCAGGCGTTTATCCTTGATCAGGGCTTGATTTAGGGAGCCTTCATTGTGGATGACGTTGAGCAGGTCGTACACCACCCGGCGCTCGCATCCCATGATGAGATCAAGATTGCGCAAACCGACATCGAAATCCACTACCACCGTTTTAAAGCCTCTTTTGGCCAGCCCGGCAGCAAATGCCGCACTGGTTGTGGTTTTGCCCACCCCACCTTTGCCTGATGTTACCGCAATGACTCTTGCCATTGTCGTTTCTCCTTCGTTGTGCGTTTACTTATCAATGGCAGCACAAAGTGCCACGGATGTGCCTCTGAGACGGTATAGAAGATCGCAGAGAGGATATCCCTCGCATGCGCATGTTCTATATAAATGTTCTCTGTGTATGGTGCCGATGAATGGCATCTATGCGGGGGAGAACGCCCCAAGCCTAGCTATATTGAGTTTACCATCCTGTAGTGTAATGGTCGCCGTACTGCCGAATAGAGAAGCGTCGATCTCATCATTTACCAAATACTCCCCAGCGATGGCAATCAATTCTGGTTCTAGGTCAAGGCAGAAGATGGATGCTTCGGTGTTTTCGGCGCCACCGGCCAGAGCACGTCCACGTAAAGCACCATAGATATGGATACTTCCTCCCGCAATAACTTCTGCCCCTGAGTTCACTGAAGCCAGAATGGTTAGGTCACCGGAGGCAACTATGCGCTGCCCAGAATGGACAGTTTTGGTTATGGTTTTGTTGTCCCCACTCCCCCCAACTGCTGGCGTTGCGGTGGAAGACTGCGGTGCGCTTACTGGTTCTGTAGCTGCAGGCACGACATTCTGTGTTGCACTGACCAAGGAGGCCGGCACCGGCTGCAGTCCCAACGTTGCTGCGTTCTGCACGTGTTTTGCGTTGCCACCGTGCAGTCCGAATGGTATCAGGCCGTATTCGGTGAGTAGTCCACACAAAGCAGGGAAGTTTATTTCAGTGTGAGGATCCTCGAGGGTGCTTAAGTCAATAACCAGCAGGCTATCCTTAAACAGCCCGCCAGGTCTGCCCAGATGGGCACGCAGGCGTCCGAGGATAGTAGTGGTGTTGCCGTTGAGTACTCGCAGGCTCAGAACCCTGTGGGAGCGGGCCTTGAGTTCAAATATAGTGTTGGGGGTCATGTATGCAACCATAGCGCCGCCAGTGGTGCGATGGCTCTTTGCGGCAGTTATTTAATTTATCAACCATATGATCTTTAAATCTAGATTCTGGATCACGTGGCACGAATGTCAGCCATACGAGAAGCGTGTGCCGTGCGTCGTGCTCGTATACCCATCATTGCTGTTTAAGGGAGCCTGAAGCGCAGACAGAATAGCCATAGATGGTATTTCAAGATACAAGGGGTAATCCTAGTCTTTTTCCCACCCGATCTCAACCGCAAAGTCACTGATTGCTGAGGTGTCTGGGTCCCTATAAAATCTACTTACACAATTAATTTAGAAATGGCTTTGAATTCATCACTGCCAGCACGATGCAGTAGTTCAAACAGAACCGATTCAACATTGGTTATAATCGCGCCCGCCTGTTCCATGCGGCGCAGAGCATTGTCGCGATTCTGATCACTTCGCGAGCATACGGCGCTAATGGGAACATGTACCTGATAGCCGGCCTGAAGCAGATCCAGAACGGTCTGCAGCACACATACATGGGCTTCCATTCCGGTTACCACAACTTGTTTGCGCCCGAGCTTTTCCAACGTAGGCTTAAAATTCGTCTCTGCACAACTGCTAAAGGTGGTTTTTTCTACCACGGCGCCGCTTGGGTTACGCGCGGCGATACTTTCTACTGTGGTTCCGAGGCCGCGTGGATATTGTTCGGTGATCAGCGTGGGCAGATTGAGGATATCCATCCCCTGCTGCAGGGTGGTAATAGCTTTTTCCACCTCGGCATAGTTGGCCATCGCTTTAACCAGGCGTTCCTGCACATCAATAATCAGCAGGACAGTGTTATCCGGGATCAGGATCGTCGGGTGTTTTTGCATAATAAAATTCTCCATTCGTGTTGTGGGTGTCTACTTAAATTAGAACGCACCTGCACGCAGCACGCCAGCGCACGAAGTGGGTGACACGTTATCCTGAGATTACATAAAGCGTAAGCGCAGGCGCAAAAGTAGAACTGTGTTATGCAGTTTAGCATAGATTGGAGATGAAAATGGATAATTGATCAGAATTGTTCTTCGCTCAGGCTGTAGGTCACATCGAATAGCTCTGCATCGATGTTGTCCTGGCGTTTGCGGTTATACACTCCTTGCAAGGTTTCAAGCTGCTCATCGATATTTTTTTCTGCGCGCTGCATCGCGGCTAGGCGGGCACTGTTTTCACTCGCCAAAGATTCGGCGCATGCTCGAAACAGAGTGATGAACATATATTCGCGCACCAGCGCCTGCAGGCACTCTTCATCAGAGCACCAAATCTCAGGCAGGGCAGAGGTGGGCCAGGTGCGCTGGTTCAAACGCTGTTGCCATGCTTGCTCCAGGGGGAGAATCTGTTCGACGCGTGGAGTGTAGGTTGCTCCGGCTTCGAGCTGATTGTAGCCTACTAGTAGTGCCGGGTCGGGCTGCGGAAGCTTGCTGTACTCAAGCAGCACCTCAATACAGGCGGGGGTAATTGCCTCGACAGTGGTAGGGGTCACGAAATGGCGCTGCACCTTTAAGCCATGGGTATAAAGTTCATCACGCATCCGCTCTCCCATACTCAAAAGATGTAGCGGACGGGATTCTTCTGCGGTGGCAGCGACTACCTTCGATCCGATTTTTTGGTTGAAAGCTCCCACCATCCCCTGATCTGAACCGATAACCAGCAACAGCACCGGTTGCTCCGCGCGCAGATTGTTGTGTTCGAATAGCTGCGCCGCACCTACACCCCGGCGCAGGTATGCTGCTAGCCCGAGCTCTACGCTGCTGGTGTAGTGCTGCAGCGACTGCACCGCGTCCTCATACTGACTGATATTGGAGGCCGCCAGCGCCTTCATGGTTCTGACTACACTGCCCAGGCTGTTTATGCTATCGAGTTGCCGCCTGATTTTCAGCAGAGAGTCACCCATGTTTGCTCTCCGACTGTCCGCTGTCTTTGCTGTCTTTGCTGTCTTTGTTGTTGCTGAATTGTTGCAGGGCTAGCTCCACCTGCTCTTTGATCTGCTTAAGATGGGGACTGGTGTGTTCGGCGTCTTGCAATGCAGTTTCAATATCTTCGTGCGTAAGATTTTCGATGATACTGCGGATGGCCTGTCGCACATGTTCTTGGGCAGAGTCCATCTGCTCCAGCGCAATGGAGTCGAATAGACCGTTGTCCAGCGCTTGGAGAATGGCTATCTGCTCCATAGTTGAAACGGTCTGGTGCTCGTGTTGTTGCAGTGAGGCGCGAATTCGCTGTCCATGCGCGATACTGTCGCGGGTAGTTTTGTCAAGTCGGGTACCAAAGCGCGCGAAGTTCTCCAATTCTTCAAACTGGGCGTAAGCCAACTTCAGGGATCCTACTATGGCACGATAGGCCGGCTGCTGTGCTTTCCCCCCGACGCGTGATACTGATGTGCCAACATCAATGGCAGGCAACTGCCCCTTCTCAAACAGGCGCGGCGACAGGTATATCTGTCCGTCAGTTATCGAGATCAGGTTGGTGGGGATATACGCTGACAGGTTCTGCGCCTCAGTTTCAACAATGGGCAGCGCCGTAAGAGAGCCACCGCCACGCTCGGGTTTGAGATGGGTGGAGCGCTCCAGCAGACGCGAGTGCAGATAGAAGATGTCGCCGGGAAAGGCTTCGCGCCCTGGCGGACGCCGTAACAGCAATGAGAGTTCACGGTACGCGCGGGCATGATGGGTCAGGTCATCGTAGACAATGAGGACGTCATCTCCTTGGTGCATGAATTCCTCGGCAATGGTAGTGGCGGCGTAAGGGGCAATATATGCCATGCCTGGAGGGTCACTGCCCTCGGTCACTACCACGGTGGTGTACTCCATGGCGCCATGTTCTTTTAAAGCCGCAATTACTTGCGCCACCGCAGCGGCGCGCTGACCAATGGCACAGTAGATGCAGCGTACGTTGTGGAGTTTCTGGTTGATTATGGTATCGACACCGATGGTCGATTTGCCTGTCTGTCGATCTCCGAGGATTAATTCACGCTGACCGCGCCCGATGGGGACCAAGGCATCTATTGCCTTGATTCCGGTCTGGAGTGGAGTGGTTACTGGAGCGCGATCCATAATGGGTGGAGCAGGACGCTCGATGGGCCTCTGCTGGAGGCCAAGTAGAGGTGGGCCGCCATCAAGAGGCACTCCAAGTGGATTGATCACCCGCCCGAGCAATGCTTCGCCCACAGGAACTTCCATAACCTTGCCACTGCGTTTTACCGCATCACCGGCGTGCAACTGTTCATTGCTGCCTAGCAATACTACACCCACTTCATCGGGATCGACGTTGAAAGCGATCCCTTTGATGTTGTGGCCGAAGTCGAGCATTTCTTCAAAGCCAACTCCGGGCAGACCGCTGATCTTGGCAATGCCGGTGCCGACGGTGGTGATACGCCCCGTTTCTTCCAGGTGCAGATCAGGGGTGGTCTGGGTATGCGCGAAGCTGGTGCAAGCCTGCTGCAGCCAGGCCGGAGTCTGTACCGGGGCCGTGTCTTGCTCTTGTGTCGGAGCATTTGTGGGCTGTTTTACTGTGTTTTCGTTAGCACGCTCACTCACGCCGGTTTCTCCTGTGTTGCTGGAGCTTCTGGGGTTTTTGTTGTGTTTATTTCCTTCATCTGCTGCTGTAGTTTCTGTTCCATTTGCTCAAGATAGGTGTCTAGGCTCCAGCCCATGCGGTAGTCTTCCAAATGTAGTTCTATACCGCAGCCCATATCGGGATCATGTTCAAAGCGGACTTTGGATTGCTCCAGTACGCTATTCAGGACGGTGCGCAGGTTGTCCTGCATGGGCTGTTCCAAAGGAAACCCGGTCTTAATTATGGGCGCGACCTTGGTGGCGGCTTGGATGCGATTCAACTTCTCCCGGTCTGCGTCAGATAGTTGCTGCAGGCGCGAGCTGAAGTGGTTGATCAGTTGTGTCTCTAATTTTACCTCGGCCAGATCGTGCAGGGCTCGACTAACTCCGTGGCGCAGTTGAGTAAGAGCGCAGTCACGCAGGTGTCTCTGTAGGCTTTGTTGTTCGACCTGCATCTGTGCGTTCCATTGCTGTTTTTGCGTGTTAATTTCTGTGCGGGCCTGCTCCAGCTCTTGGTCTTTCTGCGCTTTTACCTCGTCGCGGGCTTTTTGGAGCAAAGTATTGCGCCGTTGCTGTAGCTCATTGTGCTCTTGTTCTAGCTGGCTTTTGAGCGTCTGCGCCTGCTGCTGCTGCTGTTCCGCCTGCTGTTGCTGCTGCTGCAGGCGCTGTTCGCGCGCGTCGATAGCGTGCAGGACCGGCTTGTACAAAAAGCGCTTGAGCAACCACACCAAAATCAAAAAATTAATCAGCTGAGCAAAGACCGTGAAGTTGTCAATCAACATGGGATTAACCTTTCAGGGCAGCAGTCACATGGTTCCAGAAAGGGTTGGCGAATAACACCATCATTGACACCACAAAACAGTAGATGGCGGTGGATTCGATCATAGCCAACCCTACAAACAGGGTACGGGTGATGGTGGAGGCCGCATCCGGCTGTTGCGCCAGCGAACTCAGAGCGGTGCTGACCGCACGTCCTTCCCCCAGTGCAGTGCCGATGGAACCGATGGCGATGGTGATACCGGCAGTAAAGATAGAGACCAGTGCAATCCAGATATGCGCGTCCATGTGTCCTCCTAAGGTGTGTTTTTAGTGTGTTTTTTGGTGCTTGTTTTAGTGGCGGCGGCGATATATACCGTGGCCAGTATGGCAAAAATATATGCTTGAATCATCCCCGTAAGGAGCCCGAGGATGTCGAGCAGCAGTGGAAAAAACAACGGCGCAACTATCAGCAGTATAGCTCCGATCATGCTGGCACTCATTATATTGCCGAACAATCGTACCGCCAGCGCCAGCGTACGGGAGAACTCTCCAATTAGATTGAAGGGCAGCATGATCCATACCGGTTTCACATATGAAGCCAGATACCCCTTCAGGCCCTGGGTGCGGATACCATTAAGTGGTACTGCTACAAACACCGCGATGGCCAGTGCTGCTGTAGTGGATAGAGAGCCGGTGGGGGGGCGATAGCCGGGGAAAATAGCTGCGAAATTGGACAGCGCAACAAAAAGAAATAAGGTGCCGATGAAGCCGATATATGCGCGTGCGGGGTGTAGTCCTACCACCTGCAGCTGCTCTACAATGGTTATGACAATGATTTCAAGGATATTCTGCATGCGACTGCGGTGGCTATTTTTGGCGTTGGCCTGTGTGCCGGCGTACATGCTTCTGGTGACGAGCCATGTACCCGTTGCCAATACGAACATCAGCACCCAAGTGGTGATAATAGTCAGGTTGAGTTTTGCCCAGCCGTATTGCCATAAAATGACGGAATCGGAACTCAGATCCATGAGAAATACTCCCTTTAACCTTTATGCTCCAGATGGTTTTGGGCAAAATTCATCGGTGATGTGTTTTTGTCCATCCCGCTGCCAACGGATATTTAACGCTGCCCTAGCGGCCCCTGCACCAGGCGGCGCACTACAAATCGACCCAGAATAATCCCCACAGCACATCCCAGCAGGTGAAGTGTACCACTACGTCCAGCAAGGTACAGCCCAGCTATGAGGAAGCTAAAGCGTGCGCTTAAACTGAGGCTGAACCACAACCATGGACGCTGGGAGAATGTCGCTCTCCGCACGGTCCAGTACAAGGCGCCGAAAAAAGCCAGACCTAGGATGATGCCCCCAAGTACTGCGAGAATCACCCCGCTGATGATGGTGTTAGTAGCTAATTCATGCGCGAGATGATCCGCAAGTTCAAGCAGGCTATTCATTCACCTTGCTCATCATTCTCCTCGGGGTTGTGGACGTGGATATTGCGCTCTTCGCGCGAAATCCAGCGCCAGGCATTGAAACAGCCTAATACCAGTCCCGCCGTCAGCATGGTCAGGGTCCAGGAGTGAGTCGCTGCATAATTACGGTCAAGCCATACCCCCAAAGCGATACCTAGCAGCGTGGGGACGCTTATAGCCCAACCGACAATACCGAACAGGCTGAATCCGCTCAGCAGTGGGTGTGCCGGGTTGGCGCGGGCCCATTCCTTCCGCCGCGCTCTAGTACTGACCGCCTCTTTAAACGCGCTACGGTTGGTGTCTTCAGTTTCTTCCGAGGACCCGCTCAGGTCATTTTTTTTGTCTTCTTTAGTGTTCACGGCGTAACTCGATAAAACGGCGAATAAGTTTGGTCTCAATTCCGGCACTGATGGAGCGCACCACCTTTTCCTGCTCACTCAGCTGTTCAAATTCCGCGTGGATGATCTGCTCTAACTCTGCCAAGTTGGCGCTGGCTACCGCGTGGTGCACTGAGACAACAATCTTGTCCCCGGTTTTTATCAAAATCCCCGTATCCACGGCGATATATTCTTCCTCATCAGTGCCAGAATTTCGATAGGCAAGAATGCCGGGGCTGACTGGTACGACGCAGTCCAACCGCCTGGGAAGAAAGCCCAGGTTGCCTGCGGGGGTGTCGATACTCATGTAGCTGAGATCATCCCGCTGCAGGAAAATTCGTGTCGGAAGGACTACTTGAAGTTCCATCTTCAGTTTTTCCCAGGGGCATCTGGAGCCGGGGTGTCGCCGCTTTGGCCTTTAGCTTCCAGCTGTTTCCATTTTTGCCGCGCTTCGTCAATGGTACCTATCATATACAGCGCTTGCTCCGGACATTTGTCAAAGTCTCCCGCTAGGATCTGTTCACAGCCCACCAGAGCATCTTCGAGAGCAACCAGACGTCCCTCCATGTTGCTGAACTGCTCAGTGGTGACGAAGGGTTGTGTAAGAAAACGCTCCAAGCGCCGCGCTCGATGCACCGTGGTCCGGTCTTCACGTGCAAGCTGCTCAATGCCAAGCATGGCGATGATATCTTTGACCTCTTCGTACTGCGCCAGGGTTTGGCGGACATCACGCGCGATCTGGTGATGACGTACCCCGATGACGGAGGGGGTTGCCATTTTGGAGTTTGATTGAAGCGGATCAACAGCCGGATAAAGTCCTTCACTGGCGCGTTTACGTGCTAGTACGATGGAGGCGGACAAGTGGGAAAAGGTATGCACCGCAGCTGGGTCGGTGAAGTCATCCGCCGGGACATATACCGCCTGAATGGAGGTAATAGCGCCGTTGACGGTGTTGGAGATGCGCTCCTCAAGCTGCGCAAGTTCGGTCCCCATGGTAGGCTGATAGCCTAGGCGCGACGGCATCTGCCCCATCATACCGGAGATTTCGGAGCCGGCTTGGATAAAACGGAAGATATTGTCGATTAGGAGCAACACGTCTCGATGCCTGATATCGCGGAAGTATTCGGCCATGGTTACCGCTACGTGTCCGACACGAAACCGGCTACCGGGCGGTTCGTTCATTTGGCCAAACACCATGGCCATATGCTCTAGTACGCCTGCTTCCTTCATGTCGCGGTAGAGCTCTTCGCCCTCGCGGCTGCGTTCGCCGATCCCGCAGAATAGACTGATGCCACCATGGCTTCCGGCCATGTTGTGAATAATTTCGCTAAGCAGTACGGTTTTGCCCACCCCGGCGCCTCCGAAGAGGCCCGTCTTGCCTCCACGTTCAAGTGGCATAAGAACATCGATTGCCTTGATTCCGGTGGTGAAGATTTCCGCATGGGTGGAGCGCTGTTCCAGCGGTGGCGGACTCCGGTGCACGCTGCGGCGCTCAAGATCTCCCAGAGGAGGACCATTGTCGATGGTGTTGCCAAACACATCGAACATACGAGAAAGGATGGCCTCACCCACTGGTGCCTGAAGGGCTGTGCCAGTGTGAGACATCTCCATCCCACGTGCCAGCCCTTGGGTTGGAGTCAAAGCCATGGTACGCACGCGGGTGTCATTCAGTTGGGTCAACACCTCCGTGACCACCCGCCCGTCCATGCCGTAAACTAGTGTGTTTATCGCTGGCAGAGCGTTGGTGAAATGTATATCCACCACGCTTCCGCGTATCGACACAACCCGACCCGTGTGATGGGAGGGAGGAGGTGGATTATCCGGGGTTGCGCTGGGAGGGTGTGGCGCCATTGTCGTTCCTTGTAGGGAGTCAGGTTAAATATGAGCGTCATATATAGTGATTGTGAGGGATTGTATTGCTGATTTGAGCTCCATTGTAACGCATTGGGTTGCTAATTCAAGGGGGGGTCACCTTGATTCTGGTAGTGGTGATATATAATGGTAACATATGGTCAGCTCACAAGGAGCTGGTCGCAGCTCTATATGAGCTTATTTTATAGTGATTTGTAGACGCTTCCATGCAGAGTCCGACAACAACCGAACTGAACCCCAACAGATGCCTAACCAGAGCCGACAGGGAGAAGTGAAATGGAGATTACTAAAGTTGTTACTGGATTTTTACGCCATGCCGGCAAAATACTGCTGTTACAGCGCAGCGACCAAGTAAAGACATACCGAGGCTGCTGGGCAGCGGTGAGTGGACATTTGGAAGGGGATTCTCCTTTTGCGCACATGCTGGTGGAGATTGCTGAGGAGACCACACTGTGTCCTGATCAGGTAGAGCTGCGCGCGCAAGGAGCGGTGCTGGAGAAAGCTGACCATAATATTGGATGTCACTGGCGCATATATCCATTTCTGTTTGAGGTCCTTGCCCCAGAAGAAATTCAGACGGACTGGGAACATCAAGACTGGCACTGGGTTGATATAGAAGAGATTGGGCGCTACGTAACCGTGCCGCGCTTGCGAGAGGCTCTGGACAGCTGCTTGGAAAGTGAGCGAGAGCAGCACATAACATAATAGGTGACAACGGACTTATGTAAGGTTAGTTTAGCCTAACTTTTTTTGGAATAGTCGTTTTAGCAAACGGTTTAAAACCTGTATCAATCTGAAATTCGTGAAGCTAAGAGCGGTGTGAGAAGTGCTTTTTGTGAGCAAAGCTTCCTATTCAAAACTGGGCTAAGTCTCGAATAAGGAACTCTGGAGGACAAATAGGTTTGGGGCATATCAGGGATTCACGTGCAATAGCCCCGGGTGGTTCCCGGTCAGGCTCTTTCCTCCAGCGGGGGTAACCACATAGGTGTTTTCTGTTCCTACCATGCCGATTCCAGCCAGCCCTTTTTTTGGTTCTACCGCAATTACCATGTTTTCCTGCAACGGCTCATCGAAGCCTTTGGCGATGACGGGCCATTCATCTACATGCAGGCCGATGCCATGCCCCAAAAAGCTCGTCCGGCGCTCGCCAAACCCCATGAAGTTTTGCATAAACTCTGGTTCAATTTTCCCCATTACCGTTGCGAAAATCTCCGCCGGGATCGCTCCTGGTTTAAGCATTGCGGCGACCTCGTTCTGAATATCCACGCAGCGTCTTTGTATGCTGACCGCCTCGGCTGGGAGTTCTCCGTCGAATATATAGGTCATAGTTTTATCGGTGTTGTAGCCATCCACACCGCAGCACACATCCACGAATACCAGATCACCTGACTTGAGCAGGTTGGTGCGACTGCCGAGCAAAGGTACCGCTGGGCTCATGCCGTAGTTGCCTCCGGGGCCATCGAAATAGGTGGGATAGATGGAGCTTTCACCGAAGCATAGATGACCGATAAGCATCTCGGTGTCGTACATACCGAAGCGCGCGATGCCGTGATGACCTTCTGCTACCATAACTGGATATAGTTCACTGGCAAATTGTGCTTCGCTTATTCCAATATGCAGCAATTCTGGCACGCGCTGTTCCAGAATGCGCTGATGAATAATTCCGGCTTGTTCCATCCGTTCTAGTTCATATGCTGACTTGACTGCACGCACCGCAGAAATAGACATATCTGCCGACGCGACGTTGGTGCTTTTAAAGTGTTTGTTGAAGCGCTCAAATGCTGACAGGGGCAGGCGCTCACCCTCTACATGGATGGTGGAGGGCAAGCGCTTGAATGTTGCTGCCGCGTCACGGAAGCTGCTCATCTGGTGGATAGTGTCAAACTCCGACTCATCTAAAGCGCGCTGCAAGTTACGGCGTACCCAGTAGCTGGCATCACCGTTGCGAGGGATAAGCAGTACCGCGTCCTGCATGGTGCCAGTGAAATAAAATTGGTTTACCTTACTGAAGATTGCCAGCAGTTCCCACTCGGGGTTGTCTTTATCCATGCGCTGACGCAAGGCATGCATGCGTGCCAAAAGTTCACGCGCGGGTACTTTACCGGTCATGTATATCTCTCCTATGGACTCCCATAGCGCCCGATGGTTGTGCCCTGTGCAGCCTTGCCTTTGGCCGCGAATTTGCGTTGGGCTATGTGTGCGTATCGTGTTAAGTGTTAGAACTATGCAATTTTTCAGCTGGTTAGTCGACTATTCTCTGATTTTTACCTGCTCCATTAGCTTCGCATATGCCTGCGGATCTTCATCCGGACAGATAACCTCTACAGCAAACTCGTTATCACAATCTGTATTGGCAGCGCCGTCTTCTCTGCCACAACTGCAGCTGATTCCGGCAAGTTTTGCCCCTGCACTACTGCTGCAGGTACCGGTGATTCCCTGACGTTTGAACATGATCCCTATGGAGAGCCCGGCAAAAGCTAGAATAAAGATCGTCAGAGCTGGAATAAATAACTCAAGCATGATTGCACCCTCGTTGTTGGCGTTTAAATAGATAGTTTAAAACAGATATGTAGGTCACGGTATCATTTTCTTCCCACGGAGGAAAAGTTTTTTTCAAATGCTGGACTGCTGCGAGCGGTAAAACCGTGCTCTTCTTTAACCAGCATGTACACAGAGATGTCGTGCTCAGTAGCGAACTCTATGCTTCGCGCAGGTCCCATCACCATAAATGCAGTTGCGTAGGCATCCGCAAGCATACACGAGGAGTGCAGGACCGAGATTGCAGCAAGATTATGCTTGATGGGGTGACCAGTCTTCGGGTCGATGGTGTGCGAGTAGCGCTTACCATCGTGTTCAAAGTAGTTGCGATAATCGCCGGAAGTCGCCATGGATATGGAGGTTGATGAGTGAATAATTCGTTGCAAGCTGTGTTCTTTTGTGTACGGGCGTTCTATGCCGATGTTCCACGGGTTGCCGGGGCTCTTTTCCCCTCCAGTGCGGATTTCGCCGCCAATCTCCACCAAATGATTTGGGAATCCGTGCTGCGCAAGCAATTCGGCGATTTCATCTACCGCGTAGCCTTTAGCTATCCCGGAGAGGTCTAGATACAGGGAGTCTGTAAGCTTAAGCACCTGTAGTTGAGCAGGGTCGAGTTTTAATCGCTGATATCCTGATTGAGCCAAAATATCCTTTATCTTGGTTTCATCGGGGATTGCATACAGCTTTACTTCAGGGCCAAAGCCCCACAGGTTGACTAGATTGCCAATGGTAATGTCAAAGGCTCCTTCTGTAGCAAGGCTTACCTGTTGAGCCGCGGCTATTACGTGTGCGGTTTCTGGTGAAATTTTTACCGGAGTATCTGCTGGGGCTTTGTTGATGCGACTTATTTCAGAATCGCCGATGTAAGTACTCATGTACTGGTTTATTTCCTGCAGGCGCGTTTTTACAGCCTGATGCACCCTTTCTGGCTTAATTTCAGCACTATTGTTGCGTATATACGTGATGTTATACGTGGTTCCCATGGTTCTGCCTGACAGGGTAACGGATTCAGAGGCGGTATCTGATGTAGGTTGATGGCGAAGCAGTTGCGGTAGGGTGATGCTTAAGGCTAAAAGGATGATTAGGGCTAACAGCGGACGTTTCATAAATGCTCCTTGCAGGCAAGGTGAAGAGAAACTCGTGCAAAAAGATGAAGACAAAAATGGCCACGTCAATTTGACGTGGCCATGCTAACACGATTCGGGGTTACGTAAGCAGCGCCAATTTACATGTCCAGCAGGCCTAAGGCGGTGCGGGCGCGCACGAGTTTTTGCTGCTTTTCCATATCCAGCAGGTTCTGAAATAGCTCACGTACTTCTGGATTCGAGGAGCGGCTGATCACCGTATTATACGACGCATACAGGCACTTATCGATTTGTGAGGCAATTTCAAAGACTTTATCTGGGGTTAAGTCGTCCGTATAGGAGATATCTTTTACGGGTTTGAAGGTTGAGCATTCTTTAGAAAACTGGAACCAGGCTTCCATTGCCTGAAGCTTGGTATTGGCTTCTTGATCTTTAAGTACTTGCTCTAAATGATTCTCATGGTGTGCCATGTAATCAAGGAGCAGTTTCATGCGGGGTGATTCGGTGCTGTCGGAGAGTTGTTTGAAATAATCGCTAGTAAAGCGATGAAATTTGCGCACATATTCCACTATCTCTTTGGCCTGGCCGAATGATGACATGGTTCCCTCCTATATCAGTTGGTGCAAAACAACTGCAGGCACAGCCGCAACGCGATGTTGCGGCTGTGCTATTGCGTTAAAGGTACTTAAGAACCGAGTTAGCCACCGAAGTCGTCAAACATGATGTTTTCACGCTCCACACCCTGCTCAAGCAGCATGTTGGTAACGGCGTTGGCCATCATGGGAGGACCACACATGTAGTACTCGCAATCTTCCGGCGCTTCGTGATCCTTAATGTACTGTTCATACAGAACATTATGAATGAACCCAGTAGGGCCAGTCCAGTTGTCTTCCGGCAGCGGATCTGACAGAGCAACATACCATTTGAAGTTGGGGTGCTTGTCCTGCAACTCATTGAGCTCATCAACATAGAACATCTCTTTGAGGCTACGCGCACCGTACCAGTAGGTGATCTTACGCTTTGTATCCAGGCGCAAGAGCTGATCCCAGATGTGGGAACGCATCGGCGCCATACCAGCACCACCGCCGATGAATACCATCTCGTTATCGGTATCGCGCGCGAAGAATTCACCGTACGGACCGGAGATGGTGACCTTGTCACCGGGCTTGAGATTATAGATGAACGATGACATTTGTCCCGGAGGTGCATCGGGAGCATTTGGCGGTGGAGGACATACCCGCACGTTAAGCATGATCATCCCTTTTTCGTCGGGGTAGTTGGCCATAGAATAAGCGCGCATGATCGGCTCTTTAACCACAGACTTAAAGCGCCATAAGTCAAAGTTGTCCCAGTCTTCCCGATATTTTTCTTCAATGTCAAATTCCGAGTAGGAAAGCTCATGTGCGGGCGCTTCGATCTGGATATAGCCACCGGCGCGGAAATCGCAGTTCTCCCCCTCAGGCAGATCAACAATAAGCTCCTTGATGAAGGTAGCGCGTCCTTCGTTGGAGCGTACGGTGCACTCCCACTTTTTGACGTCGAAGATCTCCGGAGCGACCCCCAACTTCATGTCTTGCTTTACCCCAACCTGACAGGCCAAACGCAGACCCTCACGCGCGTCGCGTTTGGAAATAAATCCAGTTTCAGTGGGGAGGATTTCGCCGCCGCCTTCATATACATGGATGTGGCACTGACCGCAGGTGCCGCCACCGCCACATGCAGAAGGGATGAAGATCCCGTGTTCTGCCAGAGCACCGAGCAATTTCCCCCCCGGTTTAGATATGAGGGTCAGGTCCGGGTTGTCATTAATTTCAAATTTGATCTCACCACTCGGAACCAGTTGCTTGCGGGCTGCCAGGATAAGCGCAACAAGAGCAAGTATGATTCCGGTAAACATGATGGATCCAACTATTATCAAGTCCATAGTATCAAATCCTTTATTCAGATTATAACTGCATTAAAACTGCAGGCCGGAAAATGCCTGAAATGACATTGCCATCAGACCTACGACTATGAAGGTAGCCCCTACCCCACGCAGTGCCTTCGGCATGTCGCTGTAGACCAGTTTTTCCCGTATGCCAGCCAGCAGCGCAATAGCAATGCCGAAGCCGACTCCAACTCCGATACCGTAAACGGTACTTTCGCCGAAGTTATAGTCACGCTCTACCATGAACAGGGACGCACCTAGAATGGCGCAGTTAACCGTGATCAGGGGGAGGAAAATCCCCAAAGCGTTGTACAGCGCAGGGAAGTATTTATCCAGAAACATCTCCAGGATCTGAACAATGGCAGCGATAACCCCGATGTAGGTTATGAGTCCCAGAAAACTTAGATCGAGGTCTGGATATCCAGCCCATGCCAGCGCCCCCTCTTTGAGCAGGACGTTATAGAGAATGTTGTTTACCGGAACGGTGATAAACTCAACGGCGACAACGGCGATGCCGAGCATAATTGCAGTATCAACTTTTTTCGATACCGCAATAAAGGTACACATGCCCAGGAAAAAGGTCAGGGCGATGTTGTCGACAAAGACAGAATCAAAAAATATGGTGAAATAATGTGCCATGACATTTTATCCTATTCTTGGAGTTCAGGCTTCCAGGTGCGCAGGGCCCAGATAATAAAGCCAATCAAAAAGAAGGCACTCGGGGCGAGCAGCATCAAGCCGTTGGTTACATACCACCCATCGTTGTTGACCGGGTTGAGAATGGTGAGGCCGAAGATAGAGCCAGAGCCGAACAGTTCGCGTATGAAAGCGACGATAAGCAGTATCATGGAATATCCCAGGCCGTTGCCGATACCGTCGAGGAAGCTCTCATACACCGGATTTTTCATGGCGTATGCTTCGGTGCGTCCCATAACGATGCAGTTGGTGATGATCAGACCAACATACACGGACAATTGCTTGCTCATCTCGTAGGCGTAGGCCTTGAGCATCTGATCGACAATGATAACCAGGGTGGCGATAATCGTCATCTGCACGATGATACGGACACTGCTGGGGATATGGTTGCGGATAGCGCTGACAGAGGCATTAGCGAGGCCGGTAACCATGATTACAGCGACGGACATGGTCAGTGCCGTGGACATTTTATTGGTGACCGCCAGGGCGGAGCAGATCCCGAGGATCTGCAGCGCTATAGGATTGTTGTTAAACAACGGATCCAACAGGGCGTCTTTTGCGTTAGCCATAATAGTTACTCCTTGCTCTTGGTGTATTTAGTCAGAAACTTGCCATAGCCATGGTCGCTGAACCAATACTGCACCATCGCCTGAACCTTGTCTCCGGTAACTGTCGCCCCGGCGAGGCCGTCGATGGTGTGCGCTGCGTCAGCGCCGTTCGGGTCAAATCTTCCGTTTTTGACCACTTTGATGGCGAGGTTGCCTGAATTGCCGTAGAGCTTCTTGCCAATCCACTGATTCTGGAACTTAGGTCTCTCGATCTCTGATCCGAGGCCTGGTGTCTCAGAATGTTGGTAGAATTTTAATCCGTTGACGGTAGTACCATCATTCTTAACCCCGATGTAAGCAGCCATGGGACCCCACATCCCCGGGCCACTGACGGGCACGACAATCTGTCCCTTGCTGTTGTCCACAAATATACGTACAAATTTGGGACGTTGCTTAATGTTAGCGATGTCGAATGCTGCCGGGATAGCAACCACCGTATCAGGGTTATCCATGATAGCCTTGGGGTTGAATTCTTCTGGGTTGAACTCGGTAGCGATTTCGCCGGTATCGAGGTTTATTATCTTCATTTCGAAGTTGGCAAACAGCTCTTCTGCCGAAGCGCCCGCTGCGAGTTGATCATCGTATCCGCCTGCAGCCAGAACCGTCGAACGGGTTTCAAGTAACTGGTTATACGCTTCGCGGTCGATACGTACCAGGGCCGCCATACAAACCAGCACCGAGCACACAACGCACAGCAGAAATGTGACCAGGAATGTTTTTAGAATTGAGTCATTAGACATGGCGCAACATCCTTTTCTTGATATGTGCGTTCACGACAAGGCGGTCAATCAGGGGTGCGGCGACGTTGCCGAACAGGATAACCATCCCTACGCACTCGGGCATCATGGGGTTAAATACACGCACCAGCACGACCAAAGAGCCGATGAGCAGACCGTAGATCCACTGGCCTTTAACGGTCAGTGCTGCCGAGGAGTGATCCGTAGCCAAAAATACTGTGCCGAAAGCAAGTCCGCCAAGCACCAGGTGCCAGGCTGGGTTCATTGCCCCTGAATCGAACAGGCACAGAATCGAGGAGATAGCCACAACGCCGATGAGAATTGAGGTAATGATGCGCCAGCTGGCAACGCCGGTAACCAGAAGGATAGTAGCGCCGAGCAGGCAGGCCAGAGCGGAGGTTTCGCCCATGCTACCGGGGATGGTGCCTAGAAAGGCAGCCTTCCAGGTGATACCGGAGCTGCTCAGGCTTGAAACTCCGTCTGCCATGGCCATCCCCAAGGGGGTTGCGCCTGTGTAGCCGTCAACCGCAGTCCAGACGGCGTCGCCTGACATGGAGCTGGGGTATGCCATGTAGAGAAATACCCAAGCTACCAGAGCCGGGTTGAGGAAGTTCATCCCGATGCCGCCGTAAATTTCGCGCCCAAGAACCACGCCAAAGGAAGTGGCCAGAACTACTTGCCACAGGGGAACGGTAGGGGGCATGAGGAGCGTGATCAGGATAGCTGTAACCAAAAAACCAGCGTCAATAGGGCGCTGGCGCATGGAAGCGAATACCGCAACCCAGATTCCCTGGGTGATAAGTACAACAAGTAGAACCGGCAGGAACATCCAGGCACCCTTGAGCATATTAGCCAAGATTGAGGTGTGGTTGCTCAGCCCACCCAGTGCATCGGCACCTTCCATTTGCGCCAGAGTGAGGTTGACCTGATATCCACTGTTCCACAGAGCCATGAGAATGCAGGGCATCAATGCCAGCATGAGGATGCTCATTACCCGTTTGTGGTTGATGCTGTCGCGTACATGCACGGTACCGCAGGTAACCGTTGCTGGGGAATACAGGGTCGTGTCTATAGCATCATAGACGGCGGAATACTTTTCCCATTTTCCGCCCTTTTCAAAGTTAGGCTTCATATTATCGAGTAATTTCACGGCCTTATCCCTCTTTCTCAATGATGGTTAGTGCCTCACGCAATACCGTGCCGAAATCGTTCTTGCCCGGACATGCAAATGTGCACAACGCCAGATCTTCCTCGGCCAGTTCAAGACAGCCAAGCTTCTGGGCCTCATCAGTATCGCCAGCGCACAGGGCGCGCAACAGATAGTTGGGCAGGATATCGAGAGGCATCACCTTTTCGAATGAGCCGATAGCCAACATGTTGCCCGGGCGTCCGTAGGTGCTTGTATTCATATCTGCAGTGGGACCACCGGTGAAGGCGTTCATGAAGACACGCTTGATGGAGAAGCGATCTTCGCCAGCTGTGAGTGAGGTGAACAGCTCTCTATCACGCTTTTCCGGTAACACGGTTACCTGCAGGTGGTGGCGCCCAAGAAATGCCAGTGCGTCTTCGGCCTTGGTGCCACTTAAGACCGAACCGGAGACAATGCGCTGTTCTCCACTTTTGATCTGGCCAGCGCAAAGCTCGTTGAGGTTTGCGCCGATGCGGGTACGCAGCAAACGGGGTTCTTTCACCCCTGGGCCACCAAGAGCGATGATCCGTTCCACCGGGATTTTTCCGCTAAGGAAGAACTTGCCGTAGGCAATGACATCTTGGTAGTTGATGTGCCACACGCTGGTGTTGATGTCTACTGGATCGAGGAAGTGGATATGGGTGCCAGGCAATCCGGCAGGGTGAGGGCCGTCAAACTCCGCGTAAGTTACCCCTTGTACCTGGGGCATAATGACGTTAGGTTTCTGGCACACATAAACCGAACCTTCGGTCAGGCGGGTAAGTACCTTGAGACCGTTGGCAAAGTCTTGTTCCTCATTCTTTATCAACCATTCGGCTTTAGCCGCTAGCGGGTTCGTGTCCATTGCGGTGACAAAGATAGACTTTGGTTCGCTGTCAACGGCGGGTGCCTTGTTGTAAGGACGCGTGCGTAACGCCGTCCACATGCCCGAGTCAATGAGGTTGGCAACAACCTTCTCGCGCTCTATGGATTCGAGATCTTGTTCCTTGAAAGAGGTGAATGTTTCCTCCTCTTTGCCGCTTAGCTCGATAACTACTGATTCGAGTACGCGACGTGCTCCACGGTTGATCGCAATAACCTTGCCGGCACCTGGAGCCGTATATTTAACTCCTTCATTCTTCTTGTCGCAGAACAGCAGTTGGCCAAGTTTTACCTTGTCTCCCACCTTGACCACCATGCTCGGCTTCATGCCAGCATAGTCCGGACCAAGTAGGGCAACCGACTTGACTGCGGGAGCATCAGAAATTTTCTGTTCTGGAACGCCGCTTATCGGCAGATCCAGCCCCTTGTTAATTTTAATCATCTCAATGCACTTTCCATGTAAGGGTTGTGAATCAATCCGTGATCAACTTTTAGCAGCGACTCTGTCATTTGACAGCCGTTGCCTGGAAGAAGAGACGTAGTTGATTGTGGCGCAATTGCATGTTTTCGGGCCTGCCCTAACCATTGTAATCCATTCCATGTGTAGCCTCCCCAGATTTGAATTAAAATAACAAGGCCGGCCCGCCAGCACTTTGAGTAAGTGCTGCGAGCGCGGCATTGCATGAGCCTGATAGTCTCAACCAGGATCCTTTGGATATGCGCACTCTTGGATATCTGTACCAGCATTGCATACGCAAGGTAGCGCGACTGTAAGTAATACGATGTTAAAACCCTTTGTGTCAATAGTTCGCACCCATTTATTGCGTCGCTGACTTGACAGGAACGGCGCTTCAGGGGGTCTCGGCATGCTCGTTTATAAAGTTGCGGATTGCGAACAAGTCGTTGGCGTTCAGGGATAAAAATTGCAGTCCGATTCCCGCAGGGATATCTGGTTTTTTTGGGTCGATTTTGGTGTTGATCCAAGTGACAATGCTTTCGCAGAAGATGGGTGTGTCACTTTGAGGGATATCCAGCCGGACTATAATTCTGGAATTGAGGCCGATCTCGGATTCGGTAACGATGAATATCCCGCCGCTGCTGAGATTGAAGGCACACGTTGGGCGCAGAGCATTGCGCTCAGAGCCGAATTCTACGCGTAGGCAGGTCTGGATCCGGTCGAAGGCTCGATGGGGCAGCCCCATGGCTCGTCGTGCCGATGCCAGGAAAAGACGGGTGTTTAAAGGAGTGAAGAGAATATCATCCGGCTTGTCCAGTTTGCACTGGAGGCGGTGCGATCTGTTTTCGCCATCCACGATGGCTATGGTTGGGATACCTCCAATTACAGGATCGTCTCGGGTGAGGCGGCAGCAGCAATCGGTGGAAGCGTCTGTTCCCGAGTCATATGGAGTGATGAAGATAACATCAGGTTTCTGCTCTCGTGCTAAGGTTAGCAGCGTGGGCATATCCGGTGCGATCAGCAGCTCGAACCCTTCCTGTGCGGCAAAGGCGTTATCGAGTTGGAGCAAGTCCTGCACGGTTGCAGAAATTAAGATCGAGTATCCTGCCATATCAACAACTCCATATCAACTCCCCGACAGCAATTTTTCATAATGTTTGCTCTATCACCTCTGTGTTTTTCTCCACAACGTGTTTTACTATGTGGAACTTGGGTCTAACCAGTTCAGAGGCTGGCAATTTTCGCTACAGGGTGCCGTCAGGAATGTATGCTTGGGACGCTGTAGTCGCGGCATAGCCGTATGTAACGGTGGAGGTTTGTGCTTAATTGACCTGCAACATTAATGCATCAATTCGGTTATGTCATCAAGAATGTGGCCCGATTCATTTACGTATGGATCTTCGGTAAGGCGTTTAAACCACTGGGCGTCATCTTCGGTGGTGCTATCGTCATCCATAACTGAGTGCCCCGACGCATCATCTTTGTCCCGCATCTCCTCACGTTCTGCATGTATAGCACTGAGGAGCAGACTTTGTTTGGTGTTGGCAATACGTTCGCGGGTTTTGGCCTCCATGGTAATGATCTTCTGAAATTCGCTGCTGGCCTGAATTCTCACGCCACTACGCTGGCGTAACTCTTCAAGTGGCAACGAGTCGACGACGGGATGGTACAAAGTGCTTGGGATGGTATCCCAAGGCAACGAGTAGTCCAGGTGCCGTTCTCCACTTTCAATAGCGGCAAAACGATCAGGTAGAACGATGTCGGGTTCAATACCTCGATACTGGGTAGATGCGCCGCTGACACGGTAAAACTTTTGTACCGTTACCTTGATAGCCCCTAGGGGCATATATTTGTTCATATTGCGCATAGGCAGGCTGGTATCAATGTTGATCATTGCCTGCACTGTCCCTTTGCCGTGTGTATGTTCGCTGCCTACTATCACCGCACGTCGGTAGTCCTGCAAAGCTCCAGCAAGAATCTCAGATGCAGAGGCGCTGAATTTATTTACCAGCACCACAATAGGGCCCGTGTAAGCTGTTTTTGGGCCCGGGTCGACCATAACCTTTATATCCTGATTACTGTCCTGCACCTGAACTACTGGCCCTTTCTCGATAAATAGGCCTGTGGTGTCCACCGCGTCTCCGAGCGAACCACCCCCGTTGTTGCGCAGGTCTATAATCAGCCCGGAGATTCCTTTTTGGCCCATTTTCTCCAGCTCTATCCGGGTATCATCAGTCACATTGCGCCCTTTACCGTTTTTTTGGTGAAAATCGCGGTAGAAACTGGGGATTTTCAGATATCCATAGCGGGCTTTGCCGGGCCCATCTATCACAGCAGATTTGACAAATGCGTCTTTAATTTGAACGACATCGCGTTTAAGGGCGATGATATGCTGGGTTCCGTCCGGTTTTTTGATGTGCAGTTTCACCGTAGTACCCTTAGGCCCTCGGATAAGGCTGACAGCATCGCGAATTCTGGTATCCGTGATGTCAACTGGCTCTCCGTCCTGTCCTTCACTGACACTCAGGATTATATCTTCACTGGCAAGTCCCCCCTGCTGTTGAGCTGCGCCACCTGGGATCAAGTTAACTACCTTGATGTAGCCACCATCTTCGCGCAGCACCGCACCAATCCCTTCCAGTGAACCACGCATGTGGATATCGAAATCTTCTTTGGCTTCGGGGGGCATGTACGCACTATGTGGGTCATAGGCATTGGCAATTGCGTTAAGGTAACGGTCGAAAAAATCGTTTTCTGAAACTTTCTCCATGCGCGCAAATAGATGCTGATATCGCTCTGCTACTTTTGTGCGGGCCTGAGTCCACAACTCGGAATCCGGGGTGTCAGGGCTAATGGCGGAGGTGGGAACTGTACCCTCGGGTTTTTTTGCTAGCTGTACCTGCTCATCCTTCAGGTCAAGATAGACGCTAGCTGTTTGATATTTTAGAGTTTTTCTCCAACGTTCGCGCAACTCCGCTTGATTGTTGCAGAAGTCAAGTTTGTCACGGTCGGTCTCCAGGGTTTCATCGCGTTCGTAGTCGAAGGGGTTCTGCAGCAATTCCTGCACCATTATGGCCAGCGCCGGAATGCGTTTTTCCATGATTCTGGCACTGTACAAGGGTAGGTGGATGTTGCCCCGCCGTATTTCGTTGTCGATGTAAGTTTTATATGCTCCGAGCATCTGCACATCTTCACGCAGCAGAAAGCGCTTCTGGTTGTCGAGCTGCTTGATGTATAGGTCAAATGCCGCACGCGACAGGTCGTCATCCAGCGGAGCATGATTATAGTGCTGCTGGGTCAGGTGCTGAGTGACTATGAAACCAAGGAGCTTAGCCCGCTGCGGATCCAGCGGTTTGTCCTGATATGTCGCCGCCTGGGCACTGGCTAAAAAAACCAGAAAACTTGCTGCTAGTAGTAGGGTGCGAAATAGCTGCGGTGTCTTGAACGGAAGTTTCATTATGGTGTCATTCCCGATGGTGCGCATGAGGGTTGTGTAGAACTCTGATTGATGGATATTTATTGTTGCTGGTTATAGCACATATTGATCAGTATACGGAATGGACAGTAGTGGATTATTTTCAGGATGGGAGTAAATAGTTGCTCCCTGGTCTGAATGAATGTTCAATATTCGTCATATATGCCCAATACCTCCGCGCTGCAGCCATAGGGGGAATTCACGAATTGTCCTTACCGTTATCTGCGGAAAAAAACTCTCTGACCGCCTCTTGTATTTCAGCTTGGGGTGCAATAATTCGCGCGGCTGCTGGCAGGGAGTTGAGGAAAATGCGCCCATATCCTTTGTTGCTAACGCGATTATCTAAAATAATCACTACCCCTTTGTCATCTCGGTGGCGGATCAGACGTCCAAACCCCTGTTTGAGCTTGATTGCGGCCTGGGGCACGGTGAAATTCATAAACGGATCAATGCCGGCGCGTTCTAGGGCTTCACTGCGTGCCACCTGGATCGGCTCGGTAGGGACGCGAAATGGCAACCGGGTGATAATTACAAGTTCGAGATCTTTGCCAGGAACGTCAACTCCTTCCCAGAATGAATCAGTGCCGAACAGGACCTGGTTTTTGTTGTTGATATAGCGTTGCAGGAGTTGATGCCTAGATGTTTGCCCCTGGCATAATGAGGTTATCCCCTGTGCAAACAGCGAGGGTTCTAGGGCTTGATATAGCTGCTGCAGCAGGCTGTAGGCGGTAAATAGAACAAAAGTGTTTCCCTGTGCGGTCACGATGTTGTGTTCGATCACGGGTGCGATTGCTGCCGCGTAGGTGGCGCTGCTCGGCGCGGGCAGATCTGAGGGCACTGCGATGAGCGCCTGGCTGGCAAAATCAAAGGGAGAATCGAGCTGTAGTTCCATGCGCCGCTGTGGTGCACATAGCGCGACCCCGCTGCGCTGATGAAAGTACTTAAAGTTGCGGTTGACGCTCAGGGTGGCGCTGGTCATAACCACCGATTTAAAACGCTCATATAGGTGTTTATGCAGGATGGGAGCGGCTTCAATGGGAGCGGCATTAAGCCACATGATATCTTCACGTTGGCGTCCCCCTGCCTTGCGCAGGTCTACCCAAGTGCAGAGCTCTTCATTTACAGATAAAAAGGTGTCCAGTTCGTTTGCCATGCTCGCAAGACGGTTGTTCAGCCCGGCAAGGTCGGTCGAGGCAGCCGTGAGTTTTTCACTTACCCCGTCGGGTAGATTTTCGGCGACTTTGAAGATACGGGTGATAATGGCGTTTATCTGGCGTGCACTATGACACAGTTCCGGCAGTTCGTGAGTGAAACGCAGCCAGATGGGGTCTTGCGCGTTTGCTGCAGTTATGCGCCACGGCATGTGGCGCTCGGCTGTAGTTGCGTTTGCTGCAGTAACCGCGTGGATGAGGTTCTCAAACACCTCTGAGTTGCGCTGCATCAGCTGGCGGCACAGAGTTCCGGCTTCATCCAGTAGGGTATGTATCTGGCTGTACAGTAAGTCCTCTTCGGCCGGGAGTTCCCGCGCTAGAATGGCGGCCCAGCGTGCAAGGTGACCGCGCTCTGCTTTGCGTGGATGGATGAGGCGTTTCAGGGCACCGCCTAAGCTGAATCGGCTGAGCCTGATGGAAAAACTGCTGGTAGCAGCATCCTCAAGGTGATGAGCCTCGTCGAATATTATGCGCGCATACACCGGCAGCACAGCGGCACTGCTATAGTTACCCGTTTCTGCACGTACCGCCAGGTCTGCCAATAGCAGGGCGTGGTTGGACACTAAAAGGTCAGCCTTGGCGGCCTCGCGGCGCGCACGATGAAAAAAACAACTCTGGTAATGGGTGCAACGGGTGCGGGGGCATTGATCCATTTCGCAGCAGACTTCATTCCATACTCCCCCTTCAGGGGTAAAGGGCAGTTCGTCTCTGCTGCCATTTCGGCTGTTTTGTCCCCACTCGTGCAATTCTTTGAGCTGCATGGAGGCGTTGGGGCTGAATAAGTCAGTTTCTTGCATGGCCTGTTGTAGACGGCGTAAGCACAGATAGTTGGCGCGTCCTTTAACCAGAACAGCGTTAAAACTCTCAGGGATAATGCGGCGTAGCAGGGGCAAGTCTTTGCGCATAAGCTGCTCCTGCAAGTTTATGGTGTTGGTAGAGACAATCACCGTTTCTCCGCTGGCGATGGCCCACAACAAAGCCGGAATTAGATACGCCAGGCTTTTCCCGGTTCCCGTTCCGGCCTCGATAGTGGCTATGCGCTCGGTATTGAAAGCCTCAGCCACGGTGAGCGCCATCTGTAGCTGCTCCGGGCGCTCCTCATAATTGTCCATACTTGTAGCCAGTGGGCCGGTCGTCCCTAGAAGAGATGCAATTCTGCCATAGTCAACTAGGATGGGTTGCGAGCGGGGCTGAATTTCACTGACCTTGTAAAAGCGGGTCGCATCGTTGTTGATAATGTGAAACGCAATTCCCCCCTCCCCAAGGCGACCGGCAATTTCCAGGTCGGCAGTAGACGGGGATAGGTTGCCACTAGGGTGGTTGTGGACAACCAGGTCCGCATTACGACAGGCGTTGAGAATGGCCGGAACTGCGCTCTCGTCGCCACGTGCGATGGTGTGAATTGATTCGAGCCTACCTTCATAGTCGAGGGAGGCGGCAAAAAACACTTCATTTCCGTTGCTGGCGGCTATCTCTTCGCGAATATGTTTCAGTATTTCCGGGGTGTAGGGTTTCATTTTACCTGATATGTCCAGACGGTCTGGAAGACCTGATAGAAAGTTTGATGTTTATTAATCAGTCTTTAAATAGGCAGATTGTTGTGTATTTATCCTACACGAGGTACGAGAAGAGCCTATATAAGAGTCCATAATTTGGGCTGCCAGGTGGATGTTTTTTAATGTCAAAATTCTGGCCGTCACGGTATTTTGTCATAGATGTTTATTTGTGCCCCTGCTGTTGCTTTTTCCCTTACCGGGAAGGTATGATTCCAGCGTTCAGCACACAGGCTTTAAGTGTAAGCAGACAATAGGTGCAAACAACGCGGGCAGACGCACATAAACGAAAGGAACATTTTGTCATGTACACCGATGCAGTTGTAGAGCATTTTTCCAATCCGCGCAATGTCGGAACCATAGAAAATCCGAATGTTGTGGTTAAGGTGGGCGATCCAGGGTGCGGGGACGCCATCCTCATTTTTCTAAAAATCGAAGACAGTGTGATAACCGATATTAAATATAAGGTTTATGGGTGTGCGGCTGCTATCGCCACGACATCCATGGCGAGCACCATGGTTAAGGGGAAAACTCTTGCAGAGGCACTTGAAGTCACAGATGAAAAGGTGGCTGCAGCATTGGGAGGGCTCCCTGAAGGAAAAATGCATTGCTCAAACCTATCAGCTACCGCCATTCGCGCTGCAGTGACTAGGTACATGCACCCTCCGGAAGAAAATACTCAAACAGCTTCCTGATTCTTGATTCACCCTTTTGCCTCTGTCGTCGTGCGGAGCTGTCAGCAGAGGCAAACGGTAGGGGTTGAAGCAGCTTCGAAAACGTGTATAGAGCTATTTTTTGCGCGGATTTTATGTGTGTAAGGTGCTGAAATAAAAGGGAACTCTGTACGCAAAATCGCATACAGTATACTGTATTTTTCCCTTGACAAAGAAGTGTATTTGACCTAACTTGCACGACGCTGAAACCGCTGTAGATGCTTGTCCAGGCGGTGTGAAATTTGAGTTAACCCATGTTTAGAGGAGCTGTTACATGCTAGAGAGTTATCTGCCGATACTCGTCCTCATAATTCTGGCGTTGATGTTTGCGCTGGGGTCGGTGGCTTTTTCGTTTGTCTTCGGCCCGAGGAAACCCAGTGCTGTCAAGCTGGCCCCGTATGAGTGTGGTATGCCCCTTATCGGAACCGCGCGTGAACAGTTTTCCATAAAATTTTATATGGTGGCGATGCTGTTTATTCTTTTCGATATTGAGTGCGCGTTTTTGTACCCTTGGGCGGTGGTGTTTAAACGCTTGGGAATGTTCGGCTTTATCGAGATGGGTGTATTTATCTTTGTTCTGCTGGTGGGTTACGCGTATGTCTGGAAAAAAGGAGCGCTGGAATGGGAGTAGATCTGCAGGAAAATGTCGCATTGACAGCTCCGCAAACGGTTAAGTCGAATGTTCTGGGTGACAATATAATTACAACATCTCTGGACAAACTAGTTAACTGGTCGCGTTCACGTTCAATGTGGCCCATGACCTTTGGGCTTGCGTGCTGCGCCATTGAGATGATGGCCGCTGGTGCTGCCCGCTACGACCTTGACCGATTCGGGATTCTATTTCGAGCTTCACCACGACAGGCCGACCTCATCATCATCGCTGGTACGGTAACATATAAGATGTTGCCAGTAATTCGTACTGTATATGAGCAGATGCCGGAACCTAAATATGTCATTGCCATGGGAGCCTGCGCCTCCTCCGGCGGCGTGTTTGACACCTACAGCGTAGTGCAGGGAATCGACACGGCGTTGCCGGTGGACGTGTATATACCCGGATGTCCGCCTCGCCCGGAAGGTCTGATCTACGGGTTGATCCAACTGCAGGAGAAGATCATGCGCGAAAAGAACAGTTTTGGCGCGGCTATCGGCGTCGGTGAGGTTGTTCCAGGCTAGTTGGGCATGCGTTTATCGGCTGTAGCCGCCTAGTCTGCAAGAACATTACATATTCAACTATAGGGAAATGGTATGAGCCAGGCAGTTGTCGCAAAGCTTAAGCAGGAGTATCCCGCCGCAGTTGTCGATGTCGTAGAACACCGTGGCGAAACGACCGTAACGGTGCAAAAAGAAGACATCGTCGCGGTGTGTGCATATCTGAAAAACGAGGCAGGGTATAATTTCCTCTGTGATCTTTGCGGAGTGGATTATCTCGGTGTCGAGCCCCGTTTCATGGTGGTGTACAACCTGTACAATATTGCCACCAAGGAACGTCTGCGCCTTAAGGCTGCGGTTGCAGAGCAGAGCTGCTGCATCGATACCGTCACCGGGGTCTGGTCTACAGCCAACTGGCATGAGCGTGAGTGCTGGGATATGTTTGGAATCAGGTTTAATAACCATCCTGATCTGCGTCGAATACTGATGCCGGAAGATTGGGTGGGCTACCCGTTGCGTAAAGATTATCCGTTGCAGGGGCCTGACCGCCAGCCTTATCAAGGCCGGCTTTCCTGAGTACACGCAAAACCTACGACTGAAGATGAGGCTTCCTTATGGCGATTAAAGAGACAATGACAATAAATATGGGTCCTCAGCATCCCTCAACTCATGGGGTGTTGCAGCTGATCCTCGAGCTCGATGGTGAGACGGTGGTAAAGGCGGTTCCCCATGTCGGGTTCCTGCACCGTGGGGTGGAAAAGCTGACAGAATACCGTAGTTATCACAAGGCTTTACCTTTGACCGACCGGCTCGACTACCTTGCACCCATGAGCAATAATCTAGGGTATGTGCTGGCGGTGGAAAAGCTGCTGGGCATTACCGACGCAATCCCACAACGCGCCAAGGTTATCCGGGTTATGATGGCTGAGGTAACCAGAATCAAAAGTCACCTGGTATGGCTCGCGACGCACGCACTGGATATTGGGGCAATGACGGTTTTCCTCTACTGCTTCCGTGAGCGCGAAATGATCATGGATCTGTATGAAAAACTTTCCGGCGCGCGCATGACCTCCAATTACTTCCGCGTGGGGGGGTTGTCCCTAGATCTACCTGCGGGTTACGAACATGATGTGAAAGCGTTTATCGATGCCATGCCCGGACACCTTGATACCTACGAAGGGCTGCTGTCCGGCAATGCCATCTGGAAAAGACGTACCATAGGGGTCGGACATATATCTGCCGCAGACGCTATCGATATAGGACTCACCGGCCCTGCGCTGCGCTGCAGTGGAGTTGATTGGGACCTGCGTCGCGACAATCCCTACTCTGGTTACGAAGAATATGACTTTAAGGTGATCACCCGCGAAGGGGGCGATACCTACGATCGTTACACGGCGCGTTTGGATGAGATGCGTGAATCGTGCAAAATTATTCAGCAGTGTTTGGATCGGCTCGAAGATGGTCCGATTCTAGCTGATGTTCCCTGGGTATGCCTGCCACCGAAAAAAGATGTGCTCACTTCTATCGAAGCGCTGATACACCAGTTCAAGATTGTAACTGAAGGGTTCAAGCCAGAACCAGGCGAAATATATCAGGGGATCGAGGCACCCAAGGGTGAGCTGGGCTACTATATGATTTCCGATGGTAGCGCCAATCCGTATCGCATGAAGATTCGCCCACCATCATTTGTAAACCTGCAGGCACTACCACAGATGATAGAGGGGGCTCTCCTCGCAGATGTTATCGCCACTATCGGCACTCTGGATATCGTCCTTGGAGAGATTGACCGCTGATTCAGGCCTGTGCCTAGTAGCTTAAGCTGTTGATACTAAATGATCTGTCCCTTCACGGGCAGCAATGTAACGAATGAAAGAGGAAAATCATGCCGGAAATGCTTAGCCTCTCGAATGACCCGATTCTGTTTCTAGCGGTGATGTTTGCCAAGATTCTTACAGTGTTCATCGTGGTTATTCTGATTGTAGCCTACGCCACGTATGCCGAGCGCAAGATTATCGGGCATATGCAGTCGCGTCTAGGGCCAACTATGACTGGGCCCCTCGGGCTGTTGCAGCCGATTGCCGATGGTCTGAAACTGTTCTTCAAAGAAGATATAATTCCGTCTCAGGCCAGCAAAGTAGCATTCGTCTTAGCGCCGATGATGATTTTGGTACCGGCGTTTATCACCGTAGCTGTTATTCCCTTCGGTGGGGATATTGTTGTTGGCGGTTATACGGTACCACTTCAAATTGCTGACCTGAATGTAGGAATACTCTACATAATTGCAATGGCTGGCCTTGGTGTCTATGGCATCGTGTTGGCGGGCTGGTCCTCCAATAACAAATATTCCCTTATCGGTGGTGTGCGGGCCGCTGCGCAGGTAATTTCCTATGAGCTAGCTGCTGGGCTGTCAATTGTTGCAGTGTTTATGCTCGCAGAAACCTTGAGCTTGCGCGGCATTGTCGAAGCGCAATCCGGTTCAATACTTAACTGGTATGTGTTTTCGCAGCCGCTGGCTTTCTGCTTGTTCTTTATTACCTCAATCGCCGAAATCAACCGTACTCCGTTTGACTTGCCTGAGGCTGAGACCGAGCTCGTGTCCGGGTTCTGTACCGAGTATTCCTCCATGAAATATGCATTATTTTTCATGGCTGAGTACGCCAACATGGTGGTGATTGCAGCGTTGATCTCGACCTTGTTTCTTGGTGGGCCTGCAGGACCGTTCCCTGGCGTAATAAACATCCTTCTCAAAGTATTCGGATTCATGTTCATCTTTATCTGGATGCGCGCCACATTCCCACGCGTACGATACGATCAACTGATGTTTATGGGTTGGAAGGTGTTCCTGCCGCTGGCTCTCCTGAATATCGTTATTACCGGGGTTGTAATCATATTATAGAGTTCTTCTCAGTCTAAAGGATCGACCCATGTTCAAAGAATTTATACAGGGCTTGAGTATAACCGCCAGGCATCTGCTGCCAGGGCACAGCACTACCGTCGAATATCCCAAGGTCAAGCTTAAACCAGCGGAGCGTTTTCGTGGGTTACATCGCTTGGTACCAGAGCAAGATCATGAGAAATGTGTAGCCTGCTATCTGTGCGCCACCGCATGTCCGGCTAAATGTATCACCATTGAAGCCGACGAAGACGAGAGCGGAAGGAAGTATCCCACAGTGTATCAGATTGATCTGCTGCGCTGCATATTCTGCGGCTACTGCGTCGAGGCCTGTCCGGTAGAGGCTATTGAAATGACAGGCGAGTTCGAACTGGCGAATCTCAAGCGTGAAGATTTCACTTACACCAAAGAGCGTTTGCTTAAATAAACGAAATAGGAGCCACTTCAATGGAAATTCTGCAGCAGCTGTTTTTTTATGTTGTAGCATTAGTCGCCGTGATTTCGGGACTGCTGGTAGTGACCTGTCGAAATCCTGTCAATAGTGCCATATCTCTGGTCATGACATTTTTCTGTCTGGCCATATTCTACGTCACTTTGCATGCGCCTTTCATGGCTGCAATACAGATCATGGTGTACGCAGGCGCAATCATGGTGCTGATAGTCTTCGTGATAATGTTGCTTAACCTCGGCTCTGCTGTGGCCGTTCGTTCTCGGCACGCGGTTACTGGTGCCGTAGTGGCCAGTGGCTTGATGCTGTTTCAGGTCTTGATTCTGTTGAAAAAGGGCTCTGTTAGCGTGGTAAAGGGACCTATTGATGCAGCGCAGGTTGAAGCTGTCGGGCATACAGAGCTGATTGGTCAGTCGCTGTTCACCGACTTTCTCCTGCCGTTTGAGATCGCATCGATTCTGTTGCTGGTGGCCATTGTCGGAGCGGTCGTTCTGGCCAAACGGGAAGTTTAAGAAGGTAAGGGGGCAAGCATGATAGTTTCTGTTTACCACTATATGGTTTTAAGTGCCATTCTGTTCAGTCTTGGCACCATTGGCGTGTTGACACGCCGTAATGCCATTGTCGTGTTTATGTGTATTGAGTTGATGCTAAACGCAGTCAACCTGACGTTTATTGCACTTTCGAGTTATCTGGGGAACATGGATGGTCAGATTTTTGTGTTCTTCATCATGACGGTAGCAGCCGCCGAAGCCGCTGTCGGCCTGGCGCTGATGATTACATTCTATCGCAATAGAGAGTCCATTGATGTTGAAGATTTCAGCCTGCTGAAACTCTAACACACACAGGATTGGTTGCTAAAGGGTCCGTCAAGAGGAGATATAGATGTACGACAATTTATGGCTCATACCGTTTTTCCCCCTTCTGGGCTTTCTGATAAACGGGCTGCTGGGCAGGAAAATCAAGAATGAAAAGGTAATTGGTGCCATTGGTACCCTGGCAGTGTTTGCCTCCTTTGTGGTTTCGTGCATGTGTTTTGTGCGTCTACTTGGAGATGAGGTTAAGACACATGAAAGTATAATAGCCAGTTGGATCAGCATTGGTCCCCTTCAGGTAGACTGGGGTTTTTTACTTGACCCACTTTCAGCGTTGATGATTCTGAACGTTACCGGGTTATCTACCCTGATTCATCTCTACTCCATCGGCTATATGCATGGTGAAGATGGCTACCCGCGGTACTTCTCCTATTTGAACCTGTTCACCTTTTCCATGCTGATGCTTGTGCTGGGTAATAATGCACTTGTTATGTTTGTTGGCTGGGAAGGGGTAGGGCTGTGCTCCTACCTGCTGATTGGATATTACTACGAGAAGAAGAGCGCCAGTGACGCAGGCAAAAAGGCATTTGTCGTCAATCGTGTGGGCGATTTCGGTTTTCTCGTTGGTTTGTTCACCTTGTTCTGGGCACTTGGACAGAACGGTATCTGGACCATCAACTTCACTGAAATATCTGCACATGCAGGAACTCTAGAAAATGGCGGCATTATTGTCACCATAATTACATTGTGCTTTTTCCTCGGTGCCACCGGCAAGTCAGCGCAGATTCCCTTGTATACCTGGCTGCCTGACGCCATGGAGGGTCCGACTCCGGTGTCCGCCCTTATTCATGCTGCCACTATGGTGACCGCCGGCGTGTATATGATTGGACGTATGAACGGACTATTCGCTATGTCCCCCGACACCATGTTAGTGATTGCAATCGTAGGTGCGGCTACGGCTATTTTTGCTGCTACCATCGGGTTCGCACAGAATGACATCAAACGGGTCCTGGCTTATTCGACCGTGTCGCAGTTAGGGTTTATGTTTCTTGCGATGGGCATTGGCGCCTTTACCGCAGGGATATTCCATCTCCTGACCCATGCGTTTTTCAAGGCCTGTCTGTTCCTCGGCTCCGGCTCGGTCATCCACGCGATGCACCACGCATATCACCATGCGCACTTGGAACACGACCCCCAGGATATGCGGACATTGGGTGGGTTGCGTAAGAAGATGCCCATTACGTTTATAACCTTCTTTTTGTCTACCTTGGCGATCTGCGGTTTGCCCTTTTTCTCCGCATTCTTCTCCAAGGACGAGATTCTATGGTGGGCGTTTGCCTCGACTCGTGGACATTGGATTCTGTGGGTGGTCGGCACTATCGCAGCAGGAATGACTGCGTTCTATATGTTCCGCCTCGTGTTCATGACCTTCTTTGGTTCACAGCGAACCGATCCGCGCGCTAAGGATCATATCCATGAATCGCCACTGGTGATGACTTTTCCTCTCATGGTTCTAGCTTTGCTGGCCACTTTCGGCGGCTTTATTGGCGTACCCCATGTTATCGGTGATCTGGTGGGTCATTTCCCCAACTATCTTCAGCAGTTTCTGGCCCCGGTCTTTGAACAGACTCAGATTCTGCACGGCATAGAAGCACACGGAGCTGCAAGTGCTGAGTTCGGCACCATTGGAGTCTCCGTTGGCGTAGGTCTGGTGGGAATTGGGCTGGCCTGGTTGTTTTATTGCAAGAACCCGGAAATTCCGGCACGTTTTTGCGCTCGCTTTACCCGACTACATCGCGCAGTTTTCAACAAATGGTACGTTGATGAGTTCTATGATGCGTTGATTGTCAATCCGGTTAAGCGCTTGGGTACAGGTCTGTGGCTGATATTCGACGCACGCATAGTCGATGGTATTGTCAATGGTGTTGCTCGATGCATCCGCGGCACTGGTGGTCTGTTGCGCTACACTCAGACAGGATTCACTCACAGTTATGCTATGAGCATGGTTGTTGGGGTAGTTGTAATCATTGCCATCTGCGTGTTTCAATGATGACGGCTGTGACTGGTATCTTATATAGAAGGAGCAATTTCTAATGTCAGAACATATTCTCAGCCTGATGACATTCTTCCCTCTGCTGGGCATGCTGATTATCCTGATGCTTCCCGGAAGGAAAGGTGGCCTGCTGAAGTCTACAACTTTGGCCATCACCCTGATTACATTTATAATCAGTCTTCCCCTCGCGCTTGATCCGGTATTCAAGACATCAGGTGCAATGCACTACACAGAGTTTGCGCCCTGGATCAGCGTAGGCGACTATTTTCAGATGAACTACAGTGTCGGCATTGACGGAATCAGTCTTTGGTTAGTACTCCTGACGACCTTTATCATGCCCATTACGGTGCTCTCAACCTGGCAGGCAGTAGATAAGAACGTAAAAGGGTTCATGGCGTTAATGCTGTTGCTTGAGACCGCCATGCTCGGTGCATTTATCTCCCTTGATCTGTTCCTGTTCTATATATTTTGGGAGTTGATGCTGATTCCGATGTATTTCATGATCGGGATCTGGGGCGGAGCGAGTCGTATATACGCCGCGGTTAAGTTCTTTATCTATACCGCCGTCGGTTCGTTGCTAATGTTGGTAGCGATCATCTATCTGTATTACTACGCGGTTAATACCGGCGGCATGGTTAACGGCTTTAGTGTCTCCGACTTTTACAACCTGACTCTGCACCCAGAATTACAGAAATGGCTGTTCCTTGCTTTTGCCTTCAGCTTTGCTATCAAAGTGCCCATGTTCCCGGTGCATACTTGGTTGCCGGACGCACATACCGAGGCGCCTACAGCTGGGTCAGTAATCTTGGCAGCGGTAATGCTTAAAATGGGAACCTACGGTTATCTTCGTTTTGCCATGCCGTTATTCCCCGATGCCTTACAGCAGTTTCTGCCGTGGCTCGCAGCGTTAAGCGTTATCGGTATCGTATACGGGGCTCTGGTAGCCATGATGCAGAAAGATGTGAAGAAGCTGGTCGCGTATTCCTCTGTGTCTCACCTCGGATTCGTCATGCTCGGACTCTTTGCGCTGAATAATATCGGTGTAAGTGGAGCAATCCTGCAGATGGTGAACCATGGTATCTCCACCGGCGCTCTGTTCCTCATTGTTGGATTCATCTACGAGCGCCGACATACACGCCTTATTAGTGAGTTCGGCGGTTTGTCTAAGCAGATGCCGATATTTGCCGTTATTTTTATGATTGTTACCCTGTCATCTATTGGCTTGCCGGCATTGAACGGATTTGTTGGAGAGTTTATGATCCTGCTGGGAGCCTTCGAAAGTGAGTTGCGCTGGTTTGCGGTGGTCGCTACCTCAGGTGTTGTTCTTTCCGCAGTATACATGCTGTGGATGTACCAGCGGGTTATGTTCGGTAAACTCGATAATCCAAAGAATCAGAATCTTAAAGACCTGTCGGTGCGTGAAGTTTGTATTATGTTACCGCTGCTGGTGTTTATCTTCTGGATCGGAGTTTATCCCAACACCTTTCTGGAAAAGATGGAGCCGGCGGTTAACCAGGCACTGTCTCAGATCAGTGGTGAGGCGCGCGCTCAGGCATATATGCCGGTGTGTAACGATACAGAGCCGCAAGCTAAATGCCCGCACACTCATGGTTTAGATGCACAGGGTGATGCAGATTTGCGCCTCTGATCGGCGTAGGTAGCGTACATATAAACTGAGCACAGTCGCTTCTAAGGAGCAATTCATGGAAAATATGGTGCAAACGGCAATGCAGAATGTAAATTTTGCCGCCATTATGCCTTCACTGGTACTGTCCTGCTTCTGCTTGGCATTGCTGCTATTAAATGCCTTTGTAAAACGCGGATCAACATCATACGCAGCGGTCATCAGCCTGGTAGCACTTGGCGCCACAGCGTGTGTTTCTTATCTCGCCTGGGACAACCCTCAATTCGGGTTTGCTGGTCAGGTCGCTCTAGATAACTATGCAGTGTTTTTCAACTTCATTTTTATTTTGGCAGCGGCATTGAGCATTCTGATGTCAGATGCGTACCTCAAACGTGAGGGATATCCTGTCGGAGAGTATTACACCCTGATTTTGTTTAGCACGGTAGGGGCCATGTTGATGGCTTCTGGAACCGACATGATGACTATTTTCCTCGGTCTTGAGGTGATGTCTATTGCGCTATACGTGCTCGCGGGTTTCTTTCGCCGTCAATTGCGTTCCAACGAAGCGGGTCTTAAGTATTTTCTATTGGGCGCCTTTTCAACAGGTTTTCTTCTCTACGGCATAGCGCTTATCTATGGAGTCACTGGAACAACCAATGTAGCTGATATCGGAAGTTATCTGGCGATGAACCACCATATTGTTGGTGATCCCATTTTAATCGGGGGGATGATACTCCTAGCTACGGGTTTTCTGTTCAAAATTGCAATTGTACCTTTTCATATGTGGACTCCGGATGTATACGAAGGTGCTCCCACCCCCATTACTGCATTTATGAGTGCTGGACCCAAAGCCGCTGCGTTTGCTGCCTTTATGCGGGTTTTCCTCATTGGCTTGGGCTCTATGCATTCAACTTGGGTTGGTCTACTGTGGGTGCTTGCTGTTTTGACCATGATTGTAGGTAACTTTATTGCCATTAAGCAAACCAACCTGAAGCGCATGTTGGCATATTCATCCATCGCACATGCGGGATACGCGCTTGTCGGTCTTGTGGCTTCCAACGCAGTTGGAGTGTCAGCGGTATTGTTCTATATGTTGGCGTATACCCTGATGAATATCGGCGCCTTTGCCATCTTGGTACTGGCCGGTAAGGTGGGCGAAGACAACCTGACTCTGCAAGGATTCGCTGGTTTCGGCTATAAGCGCCCGGTTTTAGCGGTTTTGTTCACCATATGTTTGTTTTCACTTATGGGAATTCCCCCCTCAGCTGGATTTACGGGTAAGTTCTTCATCTTTGCCGGGGCTTTGAATGCTGGCTATGTTTGGCTGGCTGTTTTAGGTGTCCTCAACTCAGCAGTATCTTTGTATTATTACTTGCGGGTCATGGTATACATGTATTTCCGGTCACCTGAAGAGGAGTTCGACTGGGTGCAGCTTAAACCCGGCGCAACATTGTGCGCAGTAATCTCTGTAGTAGGGGTGCTTTTCCTGGGGATAGTGCCGGGAGCGGTCATGGCCCTTGCACGCCAAGCACTGTTTTAACAAATTGCTATAACTTGAAAATAAAGGAGCCCCGGAACATAATTTCGGGGCTTTTTTTATGCCTTTACGCGAACATATACACCAGTTGAGCAAACTCGGGGATGTAGCACATATCCGTCATGAGGTAGATGCTGATATTGACCTTAGCACACAGGCATATCGACGTATGTGCGCCCGTGCGACTGAATTAACATGGTTTCACCATGTGAAAGATACCACCTGTTCGGTAATAGCTAATTTGTTTGCAACTACCGAAAAGATCGAGCAACTGCTCAGCAATGCCGGACTCTCTCTAGCGCAGCGTCTCAATGCTCTGCCCTTGCATATCCTCACCTGGACTGATTTTAGTGCGTATGTTCGCGCGGAATATGCTGAAGTTGCTGCTCACCATGATGTAGACACTACTGTCTATGCTGAGCTAGGCAGCTTGTATGAATTGCCGATGGTTCGCTATTGGGAGGGTGATTCACATCCGTACTTTTCCTTGGCGACCCTATTTTCCCAAGCAAGGGGTGCTGTTGAAACAAATGCCGGTATTTATCGCCTGGCGACCGTGGGACCACGGACCTTGACGGTTAACTGGCGTGCCGGGTCCCGTGCATACACGGTGTGGCAAGATTATGCCTCCCAAGCAGAGAGAATGCCAGTCACCATAGCGTTGGGCGTCGACCCAGCATTGACATTTGCGTCTATGTTCCCCCTGCCTGAATCCGGCTCGGAGTTGTCGTTCTGGGGGTTTATCCGCGCTCAACCCCAGCAGGTTGACACAAATAGTTATGGTCTCCCTCTGCCCCAAGGAGCGGAGGTCCTTCTGCAGGGATACGTTGAGCCGTCACAGCTTTTGCACGAGGGCAGTTATGCCAACCACACCGGATTTTATACCCAATCAGATCTTTGCCCCGTTATACACATAGAGAAAATCCACATGCACTATGATGCCATTGTTCCTGTTACTGTGGTGGGGCCACCTCCAACAGAAAGTGCTCTTCTGGGGGCTCAGGTTTGGAGTTTGCTAACGGTGTTGCTGCGGCGGGAATGCCCTTTTATCCTCGCAGTGGTGTGTCCGCAGGAAACATCCCATCTTCCAGTGGTAATCGTACAGGTTAGCACTCCAAACACAGAGCAGATATGGGGACTCTGGCGTAACACCATATTGAATCACTCTATTCTGGGAAGGACTCATACGCTGATCTTAGTTGACGAGGCTACAGACTGTGCAGATTTCAGACATATTTATTGGCACTGTATGAACCAAGAGGTAGCCTGTTATTCCGTTCCTCGCCCAAGCTTGCGTGTGATAGACGGTGTCTGTTGGCGTTTTAACGGTAGGAAGAAAGTGGAACGTACTTGTTGAATGATTAGGGCGCAATTCTAAAGAGATGTCCAGCGACTCGGTTTGACGTTTATTTGGATATATCTAACGCTGTTCTAAAATAACTATAAATAAAAAAAGTGGCAGGTTTAAAAATATCGTGCTATGTCCTCAACGTATGCTATGGTTAATTTATTAAGAGAAGATGGTATTGCGGTGCACCTGAAGTCGCATCCTAATACTAGGGTAGAGTCTTGAAGCATTATAAGACCTTGGGCAAACTTCTGCAATGCTATGACAATGGTTCACTGTTGCTTCCAGAGAGTATGTAGAGCCAGAGGTAACAAGTAGTGTGATATTGCTAATGCAATAAAGCGGAGGACAACGCAAATAATACTTGTTTTTTGCAAAAACAAACACTATTTTATTGAGTAAGCTCTTACTGAGAAATTTTACCGTCAATCTAGCGATTTGCTTTAGCCGGTTGTGTGTCAGCCAGTCGGCCACAGGGTAACGTTTATACAGCTGTAAATCACATATAGCTGGAACATTTAATAGCTGACTAGAAAGGTGCTTAATATGGCAGGAATCGACGAGTGCAACTTTAAGGAATTGATAGAGAAGACCAGAAACTATCATTACTTTGTAGAGTCGGAGAAAGTATCAGAGAAAACACTTATAGATCTGGTGGACTTGGCACGTCTGGCTCCCTCCACCAGCAACCTGAACCAACAGCCGTTGCGTTACATTATTTCGAGTGATCCTGCGCGCAACGAGGAGATTTTTGAAACACTGTCGTGGCAGGGTTATCTGCGCGGCTGGGGTGGTCCTATAAAAGGGGTAAAGCCTACCGGATATATCATTATCCTCGGGGATAAAACTATCTGCAGCAGCTACGTAGCCGATCAAGGTATTGCAGCACAGTCGATTCTACTCGGGGCCACACAAACGGGTCTGGGGGGGTGTATCGTAGCCAAGATACAGCGGCGTAAGCTGCGGGAGGCTCTTGATCTGCCGACACGCTACGAAATTCTTCTGGTGGTCGCAATCGGCAAACCCGGCGAGAAAATCATTATTGAGGAGCAGGGGCCAGGTAAGGATGCGTATGGCTGGCATGATGACCAGGGCAATTACCATCTGCCCAAGCGTACTCTTGACAGGGTAATCCTCAAGTACTGAGGTCTGAACTTTGCAGGCAGGCGCGGTTCGTTCTCGTGCTATCTAGGTTTCTACCATTCACTACAGTAAGATATATACACAGCCGCTGCCCATCTTACGATGGTGTTCAGCGGCTGTGTAGTATTTGGCGCATGCTTGCTCCTTGAATTAGTCCACCAGATTCTGTGCGCTAAACTCCGTGCATGAATTATCCCCCTAGCAGCTGCTGTAGTACACTAAGTCCAGGAATGGCATTGAGGTTGTAAAGAATGATGTAGCTGGCCAGCATCACCGCGACCCACAAGGCGATGCTGCCTGTATACCACGAACGCGCCAGAATGCCGCGTGGCCCGTGCAGGATGAAGATCAACATGTAGCTGCGCATCTGTGAACTTGTAAGCAGTTCGATTGCTCTGGCATATACAGACGTAAGGGTGATGTGGAAACTCTGCCACCCGCGCAGCACAGCGACACGCAGAATCCAGTCCGTGTCTAGAGTGATGGATGCAGATGGATAAAAAGCCCTGCGCGTTACCCAGAACAGAGCGCCAGCTACTGCGAGTATCTGCACTTGCTCTAAAATATGGCCGAAGGTATATGGATGATAGGTGGCTGCATGAGGGAGAGTTGAATACAGAATCTGTGGTATCCACCCGATGAGAAGACATAGAAATGCTCCGGCGAGCATAGCGACAAATGCAAGTCCCTTGGGGTCGGTAACCTTCGGTGCATCCACCTTAGAGGTCGAAATCGAGGCTCTCGCCGTCGGCGTCGCAAACAGGGTCAGCCACGGGAAGCGTCCACCGGCGTTGAAAACTACTGCCGCAGAGCACACCAGCATCAGCGCCCAGACAAAACCCATATTTGCATCGGCAAGGCCCGAGAGCACCACAGATTTGGTAACAAAGCTCGACGTAAACGGCACTCCCATGCTAGCAGTAGCCCCCACAAAGATGCACGCAGTTGTCCACGGCATCTGACGCCACAGCTCACCACCTAGCATCTGCGCTTTGGTTGTTCCCAACGAGCGCATTACCACTCCTGCCCCCATGAGGAGCACCATTTTATACAATATATGTGCGACTGCGTGTGCCTGTGCTCCGTTCAAGGTATCCGGGGTGCCAACGCCAACCGCTACAAGCATGAATCCCACCTGGTTGACGATACTGTAGGCTAGAATGCGGCGCACATCCTGCTCCAATAGGGCGTATATAATGCCGTAGAATGCCATGTATATCCCGATAGGGATGAGGACATACTCTCCGGCAAAGGCGATAATCAATACATATACAGCAGTTTTGGTGGTAAATGCAGACAGAAATACCATCCCCGAAGGGCTAGCCTGGGGGTAGGCATCCGCGATCCAGAATGAGAAAGGTGGCGCGCCCGCATTGAGCAGAATGCCCGCCAGAATCAGCCAGTAGGCATATCCACCCGGGGATAGAAGTCCAAGCTCCAGACTTCCTCCTGCCGCAGCTAGAGATCCTATGCCTGCCAACAGTGCCACGCCACCCGCTAAGTGAATCAGTAAATAACGCAGCCCTGCCCGCCAAGAATCCTGCTGTTTGCCGCACCACACGATCAGGGTGGAGGATAGTGCCATCAGTTCCCAATAACAGAATAAGGTTATCCAGTCTAAGCATAGGCAAATCCCGATAGCGCCTCCAGCATAGATAAATGCAGAGCTGAGCTCCAGAGGGGATGCGTCTTGCAGGGCGAACAGGCTGCCTGCCCACAACGCAAACATGAACACACTGGCAAACAGCAGTCCGGTGCTGCTCATATGCAGAAGGGTGAGTTCGTAGTTCAGCCAGGTTACCTGGATATCTCCACCCGAAAAGGTCCACATGTGCAACAGCAGTAGCGGGGGCAGTGCGATAATGATGCTACGCCGTAGCCAGACGGGGAAGAAGCTGAGCAAAATTCCCGTCAGAATCAGTACCAGTCCCGGGATGTAGAGAAATTCAGCGCTCATCGTAGTAGTCCTCCCTCCTCTGCAACAAGAGGCGCAACCCCAAGGTTACTCCTAGTACCGACCCTGTGCCGACAAGGGTTATCAGCATGTAAGTTCCAAACTGGGGCACATGGCGTACGGGGGTATGTGGAATCCAGATGAGATCCGCGCCCAACAGCAGCACTGCCAGCGCAATCCAGAGCAGGCGCGAGACGGTTTTAGATCCAATTGTAGAGCTGATAGGGTCGCGCATCTATCCACCTCCTTGAAGCTTTTGTGCCAGGTCCAGCGGGATCTGCGGGTAGAAGAACAGCAGCAGCGACAGAAGCGCCGTGATGCTCAGCGCTGTCACCATCATCCAAGGTGCTTCCCCGTGCACCTGCCCCGGCGTATGTTCTGGGGTGTAGGTTTCCGGGCGGAAGAAGGCCGCATACACAATGGGGATAAGGTAGGCGCAATTAAGCAGGGTGCTGCCCAATAACACCAGCAGCAGAACCCAGTATCCCGCAGAAGATATCCCCTGCAACAGGTACCATTTCGAAATAAACCCTCCCGCGGGTGGCACTCCAATCATCGATAGGGTAGCAATGGCGAAAGCACCCATGGTTATGGGCATGCGTCTGCCGATGCCGTTTAGTTCGCTCACCCTGGTCTTGTGCGCGGCGGTGTAGATGGCTCCTGCGCCAAAGAACAGGGTAATTTTCCCGAACGCATGTGCCACAATGTGGAGCAGTGCCGCCGTGGTAGACAACGGCGTGAGGATGGCACTGGCCAAGGTGATGTACGAAAGCTGACTAACGGTGGAATACGCCAGACGCCGCTTCAGGTTGTCTTGCCGCAGAGCAATGAGGGATGCCACTATAATAGTGACCGAAGCCAGAACCAGTAGGAGCATGTTTGCGCCGGACTCTAGGAGTATTTCGGTGCCGAAGATATACAGGATCACTTTGACCATACAGAACACCCCGGCCTTGACCACAGCCACCGCGTGGAGTAGGGCGCTCACAGGAGTTGGTGCCACCATCGCCTCGGGCAACCAGCGGTGAATCGGCATCAACGCTGCTTTACCGATCCCAAAGGCGAACAGCAACAACAGAAACCACACGCTGCCTGTTCCCATGCTCGCAGGGAGGATACCGCCAAGAACAAAATCCGTGGTGGCGCAGGTATACCAAACCCAGACAATCGCGGGCAGAAGCAGTCCCACCGAAGTAGACATGAGAATCCCAAGATAGAAACGCCCGCCGTGAAGCGCGTCTTCATCTTCATTGTGCGCCACCAGCGGATAGGTGGAGAGGGTGAGGGCTTCGTAAAAAATGAACAGGGTCAGCAGGTTCCCCGCCAGGGCAATACCCATGGTGCTGGCTAGAGCTATGGCAAAACAGATATAGAGCCTGGTTTGGTGCTTCTCATCGTTGCCGCGCATATAGCCGATGGTGTACACCGAAGTGATCAGCCATAATAGGCTCGCGATCCCGGCAAACAATAGTCCTAAGGGTTCGAGCTTGAGTTTGATGGCGGCTCCGGCGATGGGCTCGGCTACAACCACAGCTGCGCTGCTTAGTGCGGCAGGATCAAGATACAGTCCAGCCACTGCGCCAAGCAACAGCGCCGCACTCATCAGGGTTACACCCTCGCGGATGTTGGGCGCGCGCGAACTCAGACCGATCAGAACGGCGCCAACCACTGGGATAAGAATACACAACTGCATCAGAACCACAGGAGTCATAAGGTTCCTCCGCTCATCAGGATGGTTGCGGCACGCTCAGCCATGTGTAACGGGATCGAGGTGTCGATGCCGAAGTAGATATTGGCCCCGACCAGAATCCACATAGGTAGCAGCATACTCAATGGCGCCTCTTTGGTGCCGTGTTCGATCTCGTGACGCGGGTTGAAATACGCCGTCTCCACCACGCGCCAGATGTAGATCACCGCTAGGAGTGACCCTAGCAAGATGATGGCGGTCACCGGCCACCACCCGGCTTCTAACGTCGCCTGCAACAGAATCCATTTACTGATGAAACCGGCGGTTAAGGGTACCCCCATCAGGCTCATCCCTCCGAACACAAATGCCGCCATGGTCCAGGGCATGCGCCGCCCAAGGCCACGAAAATCACTGAGATAGACCGAACCGGTGCGGTAGGCTACTGCCCCCATCACCATAAACAGAGACCCTTTCATCAGGGCATGGTTGAACATGTGCAGAATCCCGGCGCTCAGCCCCGCATGGGAGTTTAAGCTGATGCCCAAGGTCATGTAGCCGATCTGGGCGATACTGGAATAGGCCAACATCCTTTTGATATCGTACTGGAAAATCGCTACCAGCGAAGCCACCAGGATTGCTGCCAGAGAGGGGAGCAGCAAGATGTTGCCAAGGGTAAGTTGTTCAAACACAAAGCGCTGTCCCAGGATGCAGAACGAGAAGCGCAGCAGCATATACACAGCGACCTTGGTCGCGGTCGCTGCCAGAAAGATGGTGACCACTGAAGGGGCGTAGGTGTAGGCATTGGGCAGCCACAGATGGAGCGGAAAAAGGGCAAGCTTCAGGCTTAAACCCACGGTCAGAAACGCAAACGCGGTGATCAGGGTATGGTTCCCATACGTCGAATTAGGGATCATCTCGACCCGTGAAGCCAGATCCTGGATGTTCAGGGTGCCGGTGAGGCTGTAGAGTAGACCAATTCCGATGAGGATGAAGGTTGCCCCGATGGTGCCCATAATAAGATATTGAAACGCTGCGCGCAGGGCCCGCCGCCGCTGTCCCATGCCGATGAGGGCATATGCCGACAGCGAGGAGATTTCGAGAAACACATAGATGTTGAAGGCGTCACCCGTAAGGGCTATCCCTAGCAACCCAGCCAGGCAAATCAATAGCAGGGCGTAAAACGCGCGCAGACTCTCCGGGCGGATTTCGCGCTGCACACTTTTATATGCAAATGCGAGGGTCAAAGCGCCGACGCCACTCACAATAAGCACTACAAAAGCGCTAAGGGTGTCTACGTGGTAGTTGATTCCCCACGGCGCGGGCCAGCCTCCCATGTCGTAGGTTATGGCGCCGTTAAGGACAACAGTGCGTGCCAGCACAAAGCTGACGCCGAAGGTGGCCCAGGTTGCAAGCGTGGCGATGAGCCATGCACCGGTGCGCCAACGCAGCAACATGCACAGGGGTGCGCACAACAGAGGGATAATGACCTGAATGGCAGGTAGATGGTTCATAACGCGTCATCCTTCAGACTTATTTCATCCTCTTCAATGGTGCCGTAGCGGTCATAAATCAGCAGCACCAACGCCAGCCCCACCGCCGTAGTTGCCACCCCCACCACAATAGCCGTGAGAATGAGAACGTGGGGCAATGGGTTGGAGTACACCTCGATTCCCGGCGCGATGATGGGAGCGGTGCCCCCTTTCACCTTGGCCATAGAGATGTAGAGGATGAATACCGAGGTGGTAAACAGGTTCAGTCCGATCAGTTTTTTGATCAAATTCCCGTGGGTGATCACGACATAGAATCCGGTCATCATTAAAAAAATTGCCACCCAATAATTATAGTGCGCTCCTATATTCATCGGTGCCGCCCTTTTCTGGTCATTGCCGCAACCCCTTTCTGGAGCTGAACGCAAAAAAGATCAGCACCATTATGGAGAACACGGTAGTCCCAACCCCGAGTTCTATCAGAAAAATTCCCAGATGCTGTCCCTGCAGCGGATTGGAGCGCAGCACATTGTAGTCAAGAAAATTGCCCCCCATCAGCAAAGTGGCTACTCCGACCCCGCCATATATCAACACCCCCAGCGCTGCGATGTAGCTTAGAGTACGCGGTGACACAACCCGCATCGCCGCATCCAGTCCGAACATCAGGGTGTAGAAGATAAAACCGCTCGCAAAAATAACCCCGGCTTGAAACCCACCACCTGGCCCAAAATCGCCATGAAATTGCACATACAGGGCAAACAACAGAATCAGCGGGATGAACATCTTGATTACAATGCGTAGCACCAGATGTTTCCCCATATCATCCTGGGTAATACCCGCGGCCCGCTGGCGGTCTCCGAACTTTTGCATCCCTCTGAAACCGATAAGTCCCACCACGCTCAACCCAGCCGTGAAAATAACTACCGTTTCCCCAAGGGTGTCGAAGCCGCGATAGCTCGACAGAATCGAAGTGACGATGTTGTCGGAGCCTATCTCCTGTTGCGACTCCTGTAGATAGCGTGGTGCCACATGTTGATGAATAGGCGCATCGGGATCACCGAAGGCGGGCATGTCCATGGTGCCATAGATCAGAATCGCCCCCGTAGCGCATACCACCAGGAGTGCGAACAACGGACGTCGGGGGGCGCTGCGCTGTTGGGTGTCGGTCGCGCCGATGGTGCTCAATAGTAGAACCGTGGCTATTCCAGTACCCACCGCCGCCTCGGTAAAGGCTACATCTACTGCGTCCATGGTGACAAACAACGAAGCGCACAACAGGCTGTAGATACCCGAGAGCATGATGACGCAGAACAGCTTGTCGATGCGGTTGATCGCCAAGGCCGTTATTCCCAGAAACGTCAGCAGAGTGATGTCTATAATCAGTTCCATCAGCGTTCCTCACGCGGAGAAGGTGTCGGCTGTGCACCACAGCTCAGCGCCGTTTTGGATAGGGCGTGGGCTGCAGTCGGGCTGCTGATCAAAAAGAAAATTAGAATGAAACACAGTTTAATGGTGGGAAGGTTGAAGCCTGATTGCAGCATTAGCCCAAACAACAGCAAACACGCACATCCAGAATCAGTGACGCTAGCAGCGTGAAGGCGGGTAAAAAAATTCGGCATCCGAAAAATCCCCACCGCTCCGGTAACTGCCAGAAACACCCCAGTGCCGATACATAGGATTGAAGCCCAGGCAAGAAATGTGTCCATCTATTCCTCCGTAACTGTGGCTGGTGTCGATGCATCAGAGTCGACGTCGTGGCTGTCGCCGTGGTCTACGTCAGGATCTGAACATTGCTGCACAGACTGGGGGCGTCCCTCAAAAAAGCGCAACACCGCGATGGTGCTCAAAAAATTTACCAGCGCGTACACCAGAGCGATGTCGAGAAAATCGGGGCGTCCACTTAAAAATCCCAACAGGGAGAGCAGCAACACGGTCTTGGTGCCGAACATGTTGACCGCCATCACCCGATCGAACGCGGTAGGCCCAAGAATGGCACGTACCAGGGTACTTCCCATCACCGCCAGCAACGCAAGGCTGGCACCCGCGTATACACTGGGAATGAGCTCAACTATGCCGTTCATAGGCCTAACCTGCGGATCTTCTCCCCCATCTCTCCAGACTCAAGGCCGGCAGCGGCAGAATCGGTGAGGGCGTGTGCTGTAACCAGTCCATCTTCGATGTCGATGCACACCGTACCAGGGGTGAGGGTGATGGAGTTTGCGTACAGCATCAATCCAAACGGTGTTTTCATGGGTGCCTTTACCTGGATCACTCTGGGGTTAATATGTATCTTCTTGCCCCAGATATGGCGCGCCACATCCCAGTTGGATAGCGCCACTTCCTTGGCCAGCCAGAGCCAGTACCACACAATACGCGCAGAAAGATTAAGGGGCAGAGATTCAGCGTCCACAACTCGCATGCGTCGCGCTAGGTACAGGGTCAATGCTATGGACACGACGCCGCAGCCAAGCACAAATGGGGCGAACTGCCACGATAGCAACAACCAGAACAGACTCAAAATCAGGGTAAGAAACAGGATAGGTAACATGGCATCTCCTTAATTTGTGCATAAATATAACACTGTATTATTTTATTTCAAAGGATAAATGGACTTACCCTGAAAACCTGAAATTCGCCCGCCCTTTGGCCCTGTCTGGCAAAGAACTTGATTCTACAGCGGATGTGGGTGTATAAATTCGCACTGCCATGTGTACACCATGTGCACACCATAGCGCGCTAAATAAAGGCGTCATACCTTGGTAGAGAAAGGAATCCATAGATATGTCCGCACGAGTTACCCAGCCTACGCTGCCCCAGCGCGCCGGAGCCAAAATCAAGGCTCTGCTGGAGATGATTAAGTTTTCACATACCGTGTTTGCGTTTCCCTTCGCTCTCATCGGGGTGGTGCTTGCCGCCGCTGCCAGCAAGCAGGTGCCGACCTTGGCACAGTTGCTGTGGATATGTGTCGCTATGGTAGGGGCGCGTTCCGCCGCCATGGGGCTAAACCGCATTATTGATGCACGCATCGACGCCCAGAATCCCCGCACCGAAACGCGCCACATCCCCGCGGGGCTGGTATCGATGCTTGAAGCCTGGATTTTTGTCTTGGTTGCCATCTTGATGTTCGAACTCGCAGCCTGGATGCTCAACCCTCTGTGTTTCTATCTATCCTTTGTGGTGCTATTCCTGCTGGTATTGTATGCCTATGCCAAACGCTTTACCGCCTACGCACACCTGATTTTGGGGTTGTGTCTCGCGGCGGCGCCCATCGGCGCATGGATCGCCCTGCGCGGTGATATACATATATCCGTGGTTCTCCTTGGGCTTGCGGTGCTGCTATGGGTGGCCGGATTCGATATCTTCTACGCCCTGCAGGATCTGGAATTTGACCGCGAGTATGGGCTGTATTCTATTCCGGTTAGCCTTGGGGCGGCAAAATCGTGTATCCTGGTACGCTGGCTCCATGCTGGGATGGTGCTACTGTTGCTGTTGGTGTGGCTCAGTGCCGAACTCAGCTGGATTTATCTTATCGGCGTCGCTGTTGTTACCGCTTTGCTGGTGTATGAACACTTTTTGGTCAAGCCCGACGATCTGAGCCGCCTCGACGCTGCATTCTTCACCATGAATGGCTATATTAGTATTCTCCTGTTTCTCTTTGTCCTCGCCGATGTACTGGTGCTGGGATGAGCATCGCTGGAGCAGATAACCGGCCGTACCAGCCTACGGATCCTGAACAACTGCATACTCGGCGCCACATCGCCCTGGCCATCTGCGGCGCCTCCGGAGCCCGATATGCCCTTACCGTGTTGGAGTACCTGCTTGCCTGCGGGTGCCGAGTTTCTCTCCTGACTTCTGCTGCTGGGCGCCAGGTGCTGCGTCTGGAGCAGGATGCCGGCATGCGGGACAAATTAAGCTGGCCGGATGATCCGGCGCTGCAACAGCGCGAGCTCGAAGCGTATTACCGCTTGACCGCTGGGCAGCTTAACTGCT
>JAVERW010000077.1:0-9031 GCA_034006915.1 Desulfuromonadaceae bacterium | reverse complement strand
GGGCCGAATAAGGGAGATGTGTATACAGGCAAGACCGCGTTGGGTACAAAACCGCGCGAACCCTATGCGGGTTTGCTCTCGGTCGATACCCTGGCCCACCCGTGGAAGCTACCTCATCGCCTGATTCTGCCCTGGATGTGGTTTGGCCACGACGGCACCATCGCGGCCGACTGGAGCCACATTCCGCCGCGTACCCGCATTTATATCCCCGATTACGGCTGGGGACGAGTGGAGGACAAGGGTTCTGCCATCAAAGGGCCTCAGCGTCTTGACCTATTCTTTAATTCCCACAAGGAGGCGCTACAGTGGGGGCGCAAGACGGTTCAAGGCAAGGTACAGCGGTAGCTGTTTACGCCCCAGGCACGAACAGTTGGAGATCTTCATTCCAGATGAATGTGTGAAAAACCTAAGGAGAACTTGAATATGCTTAAACAGAGACTGGCCAGGTTCTGTATATTGTCTTTTGTACTGCTGCTGGTCGCCGCCTGTGAAAAGGAAGTGCCACAGGCTTCGACACCGGTAATCCGGCCCGTAAAGATCGTAAGCGCCCAAGCAGCTGAAGGCCTAGAAACTGTCCGTTATCCTGCGGTGATTAAGGGGGCAGGGACAGTGAATCTGACCTTTCAGGTTGGGGGCTTGTTACAAGAGTTGCCGGTCACAGAAGCTCAGAGGGTCAAGCAGGGGGAATTGATCGCAAAGCTGGATCAACGTGATTTTATCAGCCAAGTTGCTGCAACCAAGGCTCAGTTTGAGCTGGCCGAGCAGGAATATCAGCGCGCCGTGCGCCTGATACAGGAGGATGCGATTGCGCGCCGAGAACTGGAGCAGCGCAAGTCACAGCGCGATTCGGCAAAAGCGCAGCTGGACACGGCACAAAAAGCCCTGGCGGATACAGAACTACGTGCACCTTACTCCGGCCTGATCGCCAGATTGCCGGTCAAGCGTCTGCAGAATGTTCAACCTGGCGTCATCATCGCTTCCATGATTGATGCGGAACAGTGGGAAGCCACTATTAATCTACCTGCTAGCGTTATCGCTTCCACCCCGAGCCGTCGCGACGAAGGTGTGTATGTGGTTCTGAGCGCGGCACCAGAAACGTACATCCCAGCGCAGTTTCAAGAAGCGACCTTAGAGGCTGACGTCGTCTCGCAAACCTATGCCATCACCTTCTCATTTCCGGTGCCTGACAACCTACAGCTTCTACCGGGAATGAGCGCAGATATCGTAATGCAGTCATCCTCCAGACAGGCGATCGCTCAGGAGACCGATGTCACGGTGCCGCTAGCGGCAGTACAGAGCGACGGTCAGGAGCAATTTGTGTGGGTGGTGGATAACCCTAGTATGATGGTAACCAAGCGAGCGGTCACGGTGCAGGAGGGGATCGGTGAGACCTTGGTGATAACTGAGGGTCTCGCGGTGGGCGAGTCCATTGTAGCTGCTGGTGCCGCATATCTGTCCGAAGGGATGCAGGTTCGTCCTTGGACAGATTAGGCACCTGAAAGTACCGTAGTTACCATGGATATATCGTCCGCTTAGGGGCGAGAAAGATGAGAGTAAACCATGAACTTCGCCGAATTCAGCATTAAAAATCAGGTGTTCAGCGTAATTGTCATTCTGCTGGCACTGCTGGGTGGTTGGACGTCTTACCAGCATATGCCGCGCCTGGAAGATCCGGAATTCACCATTCGCAGTGCTCTGGTAATTACCCACTATCCAGGGGCTAGCCCACTCGAAGTTGCTGAAGAGGTGAGCGACCCTCTGGAGCAGGCGTTGCAACAACTACAAGAAGTCGACGTAGTAAAGTCGGTCTCTTCCGCTGGAGTCTCTGAAATAACCGTCGATATCAAATATGCTTTTTCGCCGACGAAATCTGACCTGCAGGTGATTTGGGGCAAACTACGCAATAAGATAGAAGATGTTGAAGCAACCTTGCCACCAGGAACACACCCACCCATAGTGGTTGATGATTATGGGGATGTGTTCGGGTTGTACTATTTTATCACCGGCGACGATTACACCCCTGCCGAACTACGCCGGTACGCGAAACAGCTTAAAAGTGAGCTGCTGCAGGTTGAGGGTGTGGCCAAAGTGGATTTGGCGGGGGAGCTGAAGGAGGCCATCTTTGTTGAAATTTCGCGCAATAATGCTGCTGCCCTCGGAGTATCGGTCAATAATATCTACAGTATCCTTTCCCAACAGAACCGAGTCCTCTCCGCAGGCGATGTCAAAATCGGAGACCTGCGTATCCTCATCGATCCAAGCGGCGCTATAGATTCTCTGGAAGCCATTCAGAACCTGCAGGTGGCGGCAACTTCAGACGGTAAAATCATCTACTTAAAGGATATTGCGCACGTGTGGCGCGGCTACAAAACCCCGCCGGAAAAACTTTATCACTATAATGGGCACATGGCCATCGCGCTCGGGGTCTCCAATGTGCTTGGTGGCAATATCGTTAAGGTTGGTGAAGCGGTCACGGCGAGAATCGCCGCAGCTGAAAGCCGCCGTCCGCTGGGGATTGAGCTGCACGAGTTCTACCATCAGGGCAAAACAGTGGCGGCTTCGGTGGATAACTTCATGGTCAATGTCATTGCGGCGTTAGCGATCGTGATTGTGACGCTGCTTATCTTCATGGGACTTAAATCGGCGTTGGTGATCGGCGGCATCTTGCTGCTGACCATTGCTGCGACCTTGGCGACTATGGATATGGTGGCGATCCCGATGCACAGAATATCCCTGGGGGCGCTGATTATCGCTTTGGGCATGATGGTAGATAACGCCATCGTGGTCACCGAGGGGATCTTGGTGGGAGTTCAGCGCGGCCGCGATAAACTCCAGATTGCCAAACAGATCGTCAGTCAGACCAAGTGGCCACTACTGGGTGGCACCCTGGTGGGGTGTATCGCGTTTGCCCCCATCGGTTTTGCGCCGGGGGATACGGCGGAGTACACCGGCCACCTGTTTTGGGTGGTTCTGATTGCCCTACTCTACAGTTGGCTGTTTGCGGTGACGCTGACGCCGCTGTTCTGCTACTGGCTGTTTAAACCAAAAAAAGAGGGGCAGAATCAAGGCAGGGCTGATAATGCTTTCTACCGTAATTATAAGCAGCTGATCCACGTTCTTCTGCGTTGGCGCTGGGTCAGCTCGGGGGCGGTGGTTGTGTTGCTGATTGTGTCGTTGTGGGCATTCCAATTTGTAAAATCGGGATTTTTCCCAACCTCGACCACGCCGCAGATTGTTGTCGATTATTGGCTCCCGCAAGGTACGGATATTTCGCGCACCTACCAGGATATTGAAGAGGTCGAAGCCTTTGTGGCTCAGCTTGAAGGGGTCAATGCGGTTCAAGCGTCAATCGGAGCCGGGGGACTGCGTTATATGCTCATTTATGGTCCTGAATCACCTAACTCAGCCTATGGACAGCTGCTGGTACGCGTGGATGACTATCGGGCAATCGGGGGACTGATGCCGCGTATTGACAGTTTTATCGAGGAAAGGTTTCCTGACGCGCAGGCCAAAACTTGGCAGTTTATTCTCGGGCCCGGTGGAGGTTCAAAAATAGAAGCAGTCTTTAAAGGGCCTAACCCCGCCGAACTTCGCCGTCTTGCGGCGGAGGCGAAAGCGATAATGGTCAAGGATGGGCGCGCGAAATCAATTAAGGATGACTGGCGTCAACAGGTCAGCGTTATCGAACCCATCTATGCGGAAACTAAGGCGCGGCGTGCGGGGGTATCGCGGGAAGATCTCGCGAATGCGCTCCAGACCAGCTTCTCCGGGCAGCAGGTGGGTCAATATCGTGAAGGGGATGATTTGATTCCAATTGTTTCCCGCGCGCCGGAGTCTGAGAGACTGGGTATTTCCGACATAAAGAACATTCAAGTCACCAGCAGCATCACTGGGAAAACAGTCCCTATCGCGCAGGTTACGCAAGGGTTTCAAACCATTTGGCGCGATGGCATGCTGCGGCGCGAAGACCGACTCTGGACCATCAAAGCGCAAGCTGATCCCTATCCGGATGAACTGCCGTCAGAACTGCACAGCCGCATCCGTCCCGCAATCGAGGCCATTCCACTCCCTGACGGGTATACCCTAGAGTGGGACGGGGAATACGGAGATTCAGAAGAATCGAACGAAGAGTTGGCCTCGACATTACCGCTTGGTTTTATGGCCATGGTGATTGTGGTATTTGTGTTGTTTGGCAAAGTGCGCCAACCGATTGTCATTTGGATGGTGGTACCTCTAGCTTTGATCGGGGTGGTGTTCGGGCTGGTGATCACGCAAATACCGCTCGAATTTATGGGTGTTCTCGGGGTGCTGTCGCTCTCAGGGCTGCTGATTAAAAATGCCATCGTGCTGGTGGATCAGATTGATGTGGAGATCGATAGCGGCAAGCCGCGCTACGATGCGCTGGTGGAAGCGGCGGTGAGTCGTGTACGCCCGGTGATGATGGGTTCGTTAACCACTGTTCTCGGGGTGATCCCATTGTTCTTTGATGCCTTTTTTCAGTCGATGGCGGTGGTGCTGGTCTTCGGCTTGAGTTTCGCGACCCTGTTAACCCTACTCATTGTGCCGATTTTATACGCCATCTTTTTTAAGATCGGTACCGAGGAGACAGAACATGCGCATGCTTGAATATCGCTTCTCGCATTTTTGGATTATTGCCCTGTGCGGGATGTTTAGTGCCTGTGCTACACATGTCTCACAGCCGGAAATCGACACCGCAATTGAAGCTACACTGGACATCCCGCCCGAGCAATGGGTGGAGGATGCCACCAGTGCTGCGGTTGAGATTGGCTGGATCGGGACCTTTGCGGATTCAGCGCTGACCGAATTAGTGCAGGAAGCTCAAAGCAATAACCGCGATCTGCGCGCTGCCTCTGCGGATGTGGAGCGCGCCCGAGCACTGGCGGTACAGGCCGGAGCCGCGCTTACGCCGAGTGTCGATTTGGGGTTAGGGGCGGCGTATAGTGGGGGCCCACGGGGTTCAACACCGAACACAACGGATCTGACCCTTGGCTTGCAACTGGGGTGGGAGGCAGATGTGTGGGGGCGGATTCGTGCTGGTTCAGCAGGTGCGCTTGCCAGTGCCCAAGCCGTCGAGGCCGATTATCGCTTCGCCCGCCATTCATTGGCAGCGAATACAGCAAAAGCTTATTTTGCCGCGATAGAAGCGCGCCTGCAGACGGGTGTAGTGCGGAAAAGTTTGAGCTCTCTGGAGGAAACCCTGCGCATTGTGCAGCTTCGTTATGACAATGGCATGACCTCCGCGCAGGATTTGGCTCTGGCGCGCTCCGATCTGGCAACGGCGCGGGGCCATTTGCTCGACGTGGAAAGCGCCAGACGCGATGCTGTGCGTGCGTTGGAGCTGTTGTTGGGACGTTACCCCAGTGCTGAGTTGGATTTACGCACCTCTCTGCCGGAAGCACCGCCGCATCCGCCGGCAGGTGTTCCATCTGAGATTCTAGAGCGGCGCCCGGATCTGGTGGCGGCCGAACGACGTGTCGCCGCCGCATTCAATCTGCTCGATCAGGCGAAAGCTGCCAAGCTGCCAGCCCTGAGCCTGACAACGAATGTTGGTGGGGCATCGAACTCTTTGACTAGTGTGCTCGATCCGCAGAACATCGTGTGGCAGTTGACGGCAAATCTGTTGGCACCGATTTTTGACGGTGGGCAGCGCCAGGCACAGGTAGATATCGCCACGGCGGATCAGAAGCAGGCGTTAGATTCTTACGCAAAGGTTGCGCTGGATGCCTTCAGTCAGGTTGAATCGGCTCTAGATCAGGGCGTAGTGCTGGAGCAGCGCGCTACTGAACTACGCATCGCCTTACAGCAAGCCAACAAGGCATATCGGGTCGCCCAGATCCGGTACCGGGAGGGGGAAGTCCCCCTGCTCGATCTTCTGGCTCTGCAACAACGGGTAGACAGCGCCAGCGGCAGCTTACTGGCGGTCAACCGCTTGTTGTTGGAACAGCGGGTCAACCTCCATCTAGCCTTGGGTGGCAGCTGGGAAGAGTAAATTGCAGGAAGGTGCCCCAAGATTATCCAAAAAACTGTTTTTCAAAAACCTCGAAATCAAAGCGCTTTTCTGCCAATTCGTGGACCAGGGCAATTTTCTCGGTATCCTCGTTGGTTATCTTGGACACATCGTCGTTGATCTTTAGATACAGATCTGAAGTGCTGTACTTTTCTGTGCGCATGTAGGGGATGTTGCTGCGGTCGATTATCTGTTGCGTGGTTTTACCTATGGGCTGTCTGCCAGGGATTAGCAACCCGGCAATTTTGCTGCGGTATTCCGGCATCTGGTACAGAGCGCTCAGGGTTACCAGCAGTTCATCCCGACTACTGGTGATGATCGCCAGGGTTGATTCGCGCAGCAGTTCCGTCACGCGCTGCGTGGAGGCTGCGCCCACTTGGACATGGTGGACTATTTTTTCCGCAGAATCTTGGTTGCCGTGGATTTCAAGATTCAGAATGCTGGCAATGCGGCGCATGGTAGGGTTGGCCAGAATTGGTTGATAGTTGAAGCCTCCAAATACGCTAAATTGGTGCTCAGCAAAGGCTAATTGGAGCAGATCGAGAACCATATCGCGTTTTTCTGCCACAATTTTGTTTGCCAAAAGCGCGCGCACTTGTGCCTGCTCGCGCTCAAATAAAGCCAGATTCATATACACGGAATCGATTACGCTGCCAACTCCACCCCCTGAAATCATCAGCACCGGAGCATCGAGCATCTTAGCCATCCGGGCGTTGGAGATTCCAAGGACAGAGCCCACACCGCAGTGTCCCGCCCCTTCGATAATCAAGAAATCGCACTTGCTCTCCAACTCAGCGCACGCAGTGCAAATTTTCTTCTGCATCGGGGTAACGTCGAGTTCTTTGCGTATAACCTTCTGAGTGTCTCCTGGGTGAAGAACCAGCGGCGACATGAGCTCGAGCAAATCTTCCTGGCCTAAAATCTGCGCCATCAGGGCCGCGTCCTTATCGGCGACAATGCCGTTAAACAGGGTGGGTTTAGGCCCAAGGGGTTTGATGAAACCCACCCGGGAATATTTTTTTCTGGCCAGATGGAGCAGGGACAGACTGATGGTGGTTTTACCGCAGTGTTGCCCGGTAGCGGCAATGAAGAGTTTGCGTGCCATGGCTTGGTTTCCTCGTCAGCAAAGGATTTTACCTCAAATGAAGGGCTCAAAGATCAAGTATTGAACAAAAGGGGGTGTTTGTCCACTGTGGAGCTGGAATTAAGCGGATGGACTATTGGTGATTAGCGTTATTTTGGTGTGTGGGGGAGGAGCTATGCTTCAGCCACCGCATGTTGGCAATATTGCTGAATAGTCTGAATAAACCGAGGTCCGTATTTGGCCATTTTGTGTTTGCCGACGCCATTGATAGCCAGCATCTCCGTTTCGTTTATTGGCAGATGAAAAGCCATCTCAGCCAAAGAGACATCACTGAAGATGACAAAGGGAGGGACACCACCCTCGGTGGCAAGCTCCTTGCGCAGCTCGCGTAGCACTTCAAACAAGTCCGTATCATAATCAAGATCAAGCGCGCGTTTTTTAGCTACTTTCTTTTGTGCGGCCTTGAGGCGGGGACGGGCTAAATGCAGAGTCTCTTTAGCGGTCAGAACCCTGCGAGACTCCTCAGTCAACTTCAACACGGAGTAGTTAGCCACATCCTGGCGCAGATAGCCTAGATGAACCAACTGGCGGATCAAGCCACCCCAGAATTCCTGGCCCTTATCTTCTCCGATGGCAAAGGTGCTCAAGCGATCATGTCCAAGCTCTAAAATGCGCTGGTTTTGTGAGCCGCGCAGCACATCTATCACGTGGCCGGCACCAAAGCGTTGCCCGACGCGGTACACGCAGGACAGCACCTTCTGGGCGTCCTGGGTGGCGTCGTAGCGCTGAGGTGGGTTGAGGCAGATATCGCAATTGCCGCAATCTTCCTTGAGTTGCTCACCAAAATAGCCGAGCAGCGCCCGGCGTCGGCAGGTCAAGGGCTCGGCATAGCTGATCATGGCATTGAGTTTATGCAATTCGATCCGCTTATGCTCTGCGTTACTCCCTTTTTCAATCAGGCCCCGCGCGATGGCAATATCGCCATAGCCAAACAGCAACAGTGCCTCGGCAGGTAGGCCGTCGCGTCCCGCGCGTCCGGTCTCCTGATAATAGCTTTCGATATTTTTTGGCAAGTCGTAGTGGACAATAAAGCGCACATTTGGCTTGTCAATTCCCATCCCGAACGCCACGGTGGCCACCACAATCTGCACTTCATCACGCAGAAATTGTTCCTGTACCTGCTGCCGCGTTTTGTCGGGCAGCCCGGCATGATACGCCGCGGCGGCATAACCCTGCTGCTGTAAACGGGTACTTATCTCCTCCACTCGCTTGCGGCTCAGCGCGTACACAATCCCCGCTTCATCAACATGGTCATTAAGAAACTGAAGTAGCTGCACGGCAGTTTTTTGTTTGTCCACCACCGTATAGCGGATATTGGGGCGATCAAAGCCACTGATAAAAAGATCTTCAGACGACAGAAGCAGGCGCTGCATAATATCTTGACGCGTTTGCGGATCGGCTGTCGCGGTTAGAGCCACCAGCGGGGTGTCAGGGAAGATATGGCGTAAATTCCCCAGCTGGGCATATTCCGGGCGAAAGTCATGCCCCCACTGCGACACACAATGGGCTTCATCGATTGCGAAAAGTGCGATAGGTAGCGTCTGCAGGCGTTCGATAAAGGCGGAAGACATCAAGCGTTCCGGCGCCACATACAACAGGTCCAACTCCTGCTGATGCAGGCGCGCCAGCACCTGCCGACTCTGTTCCGCCGTCAGCGATGAGTTGTAACACGCCGCGCGTACCCCATTGAGCACCAGAGCATCAACCTGATCTTTCATCAGCGAAATCAGCGGTGATACGACAATGGCTACCCCAGCACGGCACAGCGCGGGGATCTGGAAGCACAGTGATTTGCCCCCACCCGTCTGCATCAGGACAAAGGCATTATTTCCCTCCACCACTCGATCCACAATGGTTTG
>JAVERW010000076.1:0-9161 GCA_034006915.1 Desulfuromonadaceae bacterium | reverse complement strand
CTTCTGCTTGGACACACCACGCGGCCACAGGCGATCTACCAGCACTCGATAGCCATCCTCCGGCGCAGGGCTTTCATATGCACGCTTTGTTTGAATCTGCATAAAACCACCTCCATGCCAATCAGCGCTCTAGGGTTGCTCCTTTTTCAACTCTGCGATTTGCTGCTTGAGCTCCTTTTCTTTGTTCCATGCCTTGGTGCCGTCGCGCAGGATAGAGGCCATGCCGATAATTTTATTATCTTCATCCCGAAGTATTATCATGGAAAAGGCACAGGAAATCTGGCTGCCATCCTTGCACATGGCCGGTACCGAGAGAAGCTCGTATTTGCCGTAGCGGAATTCTCCTGTTTCAATGGCGCGATAATATCCTTCCCAGTGCCGCTCGCGCAAACGGGGAGGGATAATGATATCGAGGGATTGACCCATCGCTTCCGCATGGCTGTAGCCGAAGATGTGTTCCGCCCCCTCGTTCCAGAGCTGGATAAGCCCTTCGCGGTCCGATAAAAGTATGGCATCTGGCGCAGTGTCGATGATCTGCGTGTATTCCCTGCACGTGAGCTTCATGGTCATAAGTTCCTCCCTAGGATGTGAATATCATCACAGTGCTTGTGCTCCAATATAAGAATATTCCTGCGCGAAAGTATCGTTTTTTGTTTAGCTGCACCTTGGGTAGCCTAGTATTTGCTGTGATATGTGCAGCAGTATACCAAAAATGCAAAGAAAGTCTGCTACGAGGGCTTGGGAAAAGCTTCACATAACAATTCCGCTTGGGGTTGCGCAAATTATGCATATATGCTCATATATATCTTTTACATGGGCATTATATAGGTATTCAAGCAAACAGTCCGAAGCAGACTTACACCACATAAAAGGAGAGTATCTCATGGAAATAAACATTGTTTACTGCGCATCCTGAGGGCATCAGCCCAGAGCGGCGAGTCTCGCCGCAGATTTGAGCAAACAACTCGGTGGAGCAAAAGTCGAAATCGAGGCTGGCACCCAGAAAAGCGAATTTGCCGTATTCGTTGATGGCAAGCAGATATTTTCACGCTTGGAGCAACGCCGTTACCCCGAATTGGATGAATTGGTAGAACATTTCAGTGCATAGAATATTTGCCTAGCACGGGAAGGATTACCTACTTGCTGTGCCACTGTTTCTCTCAAAACCCAAAGCATTCTGAAGCACCAACCAGATAGACCGGAAGATCAGATAGCATCCTTGTGAGTATGTATTCTTATTTAAAAGAAAAAAAGTTGAAGTGGATTGATACAAATCAATTTTCTGTCCATTATTTTATTTTATGCTAAAAAGACGTATGGGCAGCACGTTGGAACTACATTACAAATGTTGCCAAAGGATGTAATTACGTTATGGTTGAAACAAAATAAGCGGCGCCTGTCCGCAGCACCTGTCCCTATATAAACGCTAAAGGGTTTGTGGTGTGTACTTATTCACTTCATCGCAAGGAGAAACGATTATGGCTAGAATAGTGTATGTAGATAAGGAAGAATGTATAAGCTGCGGCTTGTGCGTGGATAATCTGCCGGATGTTTTCCAGTTTGACGACGATAACAAGGCGGAGGCGTATGACAGCGCCGGAGCCAGTGAAGAGGATATTCAGAGCGAAGCCATAGATCAGTGTCCGTCGGAATGTATCCACTGGGAGGAATGATTTAGCTCACACAACCCGCCAGACTCTCGGCAGGGGTCTAACAGACAACAAAAGGCGGGCGCTTAAAAGCACCCGCCTTTTGTATGCTCATCCCTGTTTAATTATTCAACTTACGCATCTGTTTAGCCAAAGATTTAATCTCACCTAAATCCTCAGTCATCATGTTCCAGCCATACCAGTAAGCATAGTCTGGATTAACGTGGAAGAATGCCTGATAAGCGCGCATCCGGTGTTTCATGAACATGCGCAACAGAACTTGATCAATATAGGACAATTCATCAAGGTTCTCATCCCAGTTTGCCCCGTTGGTGTGCATGAAAGAGAGAAGGAATGGATAGTTGTGCGGATAGCCTTCGGGCTTCTGAATGATTCCATCTTTGTACAACGCGGCGACGGTTTCAATTGCATCTGCCATCAGACGGTCGGCCTTGGTCAGAATGGCATCACCCATATCGAGTTGCTCTTTGGCGTATTGGCGCGAGTGGCACTGGGTACAGGTATCGAGCATTTTGTTGCGCTGTTTTTCCCAAGAAGCCTGATCCAGTCTTGCCATGTCGTATGCCTTAACCGCATCCAAAATAGGTGTAGGCTCACCCGTTTCAGGATCAAGAACACCAAGGGCCTTAAGGATGGTCACACGGTCCGCAGCCGCCTGTGGATCTTCGGGCAGGGGCAGACGCACACCGAGAAAACCCCAGGCAGTGTGGTTTTCATGGGTGCCATCAGGCAGATGGCAGGTCTGACAGGTGGGTGCAGCGGCTTTCTCCGGCAGATCGCCACTCTTCTTAACAAAATAGCGCATGCCGTGCTTAGAGCTAGACCACATCTCCCACTGGGGATGGTCATAACCCATATGACACTGTTGGCAGGCCTGGGGATTCTGCGCTTCTTTCAGAGAAAATGCATGCCGGGTATGACATTCATCACAGGAATTGTTCTGGTAGCGATACCCTTTAGCCACCTGATCGGCTCTTTGTTCTTCGGTCTTAATCCCCATATTATGACAGCCACCGCAGCCACGTCCACCTTCGATCAACTCGTCAGGCGCCATGTGGGTAGCCGGGATGGCATTGAGCACCGACCAGCCATGGTTGTGCTTGCCCTTCTCGAATTCGCTAAATTGTTTGCGATGGCACTGAGCACATTTCTTCTCGTCCGGCAGGATGGCTTTTTTGTAGTCCTCCGCATTCTGATGGGCGTTACCATGGCACACATCGCAGGTTATACCTACCTGAGAGTGCCTGCTAGCTTCCCAATCCATGACCTGACCCGGCGAATTCTCGCTGTGGCAGTCAATACAGCCGTTGTTGGCCAGCGCCAATGTAGTACTCAGAATGAGCCCCATACAGGCGATCCACATTAATACTAAGGTCCTCTTCATTACCTTGCCTCCTTTATGCTGTTAAACCTGATAAAACCCATCCACCGTGAATGGACAACACCGCCCCTTGCTTGATAGATCGTGACAGATTGCGGAAGGGCGGCCCCTCAATTAGTATCCACATTTACTTCATCACTATACATTCTAAGCAGCTTTTATCAAGAAAGAGTAAACCACCCTTTGTTTTTTGATCTGAATCATGTTTTATCCCACCCCTTCCTGCCATAGTTACCTGCACATATTGCGGCACCATAAGGATACACAACCCATTAGGAGTTAAAATCATGGATATAGCCCAACTACCGGAATATTTCAAAACCACGACTGGCACTTCCGTGCTGTCCACCTGCGACAGCGATGGGCAGGTTAATTCTGCGGTATATGCGCGCCCGCGCTTTTTCCCCGATGGACGTATTGGGTTTATAATGCTAGATCACCTCAGCCATGCGAATCTACAGAGCAACCCACGCGCAGCCTATCTATTTATTGAAGAAGGGAAAGGCTATGAAGGGGTACGCCTTCACCTTAAAAAAGTTGACGAAGAACGCAACACCCAAAGGGTGAAGGAATGTCTGGAAGAGCGCGGCAAAGGTAAATTTATTAACCAGACCTGCTTTCTGGTGTTTTTCGAAATTGAACGTATTCTTCCTCTAGTTACAAAACCCAAAGTAACCTGGAAGTTATAGAGTTATCCTACATTTGTCAGACAGCTGCGTTGCTGCCATGTTGAAAAAACCGTTTAATGGCAATTGACAGCAACAATCTGCTTGGCTATATTGCCAAACAGATGGAGGGAACATATGCTCTACGCGGAAAAACATTACACGGTACGCGCTCATATTATTAAAGCTATCGCACATCCGGTGCGCTTGTTTTTTGTCGAGAAACTTGCGCATCAGGAGTACTGCGTGCGCGAACTGACCGAGATGGTCGGGTTCGATATCTCGACCGTATCGAAACATCTGCGTGTGCTTAAACATGCTGGGATCGTCGTAGATGACAAACGCGGCAACCAAGTTTTCTACCAACTGCGCACCCCCTGCATCCTGAACTTCCTGGGGTGCATCGAGGGGGTCATTAACAGCGAAACCTCAACCACTACCTGCGCCTGCTGAAAAGACTCCGGAAGTCTTTTGTAGGCGTTTTTTCTTACCTATGTACTTGGCTGTATGGCCAAATAGAAAAGGAAATAAGATGGACTGGAAAGCAGAATGGAAGCCACTTTTCTGGATTATTGCCGTCTTTGCCGCATGTTTTTTTCTCCCGGTGGAAGCCCCGCGTGTCCAGAGTGCCGTTATTGAGTCACTCTATCTGGTCAAGTGGTATGCTCAAGAGCATGTGCTGCTCTGCCTGGTGCCAGCCTTTTTTATTGCCGGAGCGGTGGCGGTCTTCGTCAGCCAGACTGCGGTGATGAAGTACCTGGGGCCCAAGGCAAACAAGGTCCTCGCCTACGGGGTGGCCTCGGTCTCAGGCAGTATCCTTGCGGTGTGCTCCTGCACCATTCTGCCCCTCTTCGCCGGAATCTACCGCATGGGTGCGGGCCTTGGACCTGCCTGCGCTTTTCTCTACTCCGGACCTGCGATCAACATTCTGGCCATCGTACTTACCGCGCGCATACTTGGTCTTGAAATGGGGATCGCCCGCGCCGTTGGCGCAATTTTGTTTGCCATAATCATCGGGCTGGCCATGCACTTCTTCTTTCGCCACGAAGAAGCTGCAAAAGCGTCCACTGCTCCGGTGATGGGAGACGAAGAGGAAGGCCGACCTCTGTGGCAGACGGCACTCTACTTTGCGAGCATGGTCGGCATCCTGGTCTTCGCCAACTGGGGAAAGCCCGATCAGCCGACCGGTTTATGGTACACACTCTACGCCGCCAAGTGGTGGATCACCAGCGGCCTCTCCCTTGCTCTAGGGCTGATGCTCGCCACCTGGTTTCAGCTCGGCTTCCCCCGCATTTTGCTGGCAACCATCCCTGCACTGCTGAGCGCTATTATCCTGCCGCAGCACCCCGAACTTGCCTTTACCTTTGGAGTTGTGGGGCTGTCGGTTCTGGGCAATTTAAAAAGCACCCGCGATGGTGAAATGGGCGCCTGGTTCAGCGAAAGCTGGTGTTTTGCCAAACAAATCCTACCACTGTTGCTGATAGGCGTGCTGATCGCTGGGGTCTTGCTTGGGCGTCCAGGACATGAGGGACTGATCCCGTCCCAATGGGTCGAATCCCTGGTCGGGGGTAACTCGGTGTCTGCCAATCTGTTCGCTTCGGTTTTCGGCGCTTTCATGTACTTCGCTACCCTCACCGAGGTGCCTATCCTGCAAGGCTTGCTCGGAGCAGGAATGGGCAAAGGCCCGGCATTGGCGCTACTGTTGGCCGGGCCGGCGCTTAGCCTGCCGAACATGCTGGTGATACGCAGTATCATGGGGACTAAAAAAACCAGCGTCTTTGTGCTGCTGGTGGTGATAATGGCGACTATCAGTGGTTTGATCTATGGAGCATTTTTTTAACCAGAGGAGAAACATGATGATGAAAATTCAGATTCTCGGCACCGGTTGCCCCAAATGTGAAAAACTTGCCGCAAACGCAAAAAAGGCGGCTGATAACCTTGGGCTCAATTACGAAATGGAAAAGGTCACAGAACTTAATCAGATCATGGAATTCGGGGTGATGTCCACCCCCGCTTTGGCGGTCGATGGCAAGGTATTGGTTGTAGGGAAAGTGCCAAACCCTGCCGAACTTGAGAAACTACTGGGGTGAGATGATGAAATTATTGACCCGCTATAGTATCGCTTTGCTTCTGCTGTTATTGAGCAGCAACCTTTTCGCCGCCGACCTGCCGAAACTGGTTGATGTCGGTGCCGACAAGTGCATCCCGTGCATCAAGATGGCCCCGATCCTCGATGCCCTGCGCGCCGATTATGCCGGACAGCTGGAAGTCGAGTTTGTGGATGTCTGGAAATACAAAGACAAGGCCTCTGCGTATGGGGTGCGGATGATCCCGACGCAGATATTTTATGCTGCGGATGGCACTGAACTTTACCGTCATACCGGTTTTTATGGGCGCGAGGATATTCTCAACAAGTGGAATGAACTGGGCTACACCTTCAAGGGAAAAGATTGATGGTTGAGCAGCTGATGACCAGTTTGAGTCAGGCGGTTTATGCAGCCCCAGCTGTCGCGTTGGCAGCCGCAGCGGGTTGGGGCGTTCTGAGTATTCTGCTTTCCCCCTGTCATCTGGCGAGCATCCCGCTGATTGTCGGGTTTATTGACGGTCAAGGGCGCATGAGCATATGGCGGGCTTTTGGCATCTCAAACTTGTTCGCCATCGGCATTTTGCTCTCTATTGCCCTGATTGGCCTGCTCACCGCGCTGGCTGGGCGGATGCTGGGCGATCTTGGCCCTTGGGGTAACTGGTTGGTTGCGGGGATCTTTTTTCTCTTCGGTCTGCATCTGTGGGGGCTCATCCCCATGCCTTGGTCAGGGCCAGGGCAGATCGGTATGCAGCGCAAGGGGCTGTTCGCCGCCCTTATCCTGGGGCTGGTGTTCGGCATCGCTCTTGGACCTTGTACCTTTGCGTATATGGGCCCGGTTCTAGGCGTCGCCTTTACCGAAGCGAACAACAATCTGCTCTTCGCCGTCTCCCTGTTACTCGCCTACGGCCTTGGCCACTGTGCGGTGATTGTCTTTGCCGGCACCTTTACCGAAAAAATCCAGCGCTACCTGAACTGGAGTGAGGGTTCCAAGGGGACAATCTGGCTCAAACGGATCTGCGGTCTGCTGGTCATGCTCGGTGGCATCTGGCTACTCTACACCGCAGTCTGAGCTAAAGGTCACTGTCTGACCTGCAACCCACCGCCAGTTTAGCGATTTTTAGTCAGAAACCAGCTATCTAAAAGGAGGAGGCCAAAATGGCACAGAGGCTGACTAAGAGACTCTCGTTTCTCGATCGTTATCTGACCCTGTGGATTTTTCTCGCCATGTTTATTGGTGTTGGCACCGGCTGGCTTTTCCCAGGAGTGAAAAATGTTGTCAACGTCTTCTCGGTTGGCGCCACCAACATTCCTATCGCTATCGGCCTGATTCTAATGATGTACCCGCCGCTGGCAAAGGTGCGTTACGAGGAATTGGGCGAAGTGTTTGGCAACAAAAAAATCCTCGGCATCTCGCTGCTGCAGAACTGGGTTATTGGTCCAGTGCTGATGTTTATCCTCGCCGTTGTCTTTCTGCACAATTATCCCGAATACATGGTTGGCCTCATCATGATCGGGTTGGCGCGCTGCATCGCCATGGTAATTGTCTGGAACGAACTGGCCAAAGGTAATACCGATTACTGCGCTGGACTGGTCGCTTTCAACTCGGTTTTTCAGGTACTTTTTTATTCGCTCTATGCCTGGTTCTTTGTCACCGTACTGCCACCGCTGTTCGGTTTGGAAGGAGCGGTGGTGCAGGTCTCCATTGGCCAGATCGCCAAGAGCGTAGCCGTCTACCTTGGCATCCCCTTCGCTGCTGGTATGCTCACCCGTTTCGTTCTGCTTAGGGTAAAGGGGCGTGACTGGTATGAGCAGATATTCATCCCCAAAATCAGCCCGATTACGCTGGTGGCGCTGCTGTTCACCATCTTGGTGATGTTCAGCCTCAAAGGTGAATTAATTGTGTCGATTCCGCTCGATGTGGTACGCATCGCCATTCCGCTGTTGATCTACTTCGTAGTGATGTTCTTAGTCAGTTTCTGGATGGGGGTCAAGGTGGGTGCAGACTATAGCCAGACCACCACCGTTGCCTTTACCGCCGCAGGTAACAACTTCGAATTGGCTATTGCCGTGGCGGTGGCAGTCTTTGGCCTCGATTCAGCCGTTGCCTTCACCGCCGTTATCGGTCCGCTGGTCGAGGTGCCAGCGTTGATCGGCTTGGTGAACGTAGCATTCTGGTTGCAGAAGAAATTCTATCCAAAGAATGGATTGCTGCACAAACCCGGTTAAAAAACCTTCCGGTCGAACGCGCGATACTGCACCGCCTCAGCCAGATGTGGTTGACGGATATTGTCTTCCCCGGCGAGATCGGCAATGGTGCGCGCCACCTTCAGAATACGCGCATAACTGCGGGCAGACAATCCAAGGCGCTCGGTTACCAACGCGAGGAGTTTGTCCCCTTCGCTGTCTATGGCGCAGAATTTGCGAATGTGGCGCGCTTCCATCTGGCTGTTGGAGTGAAGTTTGAGGGTGGTAAACCGCTGCTGCTGGATTTGGCGCGCTGCTTCCACGCGTGCACGCACCGTTGCGGAGCTCTCCTGGGTATCTTTGCCGGAAAGTTGCTGATAAGGGATACGGGGCACCTCAACGTGCAAGTCGATGCGATCAAGCAAGGGGCCGGATAAGCGGTTCCGATAGCGCTCCAGATTCGCCGCCGTGCAGGTACACTGGTGCTGGCTGTCCCCCAGGTATCCGCACGGGCAGGGGTTCATGGCCGCCACCAGCATAAACGAAGCCGGATAGGTCAAACTCATGCTCGCGCGGCTGATCACCACTTTTCCATCTTCAAGGGGCTGGCGCAGCATTTCGAGGACATTCTTCTTGAACTCGGTCAATTCATCTAAAAACAAGACCCCGCAATGGGCTAAAGACGTTTCCCCGGGGCGCGGGATACTGCCACCACCTATCATGCCGGCGTCGGAGATACTGTGATGTGGCGAGCGAAACGGCCGCACCTTGACCAACGCATCGCGCCGGGAGAGTAAGCCGCTGACTGAATGTATCTTGGTGGTTTCCAAAGCTTCGCTGAACTCAAGGTGAGGCAGAATTGTAGGGATGCGCCGTGCCAGCATGGTCTTCCCGCTGCCCGGCGGCCCAACCATCAACATATTGTGCCCCCCTGCAGCGGCCACCTCTAGCGCGCGTTTGACATGTTGCTGCCCACGCACCTCGGAGAAATCTGCCATCCCTTTTTCATTTTCCGGGGCAAACATTGATGGTACCGGTTCCGGCTCGATCTGGAGTTCCCCATTGAGAAACCCCACCACTTCGGCCAAATCCCGTACTGGATATACCGGCAGGTTATCTACCACTGCCCCTTCTGCGGCATTTTCTTGAGGTAGAATAATGCCGTCTACCTCCCA
>JAVERW010000075.1:0-9388 GCA_034006915.1 Desulfuromonadaceae bacterium | reverse complement strand
CGCTTCTGCATCATTACCAACACCGACACACAGGTCAAGATGGCGATTGTTGACTGGCGCTGTACGCCGGATATCGCCATTAATGATCCTGTCCTTATGGTGGGCAAGCCTGCCGCCCTGACGGCTGCGACCGGTATGGACGCGTTAACCCATGCGGTTGAGGCTTATGTCTCTACCGAAGCAACGCCAGTCACCGATGCATGCGCCATCAAGTCCATGGAGCTGATTGCCGAATACCTGCGCCCCGCAGTTGCGAACGGCAAAAACCTCGAAGCGCGTGACAAGATGGCTTACGCGCAGTACCTGGCCGGAATGGCATTTAACAACGCCAGTCTTGGCTATGTCCATGCCATGTCGCACCAACTTGGCGGTTTATACAATCTGCCCCACGGTGTGTGTAATGCCATCCTGTTACCTGTAGTGTGTGAATTCAACGCCATTGCCAACCTGAAGCGTTTTGCCGATATCGCCATTGCGCTGGGTGAGAACATTGAAGGTCTAAGTGATGTTGACGCCGCTGAGGTGGCGATCGATGCCATTCGACGCTTATCTGCCGACGTCGGCATTCCCGAGGGGCTGGATGCGCTGGACGTTGAAATCACAGAGAAAGATCTCACAACTATGGCACAGAATGCCCAGAAAGACGCCACCATGCTGACCAACCCGCGCACAGCAAATCTGGAACAGGTTATAGCACTGTATAAGTCAGCTATGTAGAAAGGCAGCCAATACGGCCGCTGTTTAACCTATCGATGAAATACAATAAAGCCGATTCGGGTGTTTCCCTGAATCGGCTTTATTGTATTGTACGGTTCCCCTGTTTATGGCTCACCTTTTACGGCTTAATTTTCGCGGCGTAGCAAAAAACAAAAAAGATCAAAGTCACTTTCTACCGCCCCCCACTTTAGGGAGGTATTCGCTGAAAACAGTAGCGTAAATCTCCCAGATAGTTATGAAGAGCGCGGCAATAATGGGGCCGATGATGATTCCAAGCAGCCCGAACATGGCGATACCCCCAAGGGTACCAAACAAAACAAAGAGATCGTGCATCTCTGTGTCTTTGCCTACCAGGCGGGGCCTGAGCAGGTTATCAATATTCCCTGCCACTGCTCCGCAGAGTACGGCAAGAATTACCACCCCAACCATATCCCCCATAAACAGAAGGATCACTAAAGCAGGCCCCCACACCAGAGCAGTTCCAAAGGCGGGGATAATCGAAGCAACCGCCATAATACTGCCCCAGAAGACTGGCCCCTTAATTCCGGCCAGCCCAAAGGCAAGTCCGCAGATGAGCCCCTGAATGATGCCGATGATAAGGCTACCCTTTATGGTTGCGCGCGTTACCGAGGTGAACCGCCGCAATAAAAGCTGTTCGTCCTCGGGTCTGAGGGGCAACAGGTAGAGGATGCGGTCAAGAAGGCGCTTCCCCATGGTTAAAAAATAGAACATGACATAGAGCATGATGATAGACCCAAAAAGGGCATTCATGGTCATCTTGGTGGCAGAGGAAAGGGAATTAATCAAAAAAGCAGTTATGACTCCCACCAGCTCGCCAGCCTTTTTGATGATTTCATCCCGATAGGGCAGAATCTCCGCGTAGTAGGGTGTTTTTTCAAGGTAATGGGCAACGGTCGATGGTTCGCTTATAAATGACTGCACCCAGGGGGTAATAGATTGCCCTACCGCTATCGCCTGAGCCACCACTACACCTACAAACATAGAAAAAGGGATCAGAACCAGCAGCACAATTGCTACAATGAGGATCACTGATGCAACATTCTCCCGCCCTCGAAGGTGCTTGGTAAGCCACGTATGGGCGGGTTTTGCCATAGCTGAAAACAACCCAGCCACAAACATCGGCATCAGAAATTGATGAATCATGGTCAAAAACAAGGCAGATATCAGAAAGGCCAAGCTCAACAGTATGGCCTTGCGTGCCGTCGCTGGTGTTTTCATTTCTCGTGGTTTCCATCAAATCGGTAAATTCGACTTCAAGGGGCTACTTGAAAAATGGGCAAGTCGCCGCTATCTTATCTTAAGCTATGATAAACGCAGACACCCTCCCACTCATCTCTTAGTGCAACTGGGTGGAACCTAGCGCCCGAATATTTTATACGCAGTGCTCTTCAAGTGTTAAAAGCTTGCCCTAGAAGCTACTTGAATTTCTCCCGAATTACAGCTGTCGTTTTTAATTTTTTAAAAAACGATAAGAGGCGGTAACCGTGTACGATTTTAATCAGTGTAAGTGCTGTGGCAAACAAAGTGGTAAGCCAAAATACAATCTCAAAAACATGGTGCTATACGCATGTTGTGAGTGTGATTTTCATTATACCAATGTACTGGATGGATTTGAGCAAGGGGATGCAGATCCCCGTCACTTGACAACCAACGAGCTCCATTTCATTGAAAGTCAATTAGCCCAAAACACCAACCAACTGACCCGCGACCTTGACTTTGTGCGCCAACACACCGAGGTGGCGGGCTCGGCATGTTTAGATGTGGGCTGCGGGGCAGGTGTATTCCCAGCCTTGCTCCATCAAGCTGGTGCAAGGGTAAGCGCCATCGAACCGCAACTGCTGTTGCGCCAATTTTGCCGCACCCGCTTCAACATCACCCCACGGCATGAAGTTGTTGACAGCCCGTATTGGCAACAGGGGTTTGCTGAGCACTTTGATCTCGTTACCCTGTGGGATACGCTGGAACACGTGAATTTCCCTGCCGCAACCATTGCGGGGATAAACCGCGTAATGAAACCCCACGCCTATCTATTTTTAGACACCCCCGCGCGCGAATCTTTCACCTATCGTCTCAGTGAATGGTCCTACAGGTTAAGTAAAGGGCGTAATCCACTAATGCTCAACAGTCTCTATTCAGGCAAGCGTTTTGGGCACAAACAAATCTTCACTCAAACACAGCTACGGGAATTGCTCGAACAGCACGGTTTTACAGTCATTGCACGTTCAACCCTGCACCGCAGTAAAAATAAGCATGTGATCGTCTGTCAAAAAAATGGATGAATAAAGGAGTTAAAAAAGGGGATCAAAATCTAAGTTAACCGAAGCCTTGCGCTACTTGCGTTGCGCGACATAGATTCCGAGTCGTTTCACACTTTACACCGCGCCTTTATCAATACTCCCACTAAAAGACCAATGATAGCTCCACCCGTCTTTGCGAACAAATCCTGCCATTCGCCGTAGCGGTTCACATACGGCTGTATCAATTCAATCATTCGGCTCCAGACTACAAAATCCGATGGTAGACACTACAGATTCCTTTCAGTTCGGGTGAACTCCGTGTGCGCCGCAGTTGCCCCAAATGTCAGAACCATGAAGCGAGCAAGTGGCTCGATCGGCAACAGGCCAAGTTGTTGCCGGTGCCCTACTTTATGGTGACCTTTACTCTGCCTTATGAACTCCGAGCGATGGTCTGGTCTTTTCAGCAACAGGTCTACGCGATGCTGTTCGCCTGTGCCGTCAGCACCCTGAAGGGGGAAGCTTTTTTATGGCTGGTGCTGCGAGTGTTGATCGAGCCGAAGCCCCTACGGTCGATACCAGTGTTTCAATGCCCTCGCTGCAAAGCAGTTATGGAGATTACTGCCTTCCGCAGACCGGTGTGGCTATCGGGTTAGCTTGCGCCAAACGGCATCGCATTGCGTTCACCATTCAAACAGGGGGATCGGTAGCACCAAAGGGGACATCAGAGCCAGCAATATTTTTAGCCTGCCTGCAGGCGATGGCCCCCGCACGTCTTGAAAAATCAGAGCCTTCCCACCCTCAGCACCAGCTGTCTGTGCTAGGGTAAATACGTGTAACTATTACGGAATCTTTTGACATAAAAAGAGCGTAGGCTTAGCAAAACACCTAACGCCATAGCGATACCACCTGCTGCAGCCAAAGGAGCGCCGGGATCGCGATTGATAGTCAGTTGACTGTAGTTTTTATACAGTGGGGTTAAGCGTTGGGGGGTAAAACCGGCAGCGAGTAACTGCTGGGGTACCCCCTGTTTAACAACATACCAAATGGTTTTTCGCTCTTTTGTTGGGCCACTTAATTCGAGCAAAAAAGCAGGATTGCGTAATGGCATATTGGCCGCGCCGTTTTTCCCTCTGTCTCTTCCTATGTATTGGATGTCGGGATGAAATTCCAGCACGTTTACGCGTGCGCCTGATGGCAGTATATGCGTACTCCCCTGTTTAAGTTCAACCTGCTGCTGGTTGACGGAACAACTGAAGCCAACCGCCTGTTGTGTGTACGATCCTGGCAGCACGGCAAGACCACCATGGGTCAACGGATGATTGAAGCACACGGTTGTGGTTTTAAGCTCTTGATCCCCCTTGAGCAGGGTAACGTTGCTCAACATATCAACGGGGCGTCCCGAGGGGGCAAACTGCGGCGCAAAACTGTTCAGGCGCAGAAAGTAACCGCGCTGTGAGGGGATGGCTATTATTTCACCTTCTGCAATACTGTTGTTGCTGCTGCGCATCCCGTAAATGCTGCCCCAAGCGTAAGCGATAACCACGAGGATAAAACCGAGATGGATGAGATATTCTCCCATCTTTCTCCAGCGACTCCCCAGGTGACAGATCCAGTCAACAAAACAACACAGGGTATTCAGGCACAACAGCACGATGAGCGCGCTGCACAGAGGGATCCAGAGGCTGTAAATGTTTGCCTGCGGCAGATACCCGTACCACCATTCCAGCAGGGGTTTGCTGTCCATGGTGCTGAACAGCTGTGGGTTGTGCATGATTTGCGCTGAACCGAAAATAGCGACAAGCGTTGTTGCACTGGTGAGGATAATGGTGGCCTTCGCAGAGCAACAGAAATTCCATAATTGACGCAACATTTTTGCTTCCTGACCGTATTTATGCAAGGGGATGGCTGCTACTCATAAGTAGACCAATCCCTAGATAAGTAAAGAGCACGAGGGCAAACCCAAAAATAGAGAGCCACGCATAGCCGGTGCCTTGCCAGCGGCGGATAAACTTGGCGTGGCACATCCCCGCAAAATATAACCAGATTAACGCGGACCACAGTGCTTTAATGTTCCACGAAAAATAATATCCCCAAGCGACATAGGCCCAATAACTCCCGAAAAGCATACTGAGGGTGAAGAAGCAAAATCCAAGAAAAATAGCCTCTTCGTTCAGTTGCTTCAACATGCTGCTCGATGGCAACAGTAGGCCCGAGGTTTTGCGCTGAATGAGATAGAGTACCGCCAACGAGAACGCCATGGCAAACAGGGCGTAGCCGAGAAAAGAAAAGACGACATGCAGAGTGAAGAGCGGCGTATCCAGCATTGGAATCAGTGCGGGGATGGTTGAGTCTCGTGGCAGCGCGATGTACAGAAGGAGCAGATTGAGGAGCATCACAAACAGACCTGCGCTGGCGAGGCGATAGCGCAGCTCAAAATATACGTAGGTGGCGGCGAGAGACCAACTAAAGAAAAACAGGGTTGAGAATAAATTAGTGACTGGTAAGTAGCCCGCAGCAACCCAACGGAGCCCGAGACATAAACTTTGGCACCCAAAAGCAACAAGTACGGTGCCGAGGGCGAGCCGATGCAGCCTCGGCCAGTGCAGGCGTGCGTTGGCTACGTAGAGCAAAACGCTAAGACCATACAGGACAAAAGATCCATGGAGGAGAAGTGCGTTAATATCCATCTGCTGCTTCCTTCGAACGCTGAGCCATTATTATTTTGTGGGGCAAAATGTTATTCTGCCCCATGGCAAGGGAAACTTCCGCACAATCCACACCCCCTCAAAGGGGGGCTGGAATGTTGTCTCAGGGAAGTACAACGGGGTATTCTATACCACCAACACGAAGACAGGGTCAAATCTTGCGCTCCCGCAAAATTCCACCCCTATGCACCCACATCACGACTGCCGCCAGCTTAAGGTAGGGCGACCGAAATCTCACAACTCGCGCCATAGAAGGATTTATGCTGCTTTCTATTAAGAACAAACTCGGGCCCCAATATGCGTCCCTTGATGATGCGGCATTTATTCCAAAGCACCGCGCCGCCTGCTTTTGTGGCAGGATTCGCTACGAGGTGAGCGCGGAACCCGTGGATGCGAAACTCTGTCACTGCAGCGGATGTCAAAAACTGCATGGCGCCCCTATGCAATGGGCTGCCATCTTTCACAAACATCACGTGCGCTTCACTGCAGGCTTGGATTTGCTGCGTTTTTACACTAGCGAACAAGACCTGCATGCGCGCATCTTGCCCTGCAAGGTCAGCTGCAACCAGTGTGGAACCCCGATCGCCGACGAAGGGCGCAGGATGTGGCTTGCCTTCCCTACCCTGTTTGATTTTGGACTAGATGGCAAGATACCAGATTCATTCAAACCAACCTGCCATCTTTTCTATGGCCAGCGGGTTCTAGATATCTGTGATAATTTGCCCAAGTGGTCCGGACACAAGAACCAGTCTGCCCGGCTATGATCTAGCTTGTGCAAGAAAGGGATAGGGGTCAGTACGGAATAGTTTGCCGCCCGCCTACAGGTAGACCAACTGAAAATTAGACGCATTCCGCTGCAGCATTGCAAGCAAGCAACTGTGAAAGGCTATCAAATGAAATTCTCAAATTCATATATCCAGCTAGGAGAGGCTTTCTACCAAAGGACACGCCCTACCCCGGTGAAAAACCCCCAGCTGCTGTTATGGAATTCTCGCCTCGCCGAACAACTTCTGCTTCCATCCGGGTTGGCCAATGACCCCCGTGCCTTGGCGCAAATATTTTCCGGGAATCAACTCCTGCCTGGCTCAGAACCCATTGCTGCGGCCTATGCCGGACACCAGTTTGGCCATTTTGTTCCGCAACTCGGCGACGGACGCGCGCATCTGCTTGGCGAGGTGATAGATCGCGACGGGCAACGACGGGATATCCAGCTCAAAGGTTCTGGCCGCACCGCGTTTTCGCGCGGCGGAGACGGGCGCTGCGCTATTGGCCCTGCGGTGCGCGAGTTTATCATGAGTGAGGCGATGCACGCGTTAGGGGTGCCAACCTCACAATGTTTGGCTGTCGTGACCACCGGAGAGGCCGTTTATCGCGACACGCCAGTGCCGGGGGCGGTGGTGACGCGGGTTGCAGCCAGCCATATCCGGGTTGGGACCTTTGAGTTCTTCGCGGCGCGCGGTGATTACCAGGCGGTCGAGGCGCTGTACCAATATACGCTGGAGCGGCATTATCCCGAGTTGCTCCACCAGGGCGAGAATCAGACTATTGCGTTTATCGAGCAGGTGATCGATAGACAGATTAAATTAGTTGTGGAGTGGATGCGGGTTGGCTTTATTCACGGTGTTATGAATACTGACAATACCGCACTTTCTGGGGAAACCATCGACTACGGCCCCTGTGCTATGCTGGGGATTTATGACCCGCAAACGGTCTACAGTTCGATTGATCGGCTGGGACGCTATGCGTTTGGCAACCAACCTGAAATCTTACACTGGAACATGGCTCGATTTGTTGAGTGTCTGTTGCCACTTGTAGATACCGATATAACCAAAGCAAAAGCTCAGCTCGCACCTGTTCTTGCTGCGCTGCCCGCGCGCTATGACCGCCAATATATGCAGATGATGGCTAAGAAGCTTGGCCTGACCTCTTACCAGCAGGAGGACCGGGACCTTATCGTTTCTGTGCTGGCGGGGCTCAAGGATAACCACTTGGATTACACCCTCACCTTCGATCTGCTCACCAAATCGTTGACGTCTAAGGATGTGACATCGCAGCTGAAACATGAATTGGGCGAGTATTTTACCCGTTGGCAAACACGCCTAAGCGCACAAAACGCAGAGGTGCAAGCGGTCCAGGAGCTGATGCGTCGCCACAATCCGGTCGTGATTCCACGCAACCACCATATTGAAGAGGCGATTCAAGAGTGTGAACAGGATGGCACCACGACGCTGGCCGAAAAGTTTCTGCAGGTTTTGCGCTCACCCTATGTGGAGTTAGCGCACACAGCCGAGTTTCAAGATCCGCCGCGTGACGGAGACAAGGGATATCTCACTTATTGCGGAACCTGACCTTGCGCTTTAACGCAGCAAAACTCCGTGAACCAGACCTTTTCCTGAAAAGGGGGATTTTATGCAAGATGCACTTCTCAAAGCCATAGAAGAGTCAGATGTCAGCGTGGCCAAAACCGAGTTGGAGAAAAAAAACGCTCTGGGCGTAGATGCCTGGGATATTCACCTCTCCATGTTTGAAACCGCACAATGGGTAATGAACCCACCTTTTATCAACCCGCATCTGCCCAAAATGTACGCGGTGTGTCGCGAGTTCGAACCTCTGCTGGAAAAAGAGGATGTTCTCCCCCTCGTCAGGCTGGAAGTGAGCGAGTATGCCCGGCGGCCCAAGCTGGAAAAATTCGAGCGCCCCGGCCCTCTCTTGGCGACCGTATCTTTCGACGATATCGAAGCGGCCATCCGCAACAAAGATGCCGGAGGAACGGCGCTGTTGCTGGAGTCTTTTCTCTCTGTGGAGGGGGCACCGGAGCTTTCCCGCAGGCTGCTGCTGCTCGGCGGGGGGAGTGACGAACTCAAGAGCTCGCTTGGCCACTCCATCTCCTGTACTGCCTTTCTCCTCCTTGAAATGATGGCCCACCCTGATCGCGACCCCTGGCCTACTCTTGCGGTGCTGGCGAACTACTTCTGTAACCTGAAGCTCGGACCGCACGCCGGTTCTTATGCTGCGGATGCACCTGCCGCCGAGGAAACCATACAGAACCATATGGCGCGGGCAGTTAGCGGAACCGGCATCGTGAATCTCCACCATCAGATTACCATTTACGCGCTGGAGCGGGTACGCCACCTGTTCACGGCGCAGGAATACAATGGCCTGGTTGACGCCTGGGTGACTTTCATGGGGGACAAAGAGGAAGAACAACCGGCGTTCCGCTTCACGAAAAGCGGACCGCCAGCAAGCTACACCCAGTTTTACCAGCTGTTTTCAAAGCTCGAAATCGGACCCGTTGTTTCCGCACTGATGCCTATGCTTTATTCCCCCGCAGCTCGCCATCAAATGGGACGCTTCCTGATTAAAGGGGTGAGCGATTTGTACCAAGGCAAATACAATCCGCATCAGCTGACCGGCTTGGGATCGACATTGTGGGTTATCGATCGCTTTCATGAGCAGCAATCCATCGCCAGCGGCGCGCTGTTTCAGTTCGTAGACTATTTCTTTAACGCCGTAAAAAACACATAAAGCATACACTTTTGACACCACAAAATACCCCCAAAGGAATTTAACCTTATACATGGAAACCATGTTTGGGTTGCTATTTGTCACCACTTCCACTAGTATTCGCGCGCCTCACAATGTGTGCTTAAGATAAAAGAAAGGCTATATGAAAAGCTTTTGTATAAGTCCGTGTTGGACTTCACGCAT
>JAVERW010000013.1:0-52946 GCA_034006915.1 Desulfuromonadaceae bacterium | reverse complement strand
GGCGGCGCCCGAGTCCCTGTTTTCTTTTGGTGCGGATTGCTTCGCAGATTTCAACTACAGCTTCCTCGCCGTCGCCAAGCAGGGCGATATCGATAAAGTCCGCTAGTGGTTCAGGGTTGAAAGCACAAGGGCCGCCGACTATTATAATCGGGTCGGTTTCGCTGCGGTCCTCGCGCCTGCGCGCGATGCCGCTCAAATCGAGCATATGCAGAATGTTGGTGTAGCTCAGTTCGTGCTGCAGGGTGAAGCCGATTATGTCAAACTGCGCCAACGGCGTATCCGATTCCAAGGAACTTAAAGGATCGTCGTGCTGGCGCATCTGCTCCGCCATATCGGGCCAGGGGCAATAGACGCGCTCGGCGGCAATCCACTCCACACTGTTGAGAATCTGGTACAGAATGGCGCTGCCCGTGTGACCCATGCCGATCTCATACACATCGGGAAATGCCAGCGCATAGCGGATATCGACATCCGCGTGATTTTTACGGATCGATCCCGCTTCGCCGCCCAGATAGCGCCCCGGACGGCTTATATTTAAAAGATTGTCGCAAGAGTTCACACAGGAGTTCATATACAAACGCACTTTCTTTATGCCAGCACAGAAAAATAGTACAATTTACAATGTGGTCAATGCACCTGACAAGCCTTTTCGGGCATGTTAAGATAAAAGGCTAAACGGACAGAGACCACAACACACAAAAACCACGCCCAACTTGAGCATAAGGTGGGCCTGATAGGAACTCAATGGCTGGATCACTGATGGCCTAAGTTGGCCTAAGTTTGATGGAGGTGCGATGACAGACAAACCGGTTGCTACTGCTGCAGGTGTGCTTATGCCAGAACAGTGCTGCGCGCCCACGGTGGACACCCATGTGCACAGTATAGCCTCGGGGCATGCGTTCAGCACCGTGGAGGAGATAGTCGCAGCTGCGCGCAAGCGCGGATTGGAGGGGGTCGCCATTACCGATCACGGTCCGGCGCTGCCGGGCGGCCCACATCTGTATCATTTTATGGCGCTGCGTTTTATCCCCCCCTTTATAGATGGGGTGAGGGTGCTGCGCGGGGTGGAGGCGAATATCCTCGCCGGCGGGCAGCTCGATCTGGACGAGAAGGCGTTACTGCAACTTGACATCGTCCTTGCCGGGCTCCACGATGGATGTGGCTACAGTGGCGTAAATGCGACCGAGCACACCCTCGCCATGCTGCAGGTGATGGAACACCCCGAGGTGGATGTCATCTCCCATCCGGGCAATCCTGTGTATCCCGTCGATTATGTCACCGTGGTGGAACAGGCCGTGCGCACCGGCACCGCGCTTGAGATCAACAGTTCATCGTTCTCCATTAGCCGAAAAAATAGCGCCCCCAACTGCCTGGAGATTGCGCGCCTGTGTGCCGAAAAGGGGGCCCTGATCGCCGTAGGCAGTGATGCCCACATAAGCAGCGCAGTGGGGGAGTTCACCGACGCCGTTGCCGCATTGATTCACGCTGGGGTACGGCCGGAACAGGTGGTTAACCGCAGTCTTGAGACGTTAGTTGCATTTTTGCAACGCATGGGTAGACGCGATCTTTCAACGCAGGTTTAGAGCAAGAGTAGATTGCAAGCAGGCTAGGAGTAGATATGGTGCTGGAGCAGGAGCGTAACCTGATTGTTAAATACGGCCTGAAGATGATCTCTTCTGGCCTGACCACCGGCAACGGCGGCAACTTGAGCTGCCTGTGTCGGGAGCATGACCTTATCGCCATCGGCCCGAGCGGGGTTGATTACGCCGATGTGCGCGCAGAGGATGTGGTTATTGTCAACCGTAGCGGCACCGCGGTTGAGGGAGCTTTGAAACCATCGAGTGAGCTGAGTTTTCACCTTGCACTGTATAACGCACGCGCCGAGGTTAACGCCGTAGTTCATACCCACTCGGTATATGCCACAACCATGGCGTGTCTGCAGCGCGAGATCCCCGCAGTACACTATCTCGTAGCCTTTGCGGGTAAAAAGGTACCTCTTGCCCCCTATGCCACCTTCGGAACTCCGGAGCTCGCTTCCAGCGTAGTGTCCGGCATCGGCGCTGCGAATGCGGTCTTGCTCGCCAACCATGGCCTGGTGACGGTCGGGGGGGATATGCGTCAAGCCTTCAATGTCGCCGAAGAGATTGAGCTGGTGGCGCGTATATATTATCAATGTTGCAATGTTGGGCAGCCGGTCCTAGTGCCGGATGCAGAGATGGATAGGGTGCTGGAGAAGTTTAAAACCTACGGACAGCAGCCTCTCCTCTCCCCGAAGAAGGTAGAATTGAGTGCTGCTTGCCCGTTTGTCTTAACTAAACTAGATTAGATGGTCAGATTAATCGAACCCACACAAAGCCGAGAGTGATTTGATATGGACAATGGATGCGGAATGAAAAATGAGCACGCCGAAGCTGTGCAGGTAAGCGATGGAATCTACTGCGTTTCCGTTAATCTGCCGAGTTCTCAGCTGTTTGAAGGGATGTGGCCCATGCCTGACGGCATCTCTCTTAACTCCTATGTGGTTAAAGGGGAAAAAACCGCCATTATTGATCTTGTGGAAGATGTCGACGGCGAAGCCGCGTGTTACTTGCACAAACTGGCCTCCATAGATCTGCGTCCCGAAGACATTGACTACCTGATCATCAACCACATGGAGCCAGACCACACCCGTTGGTTGCCTGAATTTCATGCAAGAAATCCCCGCATTCGTATCTATCTATCGTCCAAAGCCGCAAAGATGCTTAAATCTTTTTGCGACATAGACACCAACGTCCATGTGGTTAAAAACGGCGACCGCCTCGACTTAGGCGGTGGGAAAGTGCTGGAGTTTTACGACACTCCAAACATCCACTGGCCAGAGACCATGATGACCTATGAGCTCCAGAGTGGAACCTTGTTTTCCTGCGATGGATTTGGCTCCTACGGCGCCATCGATGGGCTCTATTTTGACGACCAGCTCAGTTCGGAACAAGAGGAATTTTTCCTCGCCGAAGCGCTGCGCTATTACTCCAATATAGTGGCGAGTTTTTCCACCTTTGTATCCAAGGCTATAGTTAAATTGAGCGAGCTGAATATACAGGCGGTAGCTCCATCGCACGGGATTATCTGGCGCGCCAAACCGCAGACTATTATAGAGGCATACTCGCGTTTTGCGCGGTACATGCAGGGCCCGGCAGAGCCAGAAATAACTTTGGTATGGTCAAGTATGTACGGCAACACAGGACAACTGGTGGAGACGGTCGAGCGCACGGTACATCAGGAAGGTATGCCGCTACATGTATACCGTGTTCCTGAAGATCTTATCAGTCATATTGTAGCCTCGGCTTGGCGCTCCAGCGGACTGATACTGGGGATGCCGACCTACGAATATCAGATGTTCCCCCCCATGGCATGGATGCTGGATATGTTCCGGCGCAAAAAAGTGCTCAACAAAACAGTTTTACGCTTTGGTTCCGCAGGCTGGTCTGGCGGAGCACAACGTGAGTTGGACGGCATAACTGAAAAGCTCAAGTGGGATTTTCTGGAGCCGATTGAGTGGTTCGGAGCTCCGCGTCAGCCTCAGTTTGATCAGATGGCAGAGAGTACGCGCGAACTGGTGGCCAGAGTTCGGCGTGCGTGCGAGCAGGAATAAGTTATGGATGTAACTGAAGCCCCCAAACCTTCGCCGCGCTGGCTGTGCCATGTATGCCATTTTAGCTCTACCGAGGGCAGTGGTTATGTGTGCCAACGCTGCTTTAAAATAGCCTGTGGCGCGCATATCGTTCCCACTGCACCCAGCGAGGAGAATGGCATTACCCTCGAAATGGTGTGTGTGGAGTGCCTGCAGCAAACAGAGCCAGCAGTAGATGAAAATAGGGCAGAAAAAGCCATGTCAGATGTAGAACCGGAAGGAACTATGGATGCATCAGCGCGCGGCGGAAGAAATTATGAAAAAAAGAAATAATGTCAAGAGGAAGGATAACAGTCAAGGTGCCAGTCGCCTGGTGTACTCCGATGATCCGGCAGCGTACTGTCCCAGCTGCACTGAATTTAAAAGTAACTGCACATGTGTGTCAAGCCAGCAGCAATCCGATCCAAGGACCAGCGTAGTCCGAGTGGAGCGTCAGACCAAGGGACGCAAAGGGGGCGGAGTGTCGGTAATAACCGGGCTGACGTTACCCAAGCAGGAACTGAAACGACTGGCACAGTTGCTGAAGAAAAAATGTGGTTGTGGTGGTACCCTTAAAGATGGAGTAATTGAAATTCAGGGTGATTGTCGCGATCTGCTGGTTGATCTTCTGCAAGAACAGGGGTGGAATGCCAAAAAAACAGGCGGTTGATGGACTTGATACCCAGGTAACAGCAATAAAAAAAGCGGCTCGTGAAAGAGCCGCTTTTTTTATTGCTTTGTAAAGACACAAGTAAAACTAACTACATAGTCGCTTACAGCTTTTCTGCGTGATCCTTCAGGTAGCTGGCTACCCCTTCGGCCGTGGGGTGCATCCCCTCGTCGCCTTTTTTCCACCCTGCGGGACACACATCGCCGTACTGTTCAGAAAACTGCAGTGCATCCACCATGCGCAACATCTCATCAATGTTCCGCCCCAAGGGCAGGTTATTTACTACTTGGTGCTGTACAACCCCTTCTTTATCGATAAGGAAGGAAGCGCGCAGAGCCACACCCGCTTCCGGATGCTCGATGCCAAACGCATTAGTAATCTCATGCTTGATGTCTCCAACAATGGGAAACTTCACCGGCCCAATCCCGCCATCCTCTACAGCAGTGTTGCGCCATGCCAGATGGGTATAATGGGAGTCAATGGAAACACCGACAATGTCAACGTTGAGGTCTTGGAGCTGCTTCACGCGGTTATTGTGGGCGATAATCTCCGACGGACATACAAAGGTAAAATCCAGCGGCCAGAAAAACAACACCACATACTTGCCACGATGTTCAGAGAGCTTATATTCAGCAAAACTGCCATCCGGCATAACCGCAGTGGCAGTGAAATCCGGGGCCTGACGGGCTACAAGTACACTCATGATTTAATCTCCTTTGTAAATATAAGGGGTTAAGAAAGGGATGATACGTTAAATATTACCTGTTTAAGGCGTTTGCACAAGCCTGAAGGCAATCCAATAAAATCAGCGCACAGCTGAATGGGGAAGACTATGCAATTGATAACTAAATTTGTCAACAATAAAGTTAAGAGCAATGAAACGCGTTTGCCCACCCTGGGAACGTGCAGTACTTGATATTGCAAAATCGATCTAGGGTCATCCCCCCATCCCGACCATCCCCCGAAGGGAGATGGGGCATCACCTTCAACACGTAAGACTTAAATATCACAACACAAAGAGCCTGTCTCCAATTCCGGGTTATGTAAAGACACTTGGAGGTCATAGCCTTGACAGTGGGCTGCCACCTGCTAAAGCTGAGTATAACCGAAAGTCTAACTCTCACTTTAACCCGGCCGGACAAAGTCCCGACTGGAAAAACGGAAAGGAAGTGCGCTATGAAATTCAAGAGAACTAGTATTGTTTGTGCTTTGATTGTTCTGTTTGCCGTAACTGCGTTTGCTACGGAAGACCAGAATGATGAGAGAAAGTCTGATGTCTGGCTCAAAGCCAGCATTGTAACTTCCTACACGCTGAATCAGAACCTCAATCCCTTTGACCTTGACGTCGAGGTCAGAAACGGAAACGCCTCTTTGAGAGGCACGGTTGATTCAGAGGTGGAAAAGGACCTGGCAATAGCGATTGCTAAAGGTGTCGAGGGTATCAAGGATGTTAAATCGAATATCACGATTGAGCCCGGCACCAAAGATGATGGGCGCCAGAAATCCGAGTTTTTTCGGACTGTCGAAGATGCAACGATTACGGCTAAAGTTAAATCAAAGCTGTTGTGGAACAGAAACACCAATGGCATGGACATTAATGTGAACACTGAAAATGCCGTTGTTACTCTGAAAGGAAAGGTGGTTTCCGATGCTCAGGGAGATTTGGTTGTTCAGATGACGAAAAATACAACCGGCGTCGAACGAGTCAAAAAGGAGCTAGAAGTAGTTCCTGAGTTGAAAGAAGTCGAGGAAAAAGGAAGTCTCGAAACAATAGAAGTGAAGACGAGTGATGCTTGGATTACAACCAAGGTAAAGTCGGTGCTTCTTTTCAGTAAAGGGACTGATGGGGCGGATATCAACGTCGAAACGGACAACCAAATCGTGACCTTGAAGGGGTCGGTAGTTTCCAAGGAACAGGAGCAAGAGGTCGTCAAAATGGTCAACGATATAGTTGGGGTCAAGGGAGTCCGCACTCAGCTGATTATCGAGAAGAGTTAAGGCTTCTGACCTAACGGCCACGAGGCTTCAAAACTTCTGCAAGGAGTCAAATTGCCTGCGAGGTGCCATGTTTCTCTCAACGCTAAAAAACACAGAACCACGCCATCGCACAGCGAGGTTCTGTGGCTGATTTTAGAAATGCGCTGTCAGCTTAGTCTGCAACGAGGATCGATCAAAGTGGAATCCATGTTCCCAGGGGAAAAACTCTCCCGTAAAAATATATAATTCTCCAAGGTCATTGCATGATAGGATATTTGCATTAGTATTTTAGAAACATTCATTCATAGTCTGTACTATGGAAAGGAGAATCTCCCGTGGCAGAGAAAAACATTCAGTGGCTGGAATCCCTCGACGAGGCGCAGCATATTGCTGAAAAAAATGGAAAACTGATCCTGCTCGACTTCTTCAACCCCGGCTGAATTGGCTGCAAACAGATGGATGCAGTTTCGTATCCACAGCCGAGCGTCATCGATTTTATATCCAGCAATCTCATCCCCCTGCGTATCGCTTCAGATCACAAGGAACTCGCACCTCGGTTCCGCGTCAAGTGGACTCCGCTTCTGCTTCTGCTTGATGCTTCTGGCGCGGAGTTATACCGTACTCTGGGCTTTTTCACCCCGGAGGAACTGATTCCAAGCCTACTTCTGGGGATAGGCAAGGCTCACTTTGATAAGGCCGAGCGTTCAGCTGCGCTCAAGCAATTTGACATGCTCCTGAAGAAGTACCCCCAAAGTGGGTCGGCTCCCGAAGCGGTTTACCTACAGGGAGTGGCTAACTATATTGAAACAAAAGACGTCAGTCACCTCAAAGACCTCAACGAAACCCTGAAACGGGATTTCCCGCAAAGCACTTGGGTGATGCGGGCAAGCCCTTATGATTTGCTGTAACAACACACAGCGTTGTGTGTGGCAGCAACTTCCTGTTGAAGCCAGATGAAGATACAAACGTACAAGGCTCAACCAAATGGTTGGGCCTTGTGCTTTTCAAATGCACACCATTCATTTGATTTTCGCGTGTTAAAACAAAATCAGCGTAATGCGTGAACAGAACCTAAACCTAAAGAATGAAGGGGATGAACATCTTTGAACTGAGTTTGTATTTTACGTAATCCTCCCCCCAGAAGGCGATGTTCTCTTGCTCTTCTACTTTTGCCGTCAGGTAAATAGCCAGCGTGACCACGCAGATAACCACAATGGTCAAAACATCTACTCGCTTCAGAAACGCCCCCCATGCAAGCAATAGTAGCGAGGCATACATGGGGTGGCGAATATAGCGATACAGCCCATTTACAACCAAGTGCTGCGTATTTTCAAACGCCAGGTTTTCTGGCGATGCGGGCCGGTTGCTTTGACCTCCAAATCGCCTGAGAAATACTGTCCCGTGTAAAACCAGCGCAACAGATCCCCCCAGTAACAGCCACGACAGACAGTGTACGCCTGAAAATGGCTGCTCAAACCAGACGGGCTGGTTGTATAGCAACAGACTGGTGATCCCGATAAAGGCAAAATAGCGATAGAATCCATGGGAGCGGGGGTTCCGCAACGCACGGCGGGAAATTACGGTAAAAACAAAAATAATAAACACAAATATTGCAGAACGCAGGATAACTGAATCCACAGGGGCTGTTTCTCCATGTATAAGGGGTATTGTTACGAGAATCTCGGAATGTTAATATATTCAGTTGGTATATGGAAAGATAATCGGTTTTCCATCGCGCTTATGCAGCTGCTGTTATGTATAGAATACTGAATGCGGGTTCCGTCTTATGGCATATATCATCTACGGCCAATATGGTTCAATCGAACTGGTGAAAAGAGTTTGTGCGTGATTAATCCAAAAAATATGCAGACAAATTGATGCGCTAGCGTAGAGTTTGATACATCGCCCTTTTGGAATATGCGTTGTCAAATGCTGACAGCATAGGTATGGTTATGCGCACATAAAAAACAGGTATTGAATGCATCGATTTGTGATGCTGAGGGATGGACAGAATTGCGTTTGAAGGCGCCCATGGATTGGATAGCAATCGGGGATAATAAAATTCATGCAGAATCTAACATGGTGACGCATAGAGTAGGGATTGCATTATCTGCGGCATTGCTTGCTTGTGTGTTGGCTGGTTGCGCCGTAGGTCCAGATTACCGCGCGCCGCAGCTCGATGTCCCTGCGCAGTGGAGTACGATGACCGCTGCGTCTGATGTTCGCGCGCTCGACACACTAGTACTTGCACACTGGTGGCGTCAGTTCAACGATCCACTGCTCAATGAACTGGTAGCCGAGGCTCTTACGGCCAATCTTGATCTCGCCACTGCCCGCGCTCAGCTACGAGAAGCCCGAGCACGGCGCGATATGAGTGGGGCGCGACTTGGCCCAACGCTAGATGCATCGCTGAGCGGTACCTCCAGCAAGCAGAGCGGGAGTGAATCTACACGCAAATTGTACAGCGCTGGTTTTGATGCGAGTTGGGAGCCGGATATTTTTGGGGGAGTGCGCCGTGGCGTGGAAGCGGCCAGTGCTGATGTTGACGCCAGCACCGAGAGCCTGCGTGATACGCGCGTGTCGCTAGCTGCCGAGGTGGTGCTCAACTATGTGGATTTGCGCACCACCGAACAGCGTCTTGCAGTGACTGAGGGCAGTATAGCTGCACGCAGAGAGACCTATGAGCTTACCCAGTGGCGTGCGCAGGCGGGTTTGGTCTCCGAACTTGATGTCGCCCAAGCTCGCACTGATCTAGAGAGCGCCCGTGCAGCCATCCCGGCGCTGCGCACTGCCATAACTGAGGCACAGAATCGTCTTGCGATATTGCTTGGGCGCTCCCCCGGTGAACTGCGGACGCACTTGGCTGCTACCGCCATTGTACCGCTTGCCGGGAGTGAGACCGCCGTCGGTATTCCGGCTGCCGTACTGCACCTGCGCCCCGACGTGCGCACCGCCGAACGTCGCCTTGCGGCTCAGACTGCGCGTCTGGGAGAAGCTGAGGCTGCACGCTACCCAAGCTTCAGACTCTCCGGTTCGATCGGATTAGAGGCTCTCACCTTCTCCAGCCTCGGTGACAGTGGTTCAGATACGCGCTCGTTGCTTGGCAGCGTTACCGCACCGATCTTCCATTCCGGCAGCATAGTCGCCAATATCGAAGTGCAGGACGCGTTGCTTGAACAGGCGCGCTTGGCTTACGAGTCGACAGTGCTCACTGCGCTTGAAGAGGTCGAGAATGCGCTTGATGGCTTGACTAATGCCGCTCAGCGCCGTGCTCAACTCGCACTGGCGACCAGCGCGGCGCGCGATACACTCACCATCGCTGAACAGCGCTACACTAGCGGGCTGATCGATTTTCTTGCGGTACTCGACAGTCAGCGCACCCTGCTAAATCTCGAAGATCAGCTAGCCAGCAGTACCGGTGATCTCGCCACTGCCCAGATTCAGCTCTACAAGGCTCTTGGCGGAGGCTGGTCGCCGGCAGAAGAGGTCTGAGCCAGAAGTTAAGTAGCGGTGAGAGCGCAGGTGTACTGTATAACTACACCGTTTGCACACCACATGTAACACCCCGTATTCCTATGTCATCGAAGCGTCACCTTGGATGTGAAGTAGGCTCAGTCTGCGCGCTTTAAGTATAGCCTTTCGGGTAATACCGTCAGTGAATGAGAGATGTCAGCATGAGTAAAAATATCCACTCCGCCACCGAAACTAGCGCTCAAACAGGTAAACAAGCGAACTCCCAAGCTGGGGTGTCCGACCTCGAAGCTATCCTCGCCACGCAGGGCAGTGACGGTGGTTTCTTGCGACGTTGGCGCTTGCCGCTGATTTTGGTGATAATTGCGCTGGTTGGGGCCTATTTACTCTTTGGCAACAAAAGCGACGCTAACAAAGTGCAGTACCTCGCTACCGAGGTGACCACAGATACTTTGGTGGTCAAGGTCTCGGCGACGGGCCAGCTAGAACCTACTAACCAAGTCAACGTTGGTAGTGAGATGTCCGGCACGGTTGAGACGGTGTTTGTGGATGACGACGACCGCGTGACCAAGGGGCAGGTACTGGCCGTACTTGATCTGGCAAAGTTCAAGGATGCCGCAGCCAGATCTCAGGCGGCCGTTGGGGTCGCGCAGGCAGGGGTAACGCAGGCACAGGCGACGGTAAAAGAGGCGCGTTCGCGCATTGAGCGCTACCGTGAGGTGGCACATCTCTCTGGTGGTAAAGTGCCGTCGAAAACTGAAATGGACACCGCCGAGGCGGAACTGGCGCGCGCTGAAGCCAATGTTACGAGCGCGCAGGCGAGCGTAGCCCAGGCCGAGGCGGCGCTGCGCAGTGACGAGACCGACCTCGTGAAGGCGCATATTCGCTCTCCCATCAACGGGGTGGTGCTGGAACGTGCGGTCGACCCCGGTCAGACCGTAGCCGCATCACTGCAGGCGGTGACTCTGTTTACTCTAGCGGAAGATCTCTCCAAGATGGAGCTGAAGGTTGACATCGACGAGGCCGACGTTGGTCAGGTCAAGGCAGGTCTGCCAGCTAACTTCACCGTTGACGCCTGGCCAGGGCGCCGTTTCGAAGCTCAGATTACGCGGGTGGGTTATAATGCCATCAATACCGACGGGGTTATCTCCTATCCTGGTGTGCTTCAGGTGGATAACTCCGACCTCAGTCTACGCCCGGGTATGACTGGTACCGCTGAAATTACCACGCTAATTCATGAGGACGCGCTATTAGTGCCTAACGCCGCGCTGCGCTTTAGTCCGCCGGAGGAGGCACCAGCCAAGAAATCGAGTCGGGGCCTTTTTGGTTCGATGATGCCGCGTCGGTCGAGCAGCAGAACCATGACAGAGCCGGCCGCCGCAGATGGCAGCCGGCGCATATGGGTGTTGCGCGAGGGACAGGCAGTACCTCTGCAGATAAAAACAGGTGCCACCAATGGTCGGGTTACCGAGATTGTCGATGGTGAGCTTGCGGCTGGCATGGAAGTGATCACCGAGATTGCGAGCCGCAAGTGATGAGCGAGGATGCAGCACTGATTCGCATGGTCGATATCACCAAGATCTATGGTGAGGGACCGGCCGCGTTTAAGGCGCTGCGTGGCATCGATCTGGAGGTTAAGCAAGGTGAGTTTGTTGCAGTGATGGGGCCGAGCGGTTCAGGCAAATCCACCGCTATGAATATCCTTGGCTGCTTGGATATACCTACCGGCGGCCATTACACCTTTCAGGGGGTCCACGTTGAGAGATTGTCACGGGATCAGCGTGCGTTGCTCCGGCGGAATTTCATTGGCTTTGTGTTTCAGGGTTTTAATCTACTGGCGCGCACCACTGCACTGGAGAATATCGAACTGCCGTTGATTTATCGCGGCACGCCAACCACCATCCGCCACGCTGCCGCGCGCGCGGCACTGAAGCAGGTTGGCCTGGAGGGCTGGGAAGACCACACCCCCGGCGAACTCTCTGGCGGTCAGCAGCAGCGCGTGGCCATCGCGCGCGCCATTGTCACCAACCCCATCGTGCTTCTTGCCGATGAGCCCACCGGCAACCTTGACAGCCACACCAGTTTGGAAGTTATGGAGCTAATTAGCCGCCTCAACCGCGACAATGGCATCACCGTGCTGATGGTCACGCACGAGCCCGAGATGGCTGCCTACGCCCGGCGTATCGTACATTTTGTAGATGGTCGGGTAGGTAACGATGCGTGGCAGCAACAGGAGCGTGCCTGATGTGGTGGAATACCTTGATGCTGGCGCTGCGCGCCATCAGCCGCAACCTGATGCGTTCATTCCTCACCATCCTTGGGGTGGTGATCGGGGTGGCTGCGGTAATCACCATGGTGACGCTGGGCAACGGTGCGACCAAATCGGTTTCCGATCAGATTTCGAGTATGGGCAGCAACCTACTGATGGCGCGGCCGGGGCAGCGCTTTGGGCCTGGTGCGTCTGCTGCGCCCCAGTTCAAACTCGCCGATGTTGAGGCGGTGCGCACCCAGATTAGTGGCATAGCGGCAGTAGCCCCGGTGGTGGGCAGTGCGGCCACAGCGGTGTACCAAGCAAATAACTGGTCCACCTCAGTCACCGGCACCACCAATGAGTATTTCGTGGCGGGAAATTGGGAGATCGCCAGCGGGCGTGAGTTTAACGAAGCAGAGGAAAACGCTGGCAAGGCCGTGTGTGTGATCGGGGCTAGTGTTCGGGATAAACTTTTTGGCCAGCAGAACCCTGTGGGTGCGGATATCCGCATTAAGCAGTTTTCCTGTGAGGTGGTTGGTCTGCTCAAGTCAAAGGGGCAGTCGGCGATGGGCTCCGATCAAGATGATACAGTAATCATGCCGCTGCGCACGGTTCAGCGCCGTCTTGCCGGGAACCTGGATGTGAGTATGATTATGGTGTCCGTCGCTACGAACGTCTCGATTGATACAGTCAAGCAGCAGCTTGAATTACTGCTGCGTGAGCGTCGCCATCTCACAGATTTTGAAGAGGACGATTTTCGGGTGCTGGACACCCGTCAGATTGCCGACGCACTTACCGGCACGACCCGCATCCTCACCTTACTCCTTGGAGCGGTGGCGGCTGTGAGCCTGCTGGTGGGCGGTATCGGCATCATGAACATCATGCTGGTTTCGGTGACAGAGCGCACCCGTGAGATCGGCATCCGCTTGGCCATTGGCGCACTCGAACGCGAGGTGCTGCTGCAGTTTCTTATCGAAGCGGTAGCGCTATCGAGCTTGGGGGGGCTAATCGGTATTGTGTTGGCTGCCGGTGCGTCCATCTTTCTGGCAGGGCTGATGTCGGTCCCTTATATCTTCGATCCGGCTATTAACCTACTCTCTTTCGTATTCTCCGCGGCTATCGGCGTGATTTTCGGCTACTTTCCTGCCCGACGCGCTGCGCGTCTTGATCCTATCGATGCCTTGCGCCACGAGTAGGTAGCGGTGGTCTCGTCTCTAACGTTTTTACGTTTTCTGCCTTTTCGATTATAGGTCAGTGTGGCTATTGCCTGTCTGCGTAATTCCCCGCCCGCGTAAATCAACCAAACACTGGTCTTTTGATTCCTGCTCTGAGCATTTATTACTTCCAGCTACTTGATTCTTTGCCATGAAGAGATAACCTCTAACAAGGAATTAAGGTTAGGGGTCAGTGGCTTAATGCGAAGGATGAAGAAGGGAGAGCGACATGAAGAAATATCTTAAGAAAAGATGGTGGGGGATTGTTGGAACCCTATGCCCTGTTGTGCTGGCTGTGTGTATGGTATTTGCGGTTAATGCACAAATTCCAGCAGAGGTGGATCCTAATCCGCAAACGTACATGCCGCTTGTTTTTGAGGAAGACTTTGAAACCACCATGGAGAAAGATGTAAACGACAAAGCAAAATTCATGGAACGACAACAGACTCTTCTGGAAAGGCGCTATGACCTGAGTGATCGCCCCGCTGATGTAATGATGTCTGGAAAGCAAAAACCCATTCAGGAGGGGGTGCGGGTAATCCTTCCTAAAAACATGACTTGGGATAAGTTAAATGCTCTGACTTCGACGGAAATTAGAGAGAAAGATCTTTTCCCTGAAGGGTTTTTGCCTCTACCGCATGCAAAGCATGAAACTGGAGGGCAGGTGTTTCATAAGAATCAAATTGATGAGATTCAAAAACTGGAACAGCGTTCTTTGGAACGGTTCGATGTGGAGTTCGACATCCCGGAACATTTTATACCAGAATTTCCTCCCCCTCTCTATTTAACTACCCATCCTGAACTGGGAGATGTATCCCAGGGTAAAATGCTAAGCATCGATAATTATTATAAGATTATGTTCGGAATCCTCACTCCGGTTCAGATGGAAGGTCTGAGGCTGCTGCTTACACCCTTCCCACAGCAACAGTTTAATCAGACCGAAGACCGGAAGGTCGAGAAGCCCAGTCTGGGAGTGGCGTGTCTGGATTGTCACACCAACGGGCACACAAATGCAGCTTTCCATCTGAACCCGGATACTCGACCTCAAGTAGCCAGGTTTCGCTTAGATTCAGTGAGTCTGCGCGGGGTGTGTAACCAACAGATTCATGGTTCCAAGCGTTCCTTGAGATCAATTGAAGATTTCACCGAATTTGAGCAGCGTACGGCCTATTTTGATGGTGATCATGTGATTGCCACAAAAAAGGGCGTGAATGTGCCGGATCGGGCGAGCCAGGCGGCTTTGATGGCGCAGATGCAGAACATAATTGATTTCCCTCCAGCGCCGAAGCTTAATGTATTCGGCAAATTGGACCCAAAGAAGGCTACCAAACAGGAAATGCTCGGACAGGAGATATTCTTCGGAAAAGGGAAATGCAGTGAATGCCATCCCGCACCGTTTTATACCGATGATAAGATGCACGACCTGAAGGTAGGGCGTTTCTATGATTCAAGAATGAGTAATGGGAAATGGATCACCCCCGTGGGTCCCATCAAGAGCTTTACCCTGCGAGGGATCAAGGACTCCCCTCCCTATATGCATGACGGGCGGCTGTTGACCCTTGAGGACACAGTTGAGTTTTTCAATTTGGTCACTGAATTGAAACTGACCAAAGAAGAGAAGGCTGCGCTGACAGCGTTTATGCGCCAGTTATAATCGAGATGTTTGAGTGCAAGCCAGCGGCTTTCCAGCCGCTGGCTTGCATTAGGAGTTTGGAAGCCCTGCTTAGTAAGTTCGTTAGTTCTGCGGCAGGTTCTGGGGAGTTTAGTGGCTGCTTAAAGCAGGGTTTATGCATTTATTCATCAAGCTTTACCTCTGTTTTAAAACCTGAGGGCTTTACCGCCAAAACCGAACAGGCCAGTTGGTCTAGAATAGCCTCGGCGGTATTGCCTATGATAAGGCCGGATATCCCCGTACGTGCGATCGTACCCATCACTACAAGATCCGCCTGTAACGTTGCCGCCAACTGCGGTATCATCTTTTTCCCCGCCCCCTTGGGCAGATGAAAGCTCGGAGACAGACGTTTATAGGTGTCGGTCCCCAGCGACTCACGCAATTCCTCCCCCAGCATATATAAGCCCTTTCTGTGCGGGGCATGCGTTTTTTCAACGTAGTCCGCAACCCCATCGAGCGTGGTAATATCCCGTGACATCAGGGTTTTTTCGCCAATGGCTTCCCACGCATGGGCAATATGGAGGGAAGCTACGTTGGAAAGAGCCAGGCGGCTGGCCAGGTCAAGAATTTCACGGTTGAGCTCGTGATCCTGCCCTAAAGGATTCAGCGGGTCAAAATCGACAGCGGCCAGAATATTGTTATAGCTCGGTGTATCGTGTGGTTTCATGAGCCAGATTGGGCAGGGGCATTGACGCAGCAGGTTCATATCGAAATTGCCGAATATTCTTTTCAGCCAGCTCGGGTTTTCAGCTGGTTTAAGCACCAGATCGTTGGCGTTATTCAGTACAGTACGCACCACTTCGATGTAGGTGTTGTCCTCCAGCATTTTGAACCGGATGTTCAGGCGTTGCTTATACGCTTCGGCCAGGGACTGCAGCTGCGTGTGGTGCGCATCCGCTACCGTTGCAATGGTCAGCTCAGCCTGGTTGTTTTCCGCCACGGATACTGCGCGCGCGACGGCCCAGTCCTGATCGTCGGTTGCATCACTGACATACAGAATGTTCTTGAATTGCTTCATATTATGCACCTGTGCTGACGGAGAAAATATCTGCTTATCCTGCGGATTCACGTAGGTTTAACCCCCAGACTGCGTAGATCGTGTCCGGTGGGGGCTTCGTGGGCTCTAATCCCAAATTCTGGCAGGATCGCTAAAAAATGGTCAAAGATATCGGCCTGTATCCCTTCATACTCTCCCCAGGCGGTTGTATTGGTAAAGGCATAGATTTCCATGGGTAGCCCATCTGGCCCTGACTCCAGCTGGCGCACCATTAGCGTCATGTGCTGGTGAATGCGGGGGTGGTTTTTCAGGTAGGCGATCATATAGGCGCGCAAGGTGCCGAGATTGGTCAGACGCCGGGTGTTTATCGATTCTGAAAGGTTATTGCCGTGTTCGCTGTTGTAGAGGTCCAGCTCCTTGCGTTTTTCTTCCAGGTAAGGAGCGAGTATATTGATCTTCTGTAGCTGCGTAATCTCAACATCGGTAAGGAAACGTACACTGTTGGTTTCCAGATACAGACTGCGTTTTATGCGCCGGCCACCAGATTCGGACATGCCGCGCCAGTTCTTGAAAGAATCGGAGATGAGGGCGTAGGTTGGGATGGTGGTGATGGTTTTGTCCCAATTACGCACTTTGACCGTGGTCAGGCTGATGTCGATCACATCGCCATCGGCGCCGAACTTTGGCATTTCAAGCCAGTCATCAACGGCAAGCATATTATTCGCGGACAGTTGAATCCCAGCCACTAGGCCCAGAATGGGATCTTTAAACACGAGCATCATAACCGCTGAAATTGCACCCAGACCACTGAGGAGTAACAGCGGAGATTTGCCCATGAGGATGGAGATCATCAGCAGGCCGATAAGAAATGCAATTATAATTTTAATGCTTTGTATTATGCCCCGCAGGGGGAAGTTCCGCATGGTGGGTGAGCGGCGAGTGATATCCTCCAGCACATCAAGCAGGGAGAACAGCGATAGGGTGCCAAAAATAAGGATCCATAGATGCGTTGCGGTTTCAATCGTCGATAACAGGGTCGTTTCGTCATCGAGCCAGAGGCGCGCTTGGCTTTGAATGATGATCCCCTGCAGCGTGAACGCAAGTCGGTTGAAGAGTTTGCGCTCAAACAACGCCTTTTGCCATATCCAACGTGAGACTGTTGCCCGGCTACCTGCCCACTTGAGCAGCAGGCGGTGGAGGATAAAGTGGACAGCCAGAGAAAAAATTGCAATCCACACCAACGCTATAGCGGCGAATATCCAGTCGGCATACTCCGGGATATGGGTGCTCAGCCATTCAAAGATATATTCCTTGAAATGATTTCGAGTTTTTTCCATTTTACTCTCTTTAAGTTAATTCAGGTTATCAGCTGCCGCGAAGGACGGTCGAGCGCTTCGGGAAACCATTGTCTCATCTTAAGCGCAGGCGTACCAGTCTGATTCCATCCGCCGAATAAAGACTGCGAAAGTAGATTGCCTAAGCAGGTAGCTTTTCGGCAAGGGCTCCCAATAGAACAGAGCGAACGGTTTCTTGGTCTTTGGCGTGTACCAGTATGGTCACTTGATCCCAGCCCTGCAAGCGCGTTGACCCCTTGGGAATTACCAACTCGTTTTTTCGGGTTATCAGGATGATTACAGAGCCGGCTGGGAACTGCAACTCGGCGATGGTGGGGCCGACAATGCCTCGGGGACCGGGGAGATTCACCACGATCAAATCAAAGTCGCTTTCGGCCATGGTAACGAGTTCGAGGTTGAACAGGGGGCGCGGACGTGCTGGAACTGTGAGGTTGAGCCAGCGTGCCAGCAAGCCCAGCGTGGAGCCCTGAACAGCGATGGATAGCAAGACGGCAAAGAAAACAAGGTTGAAGATGTCCTGCCCTATGCCAATCCCGGCAGCGGCTGGATAGGTGGCCAGAACGATGGGAACCGAACCGCGTAGGCCAGCCCAGGCGATGAAGATTTTGTCCCTCATCCCGATGCGCATTCCCATGGTGCCAACCCAGACGGCAAAGGGGCGGGCGACAAAAGTCAACGCACAAAATAGTAAAATACCCTCCACCCAGAGGTCGGCCCACTGATGAGGGAACACTTGGAGCCCCAGTAAGGCGAACATGCCGATATTGGCCACGGTGGAAAGAGCAGACGAGAAATTGCTTACCCCTTGCTTGTAGACAAAAGGGCTGTTGCCCATCACGTAGCCGGCGACAAACACCGCCAACATCCCACTGGCGTGCACTATTTCAGCCAAGCCGTAGATCAGCAGGATGATTCCAAGTGAAAATACGTAGTAAAGTCCACGGTCTTGGGGTTTAAGGCGATTGAATAGCCATAATGCCCCTCGAGTAAGGCACCAGCCGATTATCGGCGCGGTGGCAAACTTCCACACAAAGAGCGCTGCTGTGGGCGCCCAGTCAGAGTGACCGGAAGAGACCACCTCGATTACTGCCAAGGTGAGCAGGATAGCCATGGGGTCGTTGGCGGCGCTTTCGATCTCAAGAGTGGAGGAGAGTTTGGGCGGCAGAGATTGGCGGCGCAGGATCGACATGATTGCGGCTGCGTCGGTGGATGAAATTATCGCTGAAAGCAAGAGCGCCTTAGGAAATGACCAGTCGAAGACGCCATACAGAACCGCAAAGGTACCTAGCGCGGTCAAGACGACGCCCCATGTGGCTAAGCCTCCAGCTCGCAGGGCAACTGCTTCAAAATCGATGCGTCTGGTAGCGAAACCACCGTGAAACAGAATGAATACCAGGGCAAGATTGGCGACCTGATTGGTCAGGGTGATATCATCGAAATGCCAGAGATTCAGAACATCACTGCCAAAGAGGATTCCCGCAGCGAGGGCGACCAATATGACGGGGACACTCCAGCGATCCAGCCAGACTGAAGCCAGGACAATCGCGATTAGGAGTGCGGGCCCAATAACATATACAACATCCATAATTTACTCAATCTGTCCGTCATACCAGAACGTTTTTATCTTTTGAAATTCACCAGCTCATCTGTACCAATTTAATCTCTTTAAAATTAATAATTCGGTTTTTTGTAAACTCCCGAAACCATTATGAAGGTTGAAAAGTACTCCTGAGAGATGGCTTCGAACAGAAGAATTATACCGAGCCAAGGCATTAATATCCAATCCGGTGAAAATATCGTTTGAAAGTGGCAGAGCGCCCCGCCATTATGCCATATTTCGGCACAACCTAGGGCTTTAGCTTGGCGCTGTATACTACCACTAAATATTAAAATGTCAACAGCGACCCGCCTGAGTTCAGCTTGGCTGTTTGGCATTGAGGCTCTAACACTATTCGGGGCGGCTTGCTACGATGCAGTTTTGCGCATAACATTGGCAAACAGTAAGTATCCGAAATAACAATATAAATTTTACGCGGTGGCCATCGTTTTGATTCTTTGGTACAGTTATTTATTGCACTCAAAGAGACTGAAGATACATTCTTATCCTTACGGCAGGAGGCTTCAGCTGTGCGCTGGTGCGAGTTGGACCGATAAAACACAATAATGATCACACCAATTTGGTGAGGTGCGGCCTTGTCGAATATCTTGCTGAAAACTTCGGCCCGAATTGTGATCCTATGCGGAGATTGAAACATGCTTAAACTTCGTAAGTCCGATTTTGTGGGAAAAGGGCTTCATCGGGAGTGCTACAGGCATCCAGAGAATAATGCCCTGTGCGTCAAGGTGGTTGTTGCAGGGAATGATGATGAAACCAGACGCGAGAAAAAGTATTACCGCCACCTGGAGAAAAGAAATATCAGCTGGGAGATGATTCCCGAATACCATGGCGATGTAGAGACGAATCTGGGGACTGGTTCTGTTTTTGATTTGATCGTTGACCACGACGGTGCGGTGGCAAAAACGCTTGAGTATTATCTGGCTTCTAATGAAAAAACTGAGGCCCACGGCGCTGAACTGAAGCAGGCCTTAGTGTCACTGAAAGAATATCTGCTTGCGCATAGAATCATAACCATGACGCTCAAACCCAAAAATATAGTGTACCCACTGGTGGGTGCGGTGGAACCGCGTCTGGTTGTTATCGATAACATCGGAAATTCTGATTTTATTCCTGTGTGTAATTACAATGATTTCTTTGCCAGAAAAAAAATCCTCAGGAAATGGCAAAAGTTTGAAGAATCAATGTTAAATGATTACCCTAGTAATACCACTCTGCAGCAGATGCTTTCAACCGTGCGCTGCTGAAGTTGAGTGCCCACCATACGTGGCATTGAAACACAAACACCCCCGCTGCTCATAGAACAACGGGGGCGTTTGTGTTCGTACGACATCGCTGCGAGTCAGCCGTTGTCGTTGACCACCTTGCGGATCAGTTCCTTCTCCGCTTTTGAAGCTGCATTCACGTAGGAGTAGGTCTCACCCAAGTAGTTTTTCAGAATCACTTCCGCACCAAGTGACTGCAGGTATTCGGGGAGCAGCGGGATCTTACCCCCACCACCAGGGGCATCGATGACAAATGCTGGCACCGCCATCCCTGAAGTGTGACCCCGCAGGGCGCGGATCACTTCGAGTCCTTCTTCAACGCTGGTGCGGAAGTGATCGGTCCCCTGTACCAGATCCGCCTGATAGATGTAGTAAGGGCGCACCCGAATCGCCAGCAATTTCTGCATCAACGACTTCATCACTAGTGGGTCGTCATTTATACCGCGCATCAGCACCGTCTGGTTCCCCAGAGGTATTCCCGCATCAGCGAGGCGAGCGCAGGCCTTAGAAGACTGCTCGGTGATCTCGTCCGGATGGTTGAAGTGGGTGTTGATAAACAGCGGATGATGCTTACGCAGCATCCGCACCAGGTTCAAGGTGATGCGCATCGGCAATACCACCGGCACCCGTGTGCCGATACGGATGATCTGCACGTGGGGGATGGCGCGCAAGCGGGTCAAAATCGAATCAAGCTTTTCGTCTGAGAGCAACAATGGATCTCCACCCGAGACAATGACGTCGCGGATCTGCGGATTCTGGCTGATGTAGTCGATTCCGGCGCTGATGGTCTCACTGGTCACGCGCATGTTTTCGCCACCAACCTTGCGCTTCCGGGTGCAGAAGCGGCAATACATGGCGCACTCCGAAGATACCAGAAACAGGACGCGATCTGGGTAGCGGTGTACTAAGTTCGGCACCGGGCTCTGATTCTCCTCCTCGAGAGGATCATAGAGACACACGCTATCCTGAATTTCAAGGAGGTCGGGAACTGCCTGCTTCCAGATTGGGTCGCCCACTTCCTTGATCAGGCTAAGATAGTAGGCGGGAACCCGCATGGGATATTTGGCCACAACCTCTTCTAGAGGACGGGGATCAACGCCGAAACGGCGGGTCAAGATGCCGGGGCTAGTGATGCTTGCCTGTAGCTGTTTTTGCCAGGTTTCCATGGCGAGCTCCTTAGGTGGTGTTTTCAATGCTGAAAACGTTTGACATAAGTGATGCGGTCGTCTCCGGGGCGGTAGAAATCACGGATGCATGATTCCTCTAAGTAGCCGGCCTGCTGGTAAAATTTACGCGTACGGGTGTAGCTACCCTGTGAAGAGGTCTCCAGACAGAGCATTCTTGCGCCTGCGATCCGCAGACGTTTTTCCACTTCCTGCATCAGTTGGCGGCCAATCCCTTCTCCGTGCAGATCGGGGTCAGTGGCGATCCAGTAAAGATCGTAGTTTTTAAGTGTCATTGGCACCGGGCCGAATAGGGCGAATCCGGCCACTGCTCTTTTGTAGTCAGCGACGATTACTTGATAATCTTGCTGCTCTGGGTCGTTGAGGACTGTTTCCAGCAGTTCCATGGCGCAGGTGACCTCTACCTCGGTAAAGGCCTGAGTGGCGACCAGGATCTGACGCAACATAAGCAGATCGGAAGCAAGCAGTTTACGCATTGGTGTTCTCCATTCGGGTAAGACATAACTTCAAAATTCGATCAATCAGAGCCGGATAGTCCAGCCCTGCCGCACAGGCCGCACGGGCAAAACCTGCGGATGGGGAGATGTCGGGGTTGGCGTTGACTTCGAGAATGTAAGGAATTCCGTCGCGCATGCGGATATCGACGCGAGCGTAATCGCGACAGCCGAGCAAGCGGCAGGCTTGGAGTGCTGCCGCCTGGAGGGTTTCTTCCTCCTCTAGCACCAATGGCGCTGGACAGACCGGTTCGGTCGCAACATATTCGGCGGAATCCTCCAGCCATTTGCCCGCGTAGCTGACAATCTGACGCTCTAAACCTGTTTGGAAACAGATCTCCGAGATTGGTAGCGCTTCGAGAGAGCCATCCCCGATTACTGCTGCGTTAAACTCGCGCCCGGCGATAAACTCTTCCACCAGTGCACCTTGGTGGTAACGGGTGTGGATGTATGCAACGCGGCTGCGCAAGGCGCCCATATCACTGACGACACTCTCTGCGCCGATCCCGATAGAGGCGTCTTCGAGATAGGGTTTAACGATCAGCGGCCAGCTCGATGCCATCTTTTCTGGCAGCTTCTCCGGTAGCGACTCGCCCGGTTGAATCAGCAGGTAGTCTGGTGTGGGTAGATTGTGGCGTACCAGCAGGTCTTTGGTCAGCGCTTTATTTTGGGTCAGGCCAAGGGTCAGGGCGGGTGAACCGGTGTGCGCCAGGCCGAGCAGGTCAAGTAGTGCTGCGATATGCAGCTCGCGGCTACTCTGGCCCCAGAAGCCTTCACAGAGGTTGAAAACCAGCTGCGGCTGCAGCTTCTGCAACACACACACAAAAGGGGTGATTTTGGCACCGAGAGGCACCAGCGTGGGTGTATGCCCGAGGAGTGTAAGGGCCGCAGCGACCGCTTCCGCTTCGACTTCAGCACCAGCCTCAGAGATGCGATCCTGCTGCTCACCGCGCAGCGGTACGGCAGGGGCTAAGTTAAAGCAGACGGCGATATTCATTGACGTCCCCCTGATTGAGCTGCAGGCGGGCGCAGGCGGCGTCCACCACGCTGAGGATCAGTTGCGTATAATCGAGTCCGGCAGCGCGGGCGGCCTTTGGGAAACAGCTGTTCTGTTCCGGCCGCGGCAGGATGCCGGGGAGGGGATTCAGTTCGATGATCTGGGGATGTCCGGTCGGATCAAGGCGCACGTCGATGCGGCACCAGTCGCGGCAACCGAGCGCTTTGAACGCCTTGCGGCACACCTCTTCGATCTGGCGCTGCAACAAGGGTTCGAGCGTAGCCGGGCAGCTGAAGATCTGCAGTGGCTCCTCTTCGGTATCCCAGATCCATTTGGCTTCAAAGGAATAAATCGGGTTGCCCCCCGGCGGCAAACTGTCGAAATTTATCTCGACGAGCGGTAGCACGTGCAGATTTGCGCCGTTACCAAGCAGGGCTACGGTGAATTCCCGCCCGGGGAGATATTCCTCCACTAGCGCACTCTGTTGGTAGGTCGAAATCACCCACTCAACCTGCTGCACCAGCTCTTTGCGATTGCGTACCAGTGCCTTGTCGGTGATCCCCTTGCTTGAACCCTCCAGCGGCGGCTTGACCATTAGTGGATAGCGCAGGCGTTTCGGCAGTTCAAGCGCAGAGTTGACCACCCAGAAATGGGGCGACGGCACCTGATGCTGGGCCAGAATTTCCTTGGTACGGCGTTTGTCGAGACACAGGCCAAGGGTGACAGGATCGCTGCCGGTATAGGGGAGCTGCTGCATCTCAAAGATTGCCGGCATTTGGGCTTCGCGGCTGGCGCCGTGCAGTCCTTCGGCAATATTGAAAACCAGGTCTGGTTTTAAGGTGCGCAGTTTTTCGAAGGCGTTAAGGTCAGCGTTGACCAGCGACACTTCATGGCGGGTCGCCAGTGCTGCTGCGACCGCATTGATGGTGTGGATGTCATCCCATTCAGCGTAGATATCAGCGCTGGGATGGCCAGGAGGTTCCGACGGAGGCTCGTCGCTTGCGACGGACTCCTCGCGTAAATTGAATACAAGTGCAATCTGCATGTGATAACCCCTTAAAAGCCGTGGTGCGAAGTGACTCCCCCTGTGGGAGTTTGGCATTCATTCGGTGTGGGAGCCTGGCGGCTATGGCTGTAAAAAGGGGTTACTTTTTAAGCTGTGGTCGTTACGCTTTTCCCGCACCGAAATACCGTTGTTTTGAGCCTATACGCGCCCTGAATTTCCTTGTCAATATAAAAATAACAGGCATTTCGCAGGAGTAAAATTTATCTGTGCGAATTTGTGGATAACTGCTTTACGCAAGGCTTTTTCATGCTAGTGTTTAATTCATTGCCGTATAATTTTGAGGTAAAAATATGTTTAGTATCCGTCGTGTGTTTGATGATGTTTTCCCCATCAATCGTCAGGCTGTTGCCCAGGTGCAGCAGATTCTGCGCGATCAATTTCCGCAGCTGGCAAAATATGACGTCGCCAAGATCCCCGACCTGCTGCTCAATCCTCTTAAACATAAATTTCGCTCCATCGTGTATGTGGCCGAAGACCCGCATGGCATGATCAAAGGGTTTGCCCTGCTCTCGCATGATGCTCAACTGCAATTCTGTTATCTCGACTATATTTCCGCCGCGAAGAATGTCACTGGCGGCGGAATCGGTGGAGCGCTGTATGAGCATGTGCGTGAGGAAGCGCTGGCACTGGGAGTGTACGGGATATTTTTCGAGTGTCTGCCTGATGACCCACGGCTGTGTGAAGATCCGTTGATCCTCAAGCAGAACCGCGCACGTCTTAAGTTTTACGAAGCCTATCAGGCGTATCCCATTATTGGTACCGCCTACGAAACACCCGTCAATCTGGATGATTGCGACAATCCACCATACTTGGTGTTCGATTCACTCGGGCAGTCCCTGGAGCTGAGTGCGGATGCAGCGCAAAAGATTGTGCGCGCCATTCTGGAACGGCGCTACGGGCATCTATGCCCGAAAGAGTATATCGAGCGGGTGGTCGCCTCGTTTAGCGATGACCCAATCCGCCTGCGGCCGCCGCAATATGTGAAGGTGCAGCAGACTGAAAAACTTCGACCTGCGACCGGTAAGTTTAAGCGCATTGCGCTGGCAATCAATGATCGCCACGATATCCACCACATCAAGGAACGGGGTTATGTCGAGGCGCCGGTGCGGATTCGCTCCATTCTCAAGGAGTTGGACAAACTCGATATTTTCGAAAAAATTGAGGTTAAGAATTACGCGGAGAAGCATCTGCGCGCTGTGCACAGCGTAGAATACATCAACTATTTTAAGCGTATGTGCCAGACCCTCGAACCGGGGAAGTCGGTATACCCGTATGTTTTTCCCTTGCGTAACGCGGCTCGTCCTCCCAAAGAGATGGCGGTACGCGCCGGGTATTACTGCATCGACACCTTTACCCCACTCAATCAGAATGCGTGGAAGGCGGCCAGGCGCGCGGTGGACTGTGCCCTTTCCTGTGCAGATGAATTGCTCGAAGGGCAACGGCTAGCTTATGCGCTGGTGCGTCCACCAGGCCATCATGCGGAGTATAAGGCTTTCGGTGGGTTCTGTTATTTCAACAGCGCTGCGGTGGCCGCCCAATATCTGAGCAAGTTCGGGCGCGTGGCCCTGCTCGATATTGATTATCATCACGGCAACGGTCAACAGACGATTTTTTATCAGCGCAGCGATGTGTTAACGGTTTCACTCCATGGGCATCCCCGTTTTGCTTATCCTTACTTTTGTGGCTTCGAGGACGAGGTTGGGGAAGGCGAGGGAAAGGGATATAATCTTAATCTGCCATTGCCCGAACAGCTCAAATTTGAGGAATACTCCAAGGCGCTGCATAAAGGAATCAGGCGAATTAAGCGCCATAAGCCGGTATATCTGCTTGTTTGTTTGGGGTTGGATACCGCCAAGGGTGATCCGACCGGAACCTGGAACTTTACGGCTAAAGATTTTGCCGCGCTAGGACGTATCCTTGGACAAATACATCTGCCCACATTGGTGATGCAGGAGGGGGGGTATAATAATCGCTCCATCGGGGTGAATGCGCGTAACTTCTTCAGTGGGTTGTGGGACGGTTGTTTCACGCCTTCTTCGCCAGGTTAAGCTTTGGTCGCGGGTGTCTATATCTGTTCAAGGGGGGAACTATGACTAAAAACATGGCAGATAAATTTAAGGTTGGCGATCACGTCACTTGGAACTCGGAGGCGGGACGCGTCGGCGGTATAATTCAAAAAATCCATAAGCGTGACTTTGAATTTAAGGGCTACACCCACCATGCTTCTGTGGCTGCACCGCAATATGAGATCAAAAGCGACAAAACTGAACATATTGCGGCCCACATGGGTAGCGCCTTGACAAAGTCTCCATCCACTTAGGTGAAATATGGCGTTTCCATTTTATACCATCGGTCATTCTACCCGCACAATCGAGGAGTTTGTTGAACTGCTACGCCCAGTCAAAGTGATGCTCGTGGTCGACATACGCTCAATTCCTAAATCACGCACCAACCCACAGTACAACCAAGAGGTGCTGCCAAAACACTTGGCGCCATATGAAATCGATTATGTGCATAGCGCAAAATTGGGTGGCTTGCGCAGTAAAAGCAAGGAGATTTCGGTGGACGTGAACGGCTTTTGGGAAAATGCGAGTTTTCACAACTATGCCGACTATACTCTTACTGAGGAGTTTCGCGCCGGCCTGGCGCAACTAATTGAGCTGGGAAGAGAAAGGCAATGTGCCATAATGTGTGCCGAAGCAGTCTGGTGGCGTTGTCATCGGCGAATTGTCGCAGACTCTCTCCTGGCTCATGGCGAGTCTGTCTTTCACCTTATGGGAAATGCTAGAGTCGAAGCGGCACATCTCACCCAAAGTGCACAGATTAAGACGCATGGAGTGGTGGTCTACCCAGCTGGGCAGGTGGAGAAAAAAGGGTGACGCAGCGAACCTGAGTCGAGGTCATCTTACCAGCCAAAGCATTAAGAAGTCAGTGAAGTTGAGGGTGATCTGCGCTTGACTCAGGTTGAATATTTTGGAATCTTTATGCATGTACACCGGCTCGCCCCCCTCTTCGAGTTGGGAATGTTTTTGCGCTGGGTAATATCTGCGCTATCCTTGAGCCACTGTACCCACTATCGCCTGCGCCATCGTTCATGCACAGGGCAGAGCAGCCTAGAAGTTTCATTGCTTAAAAGGAGTCTCCAATGCCAAACGTCAGTAAAGATAAAGGCCGAGTTGTTATCATAGGTGGCAACGCCGCTGGAATGAGTGCCGCCTCAAAAATTCGGCGTGAACAACCGGAGCGCGATATTCTGGTGCTGGAAAAAACAGCCTACACCTCCTATTCGAACTGCGGCATTCCCTACCTTATAGGCGGGTTAATTGAGCAGGTAGATAGTCTAGTGGTACGTTCTCCACAAAAATTTCGAGAAAAGTACAATATAGACGTGCGCACCGGGCATAAAGTTGTAGAAATAAACCTCGGAACCCAACGCGTCAAGATTCAACAGCATGGATCGACCCAGATCATGGATGAGCCCTACGATCAACTGCTGATTGCCACCGGAGCTCGCCCCTTCTGTCCGCCGGTGCCAGGGCTGGATGCCAGCGGAATTTTTGGCCTGTCAGGCCTAGCGAGCGGGGTGCATATCCAGGATTTTCTGGCCAAGGAATCTCCTAAAAATGTAGTCGTGGTTGGTGGTGGATACATTGGCCTCGAAATGGCGGAGGCGTTGACGCGTTTGAAGCTAAATGTATCTCTGGTGCAAAAAAGCCCTGAAGTTATGGACACCCTTGACCCCGACATGGGTGCGTTGGTTTCCCAAGCACTCAGAAATATCGGAGTCAATCTGTTCCTCTCCGAGGGGTTTGAAGCGTTTGAGGTAAAAAGTGGTCGTGTTACTGGTGTTATCACTCCTTTGCGCACCCTTCCTGCGGATATGGTTATCTTAGGTCTTGGGGTGCGGCCAAATTCGGACCTCGCTAAAACCGCAGGGATTGAGTTAGGCCCTAAGGAAGCAATCAGTGTCGATGGGCGTATGCAGACCAAAACTGCGAATGTTTGGGCGGCAGGGGATTGCGCCACATCGCTGCACCGGGTGACCGGCCAGCCGGTACATATCGCCCTTGGTACCATTGCTAACAAGCATGGACTGGTGGCCGGCACCAATCTCTCTGGTGGAGAGGCGTGGTTTCCAGGCGTTGTCGGAACCGCCGTGAGCAAGATATGTGCGGTCGAAGTAGCACGCACTGGGCTACAGGAAAAAGAACTACACCAGCTCGGTACGGACTACGCTACGGCGACCATCAAAACGAAAACCAGAGCCGGATATTACCCTGGCTCGGGCTCCATCACGGTCAAGATGCTCGGAGAGAAATCCAGTGGGCGTCTACTTGGTGCTCAGATCGTGGGGATGGAAGGTGCCGCCAAGCGGATCGATATTATTGCAACGGCGCTCACCGCAGGGATGACGGTAGAGGATATTATCAGCCTTGATCTGAGCTACGCTCCCCCCTTTTCTCCGGTTTGGGATCCGGTCCAGACCGTCGCGCGCCAGCTGGTTAAAAAACTTTGATCCATTTATAGGAGGAGTCTGTTCATGCAATTCGAAACCCCCCAAACCCTCAAGGTTGAACATGAAGAACTGCACAAAATCCTGCGCAAAGCCACGCAGGAAGCGGGTCAACTAGGAATTGCCGCTAAAGCGGTTGCTGAGCTGATGCATCCACACTTTGTAAAAGAGGAAGAGTATGCTTTACCTCCCCTCGGGCTTCTGCCAGAGTTGGCACGAAGTGAGGTAACCTCGGAAATGCAGGAGGTGCTTAAATTAACGGATAAACTCAAGGCGGATCTTGCGCATATGCTTGAAGAGCACAAGGCTATCGTCGTCGCACTGGATGAATTGTCTGTAGTGGCCAAAAAAACGGGCAAACTCGAGTATGTGAAATTTGCGGAAGACCTCAAGCTGCACGCACAGATGGAAGAAGAGGTGTCATACCCGACTGCAATATTGATTGGGGAGTATGTGAAAGAAAAACTGCAGCTGCCCAAAGCCAGTGAAATATAGGATAGCGAAAAGCTGAAATTTTACATGTTTCATCACCCAGCCGACGCCAGTTTGCATAAATACTATTAGGAGGTTATCTTGAAAAAAACATTAAGTGCATTATTGTTATTGGTTTTTATATCATTCGGGCTCTGCCAGACCGTGTATGCAGCAGAACAAAAAGCTCCCGAAGATTACATGCCGAGTCTTATCACTAAAACGCCCCTTGAAGGGCGCATGCTAGCGATTAAAATAATCAGGAAAACCATAGGGACCATTCAGCAGGATTCTGAGATCAAACAAGCGGTAAGGAAAAAATATGAAGATGATCCTCAACTATTGATGTATGCGGCTGAGCTGGTGGCAATAGAATTTAAAACCATTGCCATCGCAAATAATTACTGGCGCGATGTTCGGTAAGCTTTGAGAGTACTGGATGGCCTGATTCGAAGGCCATGCAAATATTCCCTGAAGTAATCTGCAGCCCTATAGGTGACACCTTTTTTTCTGGTGTCACCTATAGGGCTGCACTTGTATATAGAATTTAACGCTAAATTTATCTTGACCGGGGGGAAAATTTGGCTATAGTAAGTAATCAATTACTTACTTTGGAGAAAACACCATGTCCTCAATGCCCAAGCATCTGCCCGCCGAAGAAAGACGCGCCGCCACTATTATGGCGGTTGTTGATCTGTCAGCCCGACAGAACCCCAGCGAAATTACCACCGCTGCTATCGCTAAGCACATGAGGCTTACACAGGGTGCTCTGTTTCGTCATTTTAGCGGCAAAGCCGCCATTTGGGAAAGCGTTATGGACTGGGTAGCAAAGCGCCTTGCGGCCCGGATTGAGCTCGCGGCTCAGCAGGCGACTACGTCGCTAGAGGCACTAGAGGCGATGTTCATGGCCCATATCGATTTTGTTGTTTCACACCCCGGAGTACCGCGCATGATGTTCGGTGAACTGCAACGCGCTGATGACTCCGCGGCTAAAAAAATGGTACGGGTTTTTATTCGCCGCTACGAAAGTCGTTTATGTGCGTTGATCGAAGAGGGCAAAAGCAAAGGAGAATTTGCACCACAGATCGATACTGCCGCCGCCGCGACCCTGTTTGTCGGCTCTATCCAAGGATTGGTCATCCAATCGATGCTGGTTGGAGAGCCGGGGAAGATGCGCGATGAGGCGCGACGGGTGTTCGCACTTCTTCAGAGGGCTCTTACACCGGATGGCGAGGTTTGAAATAGAAACTATGGATAGCTTTAGACACTCCTTGTTTATTCTAGAACACAGCAATTTTTCCTGAGAATTTTATGGACGAATTATGCCGGACACACAGGGAAAACCCATTAATGACCTCAGTAGATTTCGGGTTAAGGGTTGCGCGCCTGAACTCAGACCCTTTGGCGCTGATTCTGGTGGAAATAAAGCAGTTTGAGTTCTTGCACCGAAAATATGCGCAACATCTGAATGATTGCGTAAAACTGGTGCGGGCCTCTATTTGCCACACCCTTGCGTCATCTGGAAACTTATATGTAACATGGTTCGCACAAGAAATGTTTGGTGGAATTCTGCCGGGTGCTTCACCCGGTGCTGCATTGACCACTGCTGAAAATATCATGAAAAACCTTGCAGGAATAACCATCCCTTATCGCTATAACAGTATCTATCATAGGGTCGATTTTTATATAGGAGTGGGCGTTATGCAACAGGTTAAAAAAGGGTGTGTGTCAGAACGCGTTGTGGAACTCGCCAGCAACGCCCTTGAATCGGCCAGAAATGTCAGTTCGCCCCAGATCGTGATTGCTTAGCTCAAATTGGGGGTGATCCAAGCGCCTTGGATGAAAAGTCACATAGTAAGATTGTTTAAAAAAGATTGAGTTGTACTTATTTAGAACCCTGTTAGATTATTTAAAAGCTTTGTAGTTTTGCCCCGTGTTTAATGTGGATACTCATATTTAATTAATTATTCTCTCCCGCTAGGAGGCCTGATCATGCCCAAGAAAAAAAAATTAATAATCCTCCTGTCGGCGATTGTTGGGATTGTCGCCGTCATACTGATTGTCCAATACATACGCAACTGGTCCAAAAGTGACCCGAATCTCCTCACCATATCGGGCAATATTGAGGTTACTGATGCCGAGGTGGGTTTTAAAATTGCCGGACGGGTCGAAAAACGTCTGATTTCCGAAGGCGAACTGGCCGAAGCCGGCCAGTTGGTGGCCATTCTTGACAGCCTGGATTTATCCCAAGAGGTTGCCTTGCGCGAGGCGGAGTTGCAAGCCAGCCAAGCGGTGCTGGCCGAGCTTGAAGCTGGTTCCCGCGTAGAAGAGATTGATGAAGCCTCGGCGGCGCTGCACCGAGCGCAAGCGAGGTTGGATGAACTGGTAGCCGGCTCCAGACCCCAAGAGATTGCCGCTGCCAAAGCGTCTGAGAAGCAAGCTCGGGGAGAGTATGTGCGGTGGCAGGCTGAGCTTGTCAGACAGAAAAAACTATTCGAAGATGAGGTTATATCGAACCGAGAATTTGAAGAAACCAATGCCTCATATACAACCGCAAAGGAACGCTTAGAGGAGTCCGGAGCAAATCTAAAGCTGGTCGTTGAGGGACCTCGAAAAGAAGAGATAGAGCAGGCGCGAGCATCTCTGAGGGAAAGTAAGGCCCGTTATGAGCTGGTCCAAAAAGGGCCGCGTACAGAAAAGATCGATCGTGCACGTGCGGATGTTCAGAGCGCAAAACAAGCGTTGGCTTTAGCAGAAACAAGATTGGGATATGCTGCGCTGCATTCGCCCCTGACCGGCATCGTCTTATCAGATAACGTGGAACCTGGGGAATATGTTTCTGCTGGTACGCCGATTGTGACCGTCGGTGACCTGGTCAATGTTTGGCTGCGCGGCTATATCAACGAAACCGACCTAGGGCGGGTCAAGGTAGGCCAGACTGTGCGTGTTACGACAGATACCTATCCAGACAAAACCTACGAAGGGCGTATCTCTTTTATCTCCTCCGAAGCGGAATTTACCCCCAAAAACGTCCAGACCACCGAAGAACGGGTAAAGCTGGTGTACCGCATCAAAGTGAATATCCAGAACCCTGAGATGGAACTGAAACCTGGCATGCCGGCCGACGCCGACATCTCGTTGAGGTAGTTGTTTTTTGAATAGACCCTAACTTTGATACCAAAAGGTCAAAGCATGAGTGCCATACGAATTGAAAAATTGACCAAATCCTTCGGTGATCTTGTTGCTGTGGATGGACTTGATCTGGAGGTAGCCGAGGGTGAAATATTCGGGCTGGTGGGCCCGGACGGAGCCGGCAAGACCACGACCATGCGGCTCTTGACCGCAATTATGGATCCCACCTCAGGTGATGCCTGGGTGGCGGGCCATCACATTGTCAAAGAAGCCGAACCGTTGAAAAATAATATCGGTTACATGAGTCAGCGCTTCGGTTTGTATCCGGATCTGACCGTGATGGAAAACATCGATTTTTACGCGGACATCTACGAAGTGCCTCGCAAGGGGAGAAAAGAAAAAATCGAAGAGTTGTTGGAATTCAGCGACTTAACCCCGTTTAAAAAGCGCTTGGCGGGCAACCTTTCGGGCGGGATGAAGCAAAAACTTGGGCTGTCCTGTGCCCTGATCCATACGCCCACGGTGCTCTTTTTGGATGAACCCACCAACGGCGTGGACCCGGTCTCGCGGCGGGATTTCTGGCGCATCCTCTACCAGTTGCTGCGAGATAAGGTAACGATCTTTATCTCCACCGCCTATCTGGACGAGGCGGAGCGCTGTAATCGCCTGGCCTTCATCGATCGGGGAAAGCTTCTGGCCCTCGGGACCCCGGAGGAGGTGAAGAAATTGATGCGCGGAACCATCCTCCAAGTTAGATCGGTAAATCCACGCTCCGCCACCGCCGCGCTACGGGAACAGTTTTCCGCAGATTCGGTGGGTCTGTTTGGAGATCGTACCCATGTGGTAACCCAGGATCCTGCGGCGGCGGAGGCGAGCATAAAAACGACGTTGGAGCAAGCAGGCTTGCAACTCGTGGACATCCGCCCCGTTGAACCGACTTTGGAAGATGTGTTCATTTCGGTGGTGGCCGCAGAGGATAGAAAGTCCGCAGAGGATAGAAAGTCCGTAGAGGATGAAAAGTCCGTAGAGGATGAAAAGTCCGTAGAGGATGAAAAGTCCGTAGAGGATGAAAAGTCCGTAGAGGATGAAAAGTCCGTAGAGGATGGAAAGTCCGTAGAGGATGGAAAGTCCGTAGAGGATGGAAAGTCCGTAGAGGATGAAATAGCGGTTACGGTAACGGATCTGGAAAGGCGCTTCGGTGATTTCATCGCAGTCAACAAAGTCAGCTTCGAGGTCCCCACCGGAGAAATTTTCGGCTTTCTAGGGCCTAACGGCGCGGGGAAGTCTACCACCATCCGCATGCTTTGCGGCATTCTCACTCCCAGTTCAGGAACGGGAACAGTCGCCGGCTTTGACGTACTCAGCGAACCGGAAAAGATTAAAGCCCATATCGGGTATATGAGTCAGAAGTTTTCACTCTACGAGGATCTGACGGTGGAGGAAAACATTGATTTTTACAGCGGTATTTATCGCATTGCCCCCGAGAAGAAAGTCGCGCGTAAGGAGTGGGTGTTAGAGATGGCTGGATTGACCGAGCATCGCCACTCGCGCACGGGGATCCTGTCCGGTGGCTGGAAACAACGCTTGGCCCTAGGCTGCGCTATACTCCATGAGCCACCTATTATCTTCCTCGACGAGCCGACTTCCGGCGTGGACCCAATCAGCAGGCGCAAGTTCTGGGACTTGATCTACGAACTTTCCGGCAAGGGGGTTACGGTGTTTGTCACTACACACTACATGGACGAAGCCGAGTACTGTGACCGGATCGGGCTGATTTATCGCGGTGAGCTTATCGCCATCGGCACCCCCGAGACCCTTAAAAACGAGCAGATGCAGGAAGATATCCTGGAGGTGATATGCGCCCGTCCGCAGGATGCTATGGGGGAGTTGGAACAGATTGAAAGGGTCAAAGGAGTAGCCTTGTTTGGCCGCGGTCTGCATGTGGTTGTCGATGATGGCGAAGCGATGGCGCCGAAACTGCATGAATTTTTATCTGAGCACGGCTACCAGGTGGAGCGGGTGGAAAAGATAGTTCCTTCGATGGAAGACCTTTTCGTTTCGCTCATCGAGGCCCGCGACAGCGCTGACAAACCGCAGCAGGAGGTACATGGATGAGACCCATTCGTATCTGGGCGGTGGCCCGCAAGGAGTTTATTCATGTTTTTCGCGATCCCAGGAGCCTGGCGATGGCGATTGCCATCCCGATGCTGTTGCTGGTGCTGTTCGGCTATGCGCTGAAACTAGATGTGGACGATGTGCCGATGGTGATCTGGGACCGCAGCGAGTCCCACGCGAGCCGCGAGTTTATTAGTGGGTTTGATGGCTCGACGTACTTTACCATCCGGGGTTATGTGCGCAATTACCCAGAGGTAGAACGTGCTGTTGATTCCATGGAGGCGCTGGTCGCTCTGATCATCCCGGAAGATTTTGCTCGGCGTATCGATTCGGGTCGCCCTGCCTCGGTCCAGTTGATCGTGGACGGCAGCGACTCCAACACGGCGACCATCGCCATCGGCTATGCCGATACCATCGCGTCTACCTACTCCCAAGATGTCGCTCTACGCGAAGTGCGCCGGAGTGGAGCACGTGATCTCCAGTTGCCGACGGATCTTCGCCCGCGAACCTGGTACAACCAGGACATGGAATCTAAAAACTACATCATCCCCGGGCTTATCGCCGTTATCATGATGGTGATTGCCGCGCTGTTGACTTCACTTACCGTGGCGCGCGAATGGGAACGCGGCACCATGGAACAGTTGATATCCACTCCGGTAAAGGGGTCGGAGCTGATTCTGGGGAAGTTTATCCCCTATTTTATCATCGGCATGTTTGATGTGCTGATATCGGTTCTGACCGGAGAATTCCTTTTTAATGTGCCCCTGCGCGGCAGTCTTTTCTTGCTGTTCGGCATGGCGGCGGTGTTTCTCACCGGGGCCTTGTCCATGGGGATGGTGATCAGCATCCTTACCCGGGGCCAGTTGCTGGCCAGCCAACTGGCCATGGTGCTGACTTTTTTGCCCTCATTTTTGCTGTCGGATTTCATGTATGCCATCAGTAACATGCCTAGGCCCATTCAACTGATCACCTATCTGATCCCAGCACGCTATTTTGTCGTGCTGCTCAAAGGCATTTACCTAAAAGGGGTTGGCTTAGAAATCCTCTGGGCGGAGGCCTCCTTGTTGGGGGTTTTTAGTGTCCTGATGGTGGTCTGGGCCAACCTTAAATTCAAGAAAAAATTGGTGTAATCATGTGGGAACGTGTCAAGCATATGCTCATAAAGGAATTTATCCAGATATTCCGGGACACGAAAATGAAAGGAATCATTTTCATGATGCCGATCATTCAGGTCTTGGTTTTTGGATATGCGGTCACCACCGATGTCGAGCACGTGGCCACCGCGATATATGATCTGGATAACAGCGTGGCTAGTCGAGAGCTAGTGGCCAGCTTTGTCAACTCGGGATATTTCGATATCCTGGAATATGTTACCGAGGAAGATCGGGCCCGCGACCTGATGGACAAGGGTAAGGTGCGCACCATTATCCGGATGAATAGTGGCTTTGGTGACGAACTGCGTGCCGGACGCACGGCCCAGGTGCAGATCATTGTCGATGGAACCGATTCAAACACCGCCGGCATCGTGCTTGATTACAGCGCGAAAATTGTCAGCGAGTTTTCCAGAAAAATCTTATTGACACAGTCGGCGTATTTGACAGGTTCTACCCAGGAACTCGCCAAGGTTGAAATGCAGACCCGAGCTTGGTTCAATGAAAATCTCGAGAGCCGTAATTTTTATGTGCCGGGCGTCATTGCCATCATCGTTATGCTCATCACTCTGATGCTCACCAGCATGGCGGTGGTGCGTGAAAAAGAAATTGGCACCATGGAACAGATTATGGTCACTCCCATCACCTCGACGGAGTTCATCCTCGGCAAAACCGTTCCATTTGCACTGATTGGCTTTGCCGACGTGGTCCTTATTACCTTGATTGGGGTATTTTGGTTTGATGTCCCCATTCGCGGCAACCTAGGATTGCTTTTTCTGGGCACCAGTTTGTATATAATGACGACGCTGGGTATCGGACTGCTGATTTCTACGGTCAGTCAGACCCAGCAACAGGCCATGATGAGCACCTTTTTCTTTTACTTTCCAGCGGTACTGCTCTCCGGCTTCATGTTCCCCATCGCTAATATGCCAGTGGTGGTTCAGTGGTTGACCTACTTAAATCCACTGCGTTATTTTCTGGTGATTGTACGCGGTATTTTCCTCAAGGGTGTCGGGCCTGAAATCCTCTGGCCACAGATGCTTGCTTTACTGGTGATGGGTCTGGCTACACTGTGGCTAGCTGCCAGCAGATTCAAGAAAACACAGGCTTGAGATGAAATTCAAATTTACCAAAAAATCAAAGGAGACAGGTATGCACTGGCTAGTATTTTTAATTAATGGACGGGTAAGGCCAGGTATATTGCTTTTCGCCCTCTTGGTGTCGGCGGGATGTGCCGGATATCATAAACCTGATGTACCGCAAGTTGAAGATTTAATGCACTCTTCAATGCCAACTCCGAGTACAAAAGCACCAGAAGTATCGGTGGTAGAAAGCTCCAGTTCTCCTACTCTGGTGCGGTCCGGGGAACGTTGGTTAACCCTTGAAGGTTGTGTACAGATTGCACTAGATAAGAATCCCATGAATCGGGCAGCAAAAGAAGGTGTTGTGGCGGTTGAAGAAGCGGTTGGGGTAGCGCGCGCGCCTTATTATCCTACATTGGGTCTTACAGCCGGCTACGACCGCTGGACGCGGCACGCCTTCCTCCCCAGCGGAGTTACCACGTCGTCAGACCAGATTGGCCCTACTGATGACTGGAGTACGGGACTTGAAGCACGGTTCACTATATTTGATTTTGGTGCTCGTCGTGCGAATCTACGTGCAGCCATTGCCGAACAGGGAGCAACTGAGGAAGACGCCGCAAAAATACGCCAGGATATCGCCCTTGATGTGCACCAATCGTTTTATAGTCTGGTGGCAACCAAAGAGAATCTGTCGGTTGCAGAAAAAAAACTGGATCGAACCGAGGATCATCTGCGCTTGACTAAAACACGCCACGACGCAGGAGCGGTTCCCATCGCCGATGTGTATCGTGCTCAGGTGGAAGTGGCGGACGCGCAGTTGGAACTGGTGCGGGCCAAAAACCTGGTTAGAATCGCTAGCGGTGATCTGAATACCGCAATGGGGCTGCCGGTTGAATTGTCCGTTGGGGTAGACGCACGAGCTGAAAAAATCGAATCACCCGAGAATATAGTGCTTGACCAAGCCTTTGCCCAGGCCGTCCATATGCGCCCAGAACTCAAATCGGCTTTGTATGGAATAGCGGCCCGTCGTCATCGGGTTGATGAAGCCAAAAGCGCATTTGGACCGACAGTGGAGGTTTTTGGCAACTATGGTTGGCGCGATGAAGTGTTTCTCCCAGAGGATGAGGACTGGCTGGCCGGTTTAAGTCTCGAACTCCCGATATTTTCTGGATTTTCAAACAAACACAAACTAGCTCAGACAAAGGCAGAACTGAGACAGACAGAGGCGGATACGCTCCGCCTTGTCCAGGAGGTGCGTCGGGAGGTGTGGAACGCTCATTCAAATTTGATAGAGAGTTTCGAGACGATTCAAGCGGCCGAGGTTTTAGTTGAAGACGCCCAGGAGAGTATGCGTACGACACGTAAACGTTATGAGGTTGGAGCAGGAACCATCACTGACCTTCTGGACGCTCAGACATCTTTAGCTCGGGCAGAAGCTACCGATGTGGAGGCGCGGTGGAATTACCACATTGCCAAAGCACAACTCCAGCGCGCAACTGGTGACCTCCTTGGCGGGAGTCAATATTAGTAAGGAGAAAGCATGCCTGTGCATCGCCCTTCACACCATAATCGAGGCGATCATTGTGTACTTGCTATGCGGCAGAGCAGTTTCTCGTCTGAACCTGTCGCAGTACTGTGATGCAATGTGCAATTCACCGCGTGCCGAGCTCGATTAGATCTTGAATTTTGTGAAGGCTCGGACTTTTTAACGCCCAAGGGGGAAGGGATTGCCAGAAAGGAGGAAAAGATATATGTGCGTACGATCACTATTAATTCTTGTAACCGTAGCTCTTTTCGGCCCACCTTCGGCTATGGCAGAGGTGAGAAGCGCCGACACAACTTGGCTGATTGATTACGTTGATACCGTTCCCGCGCTTGTTTTGAGAGAACCGTTCCTTGAGCTGTTGGGCCAAACAAAAGGACCGATATCTTATACGTTTGAGGAAGCAGTTAAAGCCTCCGGACACGCATGCGGCGCGGTTGCTGGAGCATGGATAATCACCCGCAAAGCCCTGGAAACCCTGTATCCATCAACCTTGCCGGTAAGAGGGCAGATAAAGGTCATAATGCCTGGAGCCAGGGATGAGTGGTTTGTCGGAGTTTTTGGCCAGGTGATCTCCAATATAACTGGAGCAGCGCCTGAAACGGGGTTCCCTGGGGCTGAGCTTGGTGCGGCTTATAATCGGCGGAATCTAATGGTTTACCCAAATGAACCCAGCGGCACTCCTCCGCCAAAGATGTTATGGATATTCGAACGAATCGATACGGGCGCCAAGGTGGCAATTCGGTACGATTTAAGCAAAGTAAAGCCGCCTGCCACCCCGGAACGTAACGAGCTGGGCGCAAAAGTAGCCCGAGGGTTGGCAGATGCAGAAGAGGTTAAGAATTGGCAGACCTACTGGAATGCCAGAGTAAAATTTGTGTTCGACAATGCGGACACATTGCCGGGCTTGTTTACCATTGAGAAATTGAAGTGACTGTTCCTGAGGCATAATGGTATCAGACACACGCGCGCATCCCGTTAAGTGCCACGACCATGTCCGCTTTGCTAGATGCAGAGACTGCCCTCGCTGCGGTTGAAGTACAAAATGTTGTAGCGCTGGCAGGGCAGCAGAGTACTTCAGCCGGATTTCTACGCGCTTAAGAGCAATTGTGAGAAGGCGGTGGGGCAAAGAACCAGAAACCCCCGCCACATGAGTTATCTTCTGCATGACCTACTTATAGGGGGTGTTCTCTGCCACCGTTCGCCGCTTTCTTGTGGCCTTTCCTGCGTCAACTACGGTGCATGGCATCACCATAGAATCTCCATGTCTACTCATATGCTTCTCTTTTGCAACAGATTGATCTGATTGTATAGTGCACTACATTGCGGTAAGGTAAAATATTATGGGCAGAAGAATCAACTGAAAAAAATAAGGCCAGACGGTAAGGCCATTAAAGTCAGGGAAGGGGATTAACGCCGATGGCAAAAACGGGCAATATGAGTCTCAGTACCAAATTTATTTTGATTCTTTCGGCGCTCTTGATCGGGCTTTTTCTTGTAACCGCGTATCTTACCTATCAAAAACAACAGGGGGCGGCGCAGAGTCTAGCATTGGCCGAAGCACAGAGCCGTTCGCGTGAATTGATCACCATATTAAACCACATGTCTAGTATTGTGCGCGACGAGCCACAGCACAATTACGCCCTTGTTCCTGAAGTTGTGACCAACCAGATAGCCCAAAAAATTTCTAAAAATGAATATTACTCCATCCGCCAGGTTGCCCTTGCCTACCGTAATCCTGCCAATAAGCCAGATGCTTTTGAAACCCGCCATTTGGAAGAATTTCGTCCCGGTGAGAAAACTGAAATTCATGCCGTGGTAGACATTAATGGGAAAAAGGTGTTTCGGTATATGCAAGCCCAGATTGCAGACCAATCCTGCCTGGTATGCCACGGTACCTATGAGTCTGCTCCGACTTATATTCAAGAGCGTTTTCCCAAGGGACATCCGTCATATAATGACAAGGTTGGAGATATCATGGGGGCGGTATCGTTCACTAAACCGATGGGGCCGCTATATGCTGAGTTAGCCTACAATTTTAAACAGGACCTCAGCTATCGTGCCGGAGTGCTGTTGCTTTTTATCCTTGTGACCTATCTCGTGGTACGACGCCTTATTTTGGGGCGCCTCAAGACGGCATCGGCAACTATACATAAAATTACGACGACCGGCAGCCTCAATGAGCGCATACCGATAACGGGCTCTAGGGATGAAATTGGACAGCTGTTGGGTGATTTTAATGAGATGATGGCAGAACTGAACCGCACCACTTTGCAGCGCGAAGAATCTGAGATTCGCTATCGCGCTCTGATCGAGGCAACTAGATCGGCGATAGTCACGTTTCTGGATAATGGTAAAATCGTTATTTCCAACCAGAAAGCGGAACAGCTGCTCGGTCTTTCGCGGGAACGACTGCTCGGAGAGAACTTCTTCGACTATCTTGATGAAGCAGAGAATCTGCAGCAAAACATCGCCGATTTAATCCACAGTGACAAAGGGCAAAACCATAAAATGACGGGGTTGTGTCATATAAGAGATGCCCATGGGCGTACCAAAGAGGTCAAAATAGTTTTGGTTCTGGCTTCAGATGCTGTGGACAAACAGATGTTTACGGCCATTCTGCGTGATCCGGATTCGGTGTGATTTTTAGTTGCTTGTATTCTGCCCCTGACGGATTTCAGCGATAAGGGCATTGAGCTCGCGATACTCAGCCGCGCTAAAAGGATGCTTACCGTAAAGCATAGCGCTGTAGCGGCGGGCGAAGGTGAGGCAGCGAGGGTCATCCAGTTCTGTGGCCAATTCCACCAAGCCGTTGTCAGGAGGGATATGGGTGAGTTTGTAGCGATGCTGTAAAGCCTCTTGATAGCGCTTTAGCAAGCGTTGCTGTGGGGTCAAGCGCTGGTAAGCTCTCCACCACAGGAGCGCGGCGCTGCCGAGTAACAGGGTCAGAATTATCAGCCCAGTGCGGATCAGCGTGGTTGTTTTGGGCGCCAGATCTTTTAGTTGGCTGCCGCTGTTGCGTACTAAGCTAACCTGCTTGTTGAAGTCGTAAGTAATTACCGCCTGAGTCCACAGATACTCTAGGCTGTCCATGGTGCGTTTGACCAGAGATAACCCTTGCTGGCGCGATGCGAGCAACGTGGTTGATGCATTGGCCGCAAGGCGACTGGGGTCAATGCGTTGCCATTGCCCGTCAACCAAAGCTTCCACCCATACATGTGCCAGGTCTTCGGTGATAAGGTAGTAGCCACCGAAATCGTTGTATTCTCCTCCATGATAGCCTCCCACCAGACGAGCTGGAACTTCGCACAGGCGGAGTAGTAGGGCAAATGATGAAGCAAAAAACTCGCAGTAACCCCGTTTTTTAACAAACAGAAATTGTTCTATAGGTGCGGCGGCTCCCGGTAGATCCGTGGTGGCGTAATTTAACTGTTGCTGGAGAAAGAACTCTTCAAGCAAGTCGATGCGTTGTTGTGGGGTTTCAGTCTGTTGTCGAATCTGGTCTGCTACCTGTTGTACCTGTGCCGACACTCCGGCAGGTATGTCCAAATAGAGCTTCGCATCTGGTGCAGAAAGCACTTGCAATGCTCCACCCAGGCGTGATTCACACCGGTAGCTGACGCTTTTGCGTAGCGCCAGGCGTGACATGAACACCAGATCGTTGTGGCGCTGATGCCGGAGACCATTTAGCTCAACGGGTCGATCAAGGGTGAATAAAAAATGTTTGTCGGTAGCGGGCAGAGTGATGGTGCAGGTGATTGATTTGCCCCCAACCAGTTGCGTGGATTCCCGTTTGGGGATAGTGCGTTTCCAGGTCGAGCCTTCGATAGTATTGAGAACTGTGCCACGCCAGTAGAGGTCTTCAGCACCAACCTTCTCACATTCAGCCCGGAAGGCCAGACTCTTGCTGGTTGCGTTGCTGGCAAAGGCTCCGGGACGCACCTGCTCGCTGAAGCCGGTGGTGGCCGAGGCATCGGGGTTGAGAAAATTCCACAGCGGGAACTGGGTCCGCGGCAGGATTATAAATAGTACCAGCATTAACAGTAACGAACCGATGGGGAGAATCACCGCAGTTTTGAGCAGGCTTGCACTTTGCGCTCGGTTCAGACGCAAGCTGGGGTCACGTTGGAAAAAAGTCAGCAAAACCAGACCGATGGTGACCCCGAAGATCATCAGAATTAGAGCCGGTAGGTAGAGCATACTTAAACTGAGCAGGGAAGAACCGGCCAGACAGAACAACGCCAGCACGAAAATCTGTAGGTAGTGACGTCCTTGCTTCTCCGTGGCCAAACGGATACAGAGCAGCAAGGCCAGCAGGTTGATAACCGGTGACACTACGTTGTTTAGATTGAGTTGAACCAGATAAATGGCAAAAAAAGCGAAGGTCAGAACAGTGGCCAAGCGTGGTCCCAGCAGGTAGCGCTGACGCCTATCCGCAAGCAGTCCTGCGCAAAATGCAACGACAACGCTGAGCTGCACTGCACCATCCAACCAGGGGAACAGCGGGATTACGGCGAGGGCAACCACTAGGTACGTCAGGATGTCGAGTAGCGTTTTAATCCTGAGCATAGATAGCCAATTCCTTGAGTAGGCGCAACTTGTGCCCCAACCCTAGAGCGGAGGGCAGAGTAACCTCGCCCATCTTTAGTCCGACTGGTTGGTTGCGTCGCGACAGGTCGTTGATTAGAAAAGCGGCGCAGCGTAGTTGCTGTTCCAGTCCGGCTCCCGGCAGGGTTAGCAGATCGATCTGCACCGGCGGGTGCTGCGGGTTGGAGAGTTCCTTGATTTTAAGGCTGTCGTGACGTGCGCTCAGCTTCCAGTGGATCATCTTTAGCGGTTCGGTACCTTGGTAATTGCCGATGCGACTGATATCCCCATCAGTACCCTTGGCTTGAGTTTCCAGCATCCCTGGGCTTTGCGTCCGATTTGTAGTTTCATGCTGGCGGCACATCAGCGGACGGGGGAAAACAATGACGTTCTGGCTGAGCTCAAGTATCCGGCGGCGCACAAAAAAATTGATGGGGAAAGAGGAGCTGATGGTCAGGAGCTGGCACTGCTGTTCCCCTCTAGCGCTGAAGGTGACCGGAACACTGACGGGTTCGCGCTGTCTTTTTTTGAGTAGTGACAAGTGCCCGATGCGCGATGATTGGACGTCAAAATATACATCAAGAAGAAAAACGGGTAGCAGGCGATGCCCATTGTATAATCGAACCCGCATTAACGTCTCCAGCCCGGCGTAGATCTCATCCGGTGGCTCTAAAGCCACTTGGAGGTTTTTCAGATTCCAGTGGCCGAGAAGCCCTGAAATTGCCATAAACCCGAGCAGGGCCGACACTAGCAGATAGAGTAAATTGTTGCCGGTATTAACCGCTCCGAAGCCGAGTAGCAGGGTCATAACGATATAGAGGGTTCCCGCTTTGGTAAGTTTTAGACCATAGGAACGGGTACGTTGCTGAGAATCGATGCCATCACCTCACGTTTATTCAGGGATTGATGCTCGTGGTGCAGAATCAGACGATGCGCACCTACGGGCACGGCGATATGTTTCACATCCTCGGGGAGGACGTATTCCCGGCCATCCAGATAGGCGGCAGCGCGTGCCGCCGAGGCCATACTGATCCCTCCGCGCGTAGAAATGCCGGCACTGATAAATGGATGAGTGCGGGTCGCTTCGGCGATGGCTAGCAGGTAGTCGACCAACTTGTCGTCGAGATATATATTCTGAACCGCCTGTTTGGCCAAGTGAATTTCAGCATGGCTGAGCAGTGGTTTAATATCGAAAATCTTTTCACGAATACCGCCACTGCGGATAATCTGTTTTTCCAGCGCTGCAGGGGGATAGCCGATACCGGTGGTGATGAGGAAACGATCCAACTGCGACTCTGGCAGGGGATAGGTGCCGATCTGCTCCGTCGGGTTCTGAGTGGCAATTACCATAAATGGGTCGGGGAGGGGATAACTGACCCCTTCGATGGTGACCTTGCGTTCTTCCATGGCTTCGAGCATGGCGCTTTGGGTCTTTGGCATGGCGCGGTTAATCTCGTCGGCCAGCAGAATATGATTAAAAATTGGCCCCTCGATGAAGCGAAAGTTGTTCTGCTCGCGGTCAAAAATAGATAGACCGGTGATGTCTGAGGGGAGCAGGTCGCTGGTGCATTGAACGCGCCCGAACGATAGCCCCAGAGCGCGGGACAGTGCCAGCGCCAGGGTGGTTTTGCCGAGGCCGGGGATATCTTCGAGCAGCAGATGACCGTCCGCGAGAAGTGCTATCATGGCCAAGCGTAGAGCTTGAACCTTGCCCTGTAGGTAGCGACTGGCCAGGGTATCAATCACCTGAAGAACTTCAGCCTGTTTTTCCAGCGTTTGCGTCACATGCTCTCCTGTTGTAGGGTTTAAGAGGAGTTCTGCAGGGGCGAAAGCTATTTGACCCATGTTTCTCTCTCCCGGTGCTTTCGTGCCTGTTTTTGGTCTGTTTTCAAACTATATCATGTACTGCGGGGCCGTGTATAACTGTAGCAAGTATAGATATAAAGTATAAGACAGAAGAACGCCTGCGCGTTTGCTTGTGAATAAGCTATACGCTGGTATAATTTAGCTATGTTTTTTGGCTAAGCTGCGTGAGTTTTATATCTATGACTCAAGTGCTGCTAGCGAAGAAAAGAGTGGGTAAATGCATGTCTGTGTGAAATACGCACGTTTTTCTATCGCTTTTCTAGAAATATAAATGGCAATCAGGGAGGGGTATATGGAACTGCAAAACAAAAAAATCGCGATTTTGGCAGAAAATGCCTATGAAGATATGGAACTCTGGTATCCGCTGCTGCGCTTTCGCGAAGCAGGGGCCGAGGTTATGGTTGTCGGACCACAGCCTGGAATCTTCGAGTCAAAGCATGGCTACCCAGTTAGAGCTGAGGTGGCCGCGGACGAGGTCAGCGCTAGTGACTTTGACGCTTTTATTATTCCCGGAGGCTACGCCCCTGATCATATGCGAGGCTCGGAGGCTATGATAAGCCTGATTCGCGTTGCCAACCAGCAGGGTAAGATCATTGCCGCCATTTGTCATGCGGGTTGGGTGCTGGCTTCTGCAGATGCGCTGCAGGGTAAAAAAGTTACCGGTTATTATACCATTAAGGATGATTTGAAAAACGCTGGGGGCAATTATATCGATCGCGAGGTTGTGCGGGATGGTAATATCATCACTTCGCGGATGCCGTCAGACCTTCCGGCTTTTTGCCGTACAATCATTGCTGCTCTCAAAGAATAACAGTGCGGGAATGAAAGAATAAAATTCAGCTTGAGCTCAGACGAGACTCAGATTAGCCGTGATGTCTACATCGTTAACAGACTAGGAGATAATTTAATGGATGTATTTGAATTTGCTAAAAAAATGGAAATGGATGGCAAAAATTACTATCTGCAGCAGGCGGAAAAGATCAGTATTCCAGGCCTGCAAAATCTTTTCCGACGCCTGGCCGAGGACGAACAGAAACACTATAATGTTCTGGTACGCTTGGAGAAGGAAAGGGGAGCTACTCCCATGGAAGACAGTAGCGTGCTGGATGAGGCCAAGAATGTCTTTGAGGAGCTCATTGCCAGTGAACACAAGCCGACTCAGATTGATGGCGGTGATCTGGAGGGGTATCGGCATGCCATGAAGATAGAAGCAGACAGTTATCGTTTTTATGAGCAGGCAGCAGCCGGAGAGCAAGATGAAAATGTGCGCGAGTTATTGCTGCGAATAGCCAAAGAAGAGCATAAGCACTTCAATATTCTCGAAAGTGTGTATGAATTCGTCAACGCGCCCAATCAGTATTTTGTCTGGGGCGAATTCAGTAATCTAAGGGAGTTTCACCAGTTCGGACGCGATGTTGATATCCCAGAAGGGAAGTCTTGAACCAAGGTTGTTGGTGTTGGTTTAAGTTTTGATAGTTGATACGAAGGTAAGTGATCTGTATGCAAAAAACAGAGTCCTTTGAGCAGTATAGCGTTGCTTACGATGGGTGGTTTGAAAAAACCCAAGCGCTGGATGCAGCAGCGCTAGAGGTTGTGCGTAAACTCCTTACTCAGCCAGAAACCGAAAGGGTGGAAGTGGGTGTCGGTTTTGGCAGATATGCTGCGCCGTTGAGGGTTGGAAGTGAGGTGTCCGTGTCTTCTCCGGCACAACAGATCCAGGCGACGTTCTTAATACATAAAAACAATGTTTAGCTGGCTGACAAAAAAACGTCGAGAAAGGCTTGCTGAGGCACCTTTCCCTGATTTATGGGAGGACGTTGTCCAGCAAAATGTTGGGCATTATTGCATGCTGGACGATGGCGAGCGTTCTCGGCTGAAAGCTTTGATTCAAGTATTTATATCTGAAAAAAATTGGGAAGGCGCAGGGGGGCTGCAAATAACCGATGAGATTCGAGTCACAATCTCCGCTCAAGCATGTCTCCTTCTGCTCGGTCTGCAACACAATTTCTATCAAAACGTTGAATCCATCATAGTCTATCCCTCTGCGGTGATTTCGCCACAACGTAAACCGGGCTTTTTTGAAACTGTACTAACGCCTTTGGAGCCTGAGCAGCCCATTCTCGGACAAGCCTTTCTGCAGGGACCGGTCATTATTATTTGGGATGCAGCCCTCAGAAGTGGTCGCCATCCGGAGTCCGGTCATAATGTTATTTACCATGAATTTGCGCATAAACTGGACATGCTTGACCATACAGCCGACGGCACGCCACCCCTACGCAGTAGTGACGAATACCGGGATTGGGTCCAGATATTTTCACGCGAATATTTGCGACTGGGACACGATATACAGAAAGGCAAGAAGTCTTTCCTCAATGCCTACGCTAGTACTAACGAAGCTGAGTTTTTTGCCGTTGTTACAGAGCAATTTTTTGATCAGCCAGGACTGATGATTGACCAAGCCCCAGATCTTTATCGAGTTTTAAAAGAATACTATCGCCAGGATCCTGCCGAGCGAATTTCTAAGAAGGACTGTAACAAGCAAGGGTAAGGAGGACCAAGGAGACGTTGGTTATATTTTGATATTCCGTGCTAACTTTTCTACAAGCCACGCTAAACCCGCTGAGCTTGATGCTTTTGCAAACTATCCTTGGGGCGAAAGCAGTAATTTAAGTTGAGATGAAGGCCAGTCACTTATATGCCTAAAACAGAATCATTTGAGCGATACAGCGCAGCTTATGATGAGTGGTTTGAAAAAAATCATGCTCTGTATGCAGCAGAACTGGAAGTTGTCCGCCAACTTCTTCCTATGGCCGAAGCCGATGGGGTGGAAGTGGGTGTCGGTTCTGGAAGATTCGCTGCGCCATTGGGGATTAAAACCGGGGTTGAACCCTCGGAAAAGATGGCAGATCTCGCGAGAAAGCGGGGTGTTCGCGTCTATATTGGCACCGCAGAGGATTTGCCTTTTCCCGATAACAGTTTTGACTTTGTGCTGATGGTGACCACGCTCTGCTTTGTGGATGATGTCGCTCAGTCGTTCAGGGAGGCGTTCAGAGTGTTGAGGCCCGACGGGTGTATGGTTATTGGGTTTGTGGATAAACAAAGTCCATTGGGAAAACGCTATGCGCAGCATCGGGAAAAGAGCAAATTCTACCGAGATGCCAGCTTTTATACTGCGCCGGAAGTGTTAAAATACTTGGGAGAGGCAGGGTTTAAAGCAACGGAGATCAAGCAGACCCTCATCTCCGAAGTGGAGCCGCAGATAATTCTTTCCGGGTTTGGCAAGGGAGCTTTTGTGGTCATTAAAGGGGTGAAAATAGGCGTGGAGTAAAGTGAGCCCAGCTCCCTAACAACTCTGTGGCAACCTTGTAGCGCACCCCTTTTATCTCAGAAACCCACTTTAACCCACCTGTGTGGAGATGACATTGACTCAAAATAAAGGTGCAAAAATTATCCGGACGATTTTGGCACTCATAGCCTTTTTATTCGGTTTAGCAACTATTTTTGCCGGTGGGCGTGTGCTTATGGGCTTCAATCCTGGGTATGTGGTGTTTCGTCCTCTACTCATTTACAACACAGCTATGGGAGTGGCATATCTGGGAGTTGGCAGCGTCCTTTGGCGCAGTCTGGTTCGAGGTAGATACGCCGCCGGAGCTATCTTTCTGCTAAATCTCCTCGTACTGGTGGCCGTTGTGCTGTTGTATTGCAGTGGCGGTCCGGTCGCAGTGGACAGCCTTCAAGCGATGTCTTTCCGCACGGTGGTGTGGTTGGGATTGTTTTTGGCGGCCTCCTGGCTGCTCCGCTCTAAACACTGCTTGATAAAGGTACGCAGCTGATGGCATCAATCGCATCCCTGCTCACAGCAGTTCGGAGCTGCTCAATCTGCGCCGAACATTTGCCTCTCGACCCGCGCCCGGTGCTCCAAATCCATCCGAAAGCTCGCATTCTGGTCGTAAGTCAGGCTCCAGGCAGGAAGGCGCACGCAGCAGGTATCCCTTTTGCGGACGCTAGTGGAGAGCGCCTGCGCCAGTGGATGGGGGTATCCTCCACCACGTTTTATGATCCACACAGCATCGCCATTTTGCCAATGGGGTTCTGCTTCCCCGGTAGGGGCAAGTCCGGCGATCTACCGCCACGCCCGGAGTGCACACCTGAGTGGCGCGAAAAACTAGTAAAACATCTTATGCATATTGAGCTAACGCTGGTCATTGGCCAATACGCACAGGCATATTATTTTCCAGTTACCGGCACAACGGTAACAAAGACCGTACAGAGTTGGCGCGATTACTGGCCAGAGATGGTACCGCTTCCACATCCCAGCCCACGCAATAACATCTGGCTACGCCGAAATCCGTGGTTTGAAGCGGAATTGCTCCCGCGTGTGCAGGCAAGGGTTGCAGAGGTATTAACCCACGCAGACTGACCCTTGCATGGAGTGCATATTTCGAGGATGCATTTCCGTTGTTATTTGATGTCTTGTTAAGGCCAGAGGTGCTTAAGGGAATTTACATATTGCATATAATCGTTGTCTGTAAGATGTTGAAAATTTCATTGTGGGTTTCTCGTAATACAATTTTTGCCGGTTATTTAGGCGTCAATTGCTCTAAGTTATCAATATTATAAGGACGAATAATGACAGATAGTGATCAGGAATTGGCCCGTGGAATAAAAATCACGTTTGGTACCGGGACAACGGAACCCAGCTCAATCCAGCTAGGTAAAATAAAACAGGATATCCAGGCTTTACACACGAAGGGGATAACGCCATCTGAAAAAGACTGGGCTACGGTTGTACGGAAATATTGCCCGGGCGCAGGGAGTTATAGTTATCTGTACGAGGGGGCGGATGCTTCTAACCTCACGACTTTGTTGGAATTGGCTATAAAGAAATAGGATTTACCTAGGATTCTCCGCAAACACGAATCACCTAAAATCATGAATTTGGCAAGTTGCCGGAACCTGAGTGTAGCGGAATTAGCTCCGCTGCAGTCAGAACTATCCCTGCGGGGATGCGTTCTTCCCACTCCACGCCACGATGGTTACATCCACCATATGTTGTCTGTACCAGGCAAAGGCATTCAGGTGTTTGCACGTAACGTAGGCTTGCACGTGACACTAAACCCTTCTCTCCGGCAATATTTTACTGTTATTGGACGCAAAGAATCTGTTATACCCGTCAGCTATGCAAACTATAGTCTTTAATATCATTGTTGTGTTTTTGCTCGCGGATTATGTGCTTGAGCGGATTCTTGAGCTTCTGAATTCTCGCTGGTTGGGGCATCCTCCACCTGCAGAGTTGCTAGGGCTGTATGCTCCGGAAGAGTATCAGAAGCAGCAGAGTTATCAGAAAGCTACCACCCAATTTGGATGGATAACCTCTACATTCAGTCTTGCGCTTGTACTCGTTTTTTTGCTGTTTGAGGGATTTGCTTGGGTGCACCAATTAGCCGCCCAGATATCCACAAGTGAAATTGTGCAGGCATTGATTTTTTTTGGTGTATTGCTTTTGGCGCAGGATATTGTCGGTACCCCATTTGCTCTGTATCGCACCTTTGTGATAGAGCAGCGTTTTGGCTTCAACACTATGAATATCCGCACCTTTGTGACCGACAAAATCAAGGGATGGATTCTCGGTGCTCTGATTGGTGGCGTGGTACTGGCGGGAATAGCTTGGTTCTACTATCAGACCAGAGAGATGTTCTGGCTTTATGCGTGGTTGACCTTAAGTGGCTTCAGTTTGTTTTTTTCCATGTTTTATTCCACCCTTATTGTCCCGCTGTTCAATCGGCAGACTCAGCTGGAGGATGGGGAACTTAAGAGCGTCATCGAAAGGTTCGCCGTCAGGGTAGATTTCCCCGTCAGGGATATCTATGTTCTTGATGGCTCGAAACGTTCGAGCAAGGCCAATGCCTACTTCACCGGACTTGGGGCTAAAAAGCGTATCGTGCTGTTTGATACCTTGATAGCAGATTTGACCCCGCATGAGGTTGTCGCAGTATTGGCACACGAAATTGGGCACTTCAAAAAGAAGCATACCTTACAGGCTCTGGTACTTTCGATTCTTCAGACCGGTATTATCTTTTATTTGCTGTCACTGTTTTTGGAACATGCGGTGTTTTCTCAGGCCCTGGGGGTGGAGCAGCCCGTGTTTCATGTCGGGCTTGTGGCTTTTGCTCTACTGTTCAGTCCGGTTTCACTGTTGAGCGGAATGTTCATGCACATGTGGTCGCGCAGGAATGAATATGCGGCAGACACGTTTGCAGTGCGCCACCATGGTGCGGAAAATCTCATCAATGCGCTGAAGAAGCTGTCAATTAACCACCTTAGCAACCTGACCCCGCATCCGGCTTATGTGTTTTTTCACTACTCCCATCCCAGTTTGCACCAGCGTATCTGCGCCATGCGTGCTAGTGAGGCACGTTAAAATCGGTTCTTCTTCTCACGTAAAACGGTGAATACCTCAAAGTCGCTGGCATCCTCCATGTGCAGGGCGCGGCGCAATGCGGGATCGTGGGGGCGCAGGAAGGGGTTGGTTACCAGTTCTTCGCCTATGGAAACAGGCAGGGTCGGTTCCCCGCGCTGGCGGAAGCTTTCCACCTGTTGACGTTTGCGGCGTACCGCCAGAGAGTTTGGTTCCATGCGTTCTGCAAAGCGGTAATTATCCAAGGTATACTCATGTCCACAGTAGATCAGGGTTTCAGGCGGTAGCGCCGCCAGGGTTTGCAGAGACTGAAATAGCTGCTCTACCGTGCCCTCAAAAACGCGCCCGCAGCCGCCAGAAAACAGCGTGTCTCCAGAAAACAGAGCGCCAGGGTGTTCTCCTTGAGGCGGTAGATAATAGCAGCAATCCTTCAGGGTATGTCCCGGCGTTGCCAGTAGTTGAAGTTTTTGGGCCGGGGGTGGTAATGCCCCCTCTTGGGTAAGTACCTGGTCAATACCCGGTATGCGCTCATCCCTCCCCATTACTTTACAGCCCATGGCCTGTTTCAAAGCCAGATTCCCGTGACTGTGATCTTGATGCATGTGGGTGTTCAGAATCAAATCCAAACCACATTCTTGCTGACGTAGGTAGTCGAGTACCGGCTCAGCTTCGCCAGGATCAATGGCAATATTTGTACTATTCAGGTTGAGGATGTAACAGTAATTGTCTTGATTGGTGGGAAGTATGGCAATGTGTGGCATAAGCATCTCCTTTTTGCTGGATGTGGTTAACCATCTTGTGCAATGAAGTATAAGCACCAATGTGTTCAAGTTAAACCGTTACGTTTTTTCTTTGAGAATACTTGATCCTTCCTCAGGAATCCTGGATGTTTTAGCTTGCTCACGTAGCTGCCGTTCCTCACTTGCCAGATCCCCTTCAGCATCATTGGTTACGGTTTCAGGAGGAGGGCTTTTCTTTTCTCTGATTGTTACTGATCTACTTGTGGTATCGACCATTTGGACGGAAATTCCATCGGGGAAAAGCACCTCTCTTGCTTCATCCGGCATCGAAATATTCTTGATCTCAAAAGCCTTCTTGACCGAACGAATTAACGCGGATTTTACCTTTAAAACATTATACGCAGAACCGTCGTACCAGAAAAATACGAGGAGAATGACAGTAGCGGCACCGAGCCGATCTACCAATACCAGTGATTCTGGGTCTTTCAGTACCGCAGGATGGTTGTTAAGTACGTCCAGGGCGACTTCTTGAGCAAAGGAAGGCTCATTTTCAAACCCAATACCGATCTCAAAGAAGTCACGTCGATTTGGATTGGCAGAAAAATTTCGGATGATGCTTTTGTAAACTGTGGAGTTTGGGATCTGCACATGATTGCCATCTAGATTCATCAACACTGTGCCGCGGGTCGTGACGCGCAATACAATGCCCGTGTGATCTGCAATCTCCACCAGATCGCCTAAATGAAAAGGGTTGCGAATACTGATCAACAGGCTGGCTAGGTAGTTTTCCAGAATGTCGCGAAACGCGATTCCGGCGACCAGTCCAGCAATGCCTGTGCCACCAAGAATAGTCGCCGCCAGGCCGGAGAGGCCGGCTACTTGCAGGACCAAGTAAAAACCTACGAGCAGCAGTGCAATGCTCAGGATCCGAGCAACCATATCCCGCAGCAATGGATTCAGGCGCAGAGCAAGCACCCTACGAATCCCGTTAGCAAATAATTTGCCGATGACTAAGACCAGGACTAGGAGAAACAGGGCAAAGCCGAGTCGTGGCAGCTGCTGCAGGGACTTTCTCCACAGATTTTTTAGCTCAGTGACTGCCGGGGAGAAATCCCAGGGAGAACGCTCCACTATCTTGATGCGGTTGACGACGGCAACTACGTCACTAGTGTTTCCGGCCAATTCGCCGGCCCATGCTCGGTGTTCGACAGACTCAGACTGTCCGTCGAGGAGTACGATACCCTCTTCAACCTGCACTCTGATATCAGGGAACCAACCGGTTGCTTGCAGGATGTCGTTCAACCTCCGGTTGATTTCTTGATCACTTGAGGCAGCCTGAACCTCGACTCGCTGGGCGATGTGTGTTTCGTCGACGGATGAGGATGTTTCAGTCACTTGCACTGAAGGTGGTGCGGCAATAGCCAGTCCGCCCAGCATGAATAATATGATGC
>JAVERW010000012.1:0-53073 GCA_034006915.1 Desulfuromonadaceae bacterium | reverse complement strand
CCCCAGCTTCGAGCAGGTCCTCGTACTTTTCAGTAGCCGCATTCAGACCATAAGCACCTTCGTGGGCCATAACTTGATTTACCACGATGGAGCCTTCGAGGCCTGCGTTGCAAGCGATCTGACGCATAGGCTCTTCCAGCGCGCGTTTCACAATCTGCACACCAAAAGACTGCTCACCAGTAACCTTAGCAGCTTCCACTGCTTTGATGCAGCGCAGCAGTGCCACACCACCACCAGGGACAACCCCTTCGGCTACAGCTGCGCGGGTCGCATGCAGGGCATCTTCAACACGAGCTTTCTTCTCTTTCATCTCAGTTTCGGTGGAAGCACCAACCTTGACCACCGCAACGCCGCCTACCAGTTTGGCCAGACGCTCCTGCAGCTTCTCACGATCGTATTCGCTGCTGGTATCTTCGATCTGGGCACGGATGACTTTAACCCGATTCTGGATCTCTTCTTCGCTACCGGCACCATCTACGATAGTAGTAGTGTCTTTGTCTACCACTACACGCTTCGCGGTTCCGAGCATGTCGAGAGTAGCGTTCTCAAGGGTGAAGCCGAGCTCTTCAGAGATTACCTGACCACCGGTGAGGATAGCGATATCTTCGAGCATGGCCTTGCGGCGATCCCCAAATCCGGGGGCTTTAACTGCACACACGTTCAAAGAACCACGCAGCTTGTTGACTACCAGAGTGGCCAGCGCTTCGCCGTCGAGATCTTCAGAAATGATCACCAGAGGACGACCCTGCTTGGCCACCGGCTCAAGCACTGGGAGCAGATCACGCATTACAGAGATTTTCTTGTCGGTGATCAGAATCAGTGCATCAGCCATCTCTGCGCTCATGCGCTCTGCATCGGTAACAAAGTAAGGGGAGAGGTAGCCGCGGTCAAACTGCATCCCTTCAACGGTTTCGAGGGAGGTTTCCATGGATTTAGCTTCCTCCACGGTGATAACCCCTTCCTTGCCAACCTTGTCCATCGCTTCGGCGATAATGTTGCCAATAGTCTCATCGCTGTTGGCAGAGATGGTGCCTACCTGAGCGATCTCTTTATGGTTAGAGATCGGCTTGGAGAGTTTGCGCATCGCTTCAACGGCAGCTTCTACTGCCTTGTCGATGCCACGCTTAATCTCCATGGGATTATGTCCAGCACTGACGAGTTTAACCCCTTCGCGGTAGATGGCCTGCGCCAGAACGGTAGCAGTTGTGGTACCATCGCCAGCGATGTCAGAGGTCTTGGAAGCAACTTCCTTAACCAACTGCGCGCCCATGTTTTGAAACTTGTCTTCAAGCTCAATTTCACGTGCTACGGTAACGCCATCCTTGGTGATCAAAGGAGCGCCGAATGATTTTTCGATTACGACGTTACGCCCCTTGGGACCGAGGGTAACCTTGACTGTATCTGCGAGTTTGTTCACTCCAGCGAGAATGTCGGCGCGCGCAGCTTCTGAAAATTTAATCTCTTTTGCAGCCATACTAAAACTCCTATCTGATTTTTCAGGTTTTGGATCGAATTAAATCCCGGGCCTCATAGGGCCGGAAACATTAACTAAACGAGGACGCCAAGGATATCTTCTTCACGCAGAATAAGGTAATCATCACCCTCAAGCTTGATGTCGGTACCGGCATATTTGCCAAACAGCACCTTGTCATTTACCTTAACAGTCATGGGCAGTACCTTGCCTTCAGACGTCACCTTACCAGAACCAACTGCAAGCACCACACCCTGCTGAGGCTTCTCTTTGGATGCGGTATCGGGGATAATGATACCACCAGCAGTTCTAGTCTCTTCCTCAACACACTTTACAATAATACGGTCATGCAATGGTTTGATGTTCATAGCTATTCTCTCCCTATTTTTATGTGGTGTTATTTGCGGCATAATTGCCGTTAGTTGTAAGCACATTCCATTTACCTTCGCTTGCGTCTTTGTTAGCACTCTGTTTTGACGAGTGCTAACAACAGTGGACAATATAATCAGCTACACTGGATTGTCAAGGCTTGGTGCAAGAAATTCTTCCCTCAGGCGTTGGAGCCAGCATTCTGAGATGAAGCAGGGCTGGATTTCTGGCGCTTGACAGCGATTATGCCCCATGCTACACCAGCAAAATTGTTGAATAAATCAACTAAATCCCTTTTGCGAAAGGACCATTGATGAAAAAGAAACTCTTCATTCCCGGGCCGGTGGAAGTAAGTGCTGATGTATTTGCCGCCATGTCAAGCCCGATGATAGGGCACCGTATGCCCGAATATGCCCAACTCCATGCCAGCGTCACCGGCCAGCTTCAGACCTTGTTGCATACCCAGGAGCCGGTTTTTCTGTCTACCTCTAGCGCCTTCGGCATTATGGAAGGGGCGGTCCGAAACCTAGTGCAGAAGCGCTGCGCCAACTTCGGCAACGGCGCCTTCAGCACCAAATGGCACGACGTCACCAAACGCTGCGGTCTGGAAGCCGATCTTTTTTCTGCAGAATGGGGGCAGCCCATCACCCCTGAGTTGGTGGACGAAGCGCTAATGAGCGGCAAATATGATGCCATGACTCTAGTACACAACGAAACCTCCACCGGAGTAATGTCGCCCTTGGCAAGTATTGCCGAAGTGATGAAAAAATACCCCGATGTCAGCTTCATCGTCGATACGGTTTCTTCGATGAGCGCAGTTCCGATCGATTTCTCTGCTCTAGGGCTGGATGTATGTCTGGCCGGAGTACAGAAGGCGTTCGGTTTGCCGCCGGGGCTGGCAGTATGCGCCGTGTCGCGCAAAGCACTGGATAAAGCCAAGACCACGCCGAACCGCGGCTACTATTTTGACTTTGAAGAATTCGAAACAAATGACCTGAAGCACAATACCCCCAGCACTCCATGTATCAGCCTTATCTACGGCATGGATGCGCAGTTGAAAAAAATGTTTACCGAGGGTTTGCAGAACAGGTATGAGCGCCATGCGTGTATGGCCAAAATGACGCGCGACTGGGCCAAAAGCCAAGGGTTCGAGATTTTCGCCGCCGAAGGGTATGCGTCTCAAACGTTGACCAGCGTGCTAAATTCGCGCAACGTTAATCTGGAAGAGATAAAAAAACAGGCGGGCTTACGCGGCTTCGCTATGGATAACGGCTACGGTAAAATCAAGAATAAGACGTTCCGTATCCCCCACATGGCCGACATGACCTCGACAGACATGCAGGAATACTTCGCGGTACTGGAAGAGTTACTGCCACCGCTATAAATAAACATAGGGGCAGGCAAATAAAGTGCAAGGGCAATTCATGAATTGCCCCTACCGCAGCTCGAAGAGGATTGCGGTGGGACAACCCTGCATGTAAGGGCACGGCATGCCGTGCCCTTATGGTTACTAACCACCATTCGGTGGCACTTTATGTACTGGTCAAACCAGTTCCAGCCCGGCGAATTTGAGCAGTAGGCGCTTGGCTCCGAAGCGGTTGAAATACACCACCACCTTCTGTTTATCCCCCGCCCCTTCCATGCGCCGCACCGTGCCAATGCCAAAGCGGGCATGTTGCACTCGACTTCCGAGTCGCATTCCTGCCTTAGGCTGTTCATGGGGTTCCACCTCAATTACCGGTCCATCCACGGAGTGCGTTGGTGGCGAATACTGCTCTGCCCGCCCAGCCGGATTCCCTTGCTGCCCTGATTCTGTTGGCATTTGAGCAAAGAGATCGGCCAGGTTATGGCTGGCGGCGGGAGTTGCCACCTTCCCTATATTCTTTTTCCCCTCCACCTCCAGTAGATGAGTGGGAATCTCCGACAGAAATCGGCTCGGCCGATTGAACTGATAGCTACCATACACCCGGCGGCGTCTGGCATTGGTCATGTAGAGTTTCTCCCGTGCTCTGGTCATCCCTACATAGCACAGGCGCCGCTCCTCCTCTAGTTGCTCGCCGCCATCGCCACCATCGCCACTAATGCCCGCGCGCTCACCGGGGAAAACCCCCTCCTCCATCCCGGTCATGAACACCACCGGAAATTCCAGCCCTTTGGCGGCATGCAGCGTCATCAGGGTCACCCGATCGGTCTGCATATTCTGGGTATCCATATCCGTCACCAGGGCGATCTGCTCCAGATAATCCTGCAACTCCACCGCGTTACCGCTCCGCTCCTCCATTCCCGCCAGCAATTGGTCGAGGTTATCCAGGCGATCGCGGCTCTCTTGGGTGTTATCGGTCTTAAGCATCTGTGCGTAACCACTTGCCTCTACAAGCTCAGCGGTCAACTGTGGATAGGGAGTATCCGTCAGGCGTGCACCAAAATCCTCCATCATTGCGACAAAGCGCTCCACCCGTCCGGCTGCCGCACCGGACAGAACTCCGGTTTTAAGCGTCAGACGGCAGGCAGGATAAAACCCACCGGCTTCATTCTCCAACTGACCAATTTTAGCTACGGTGGCGGCACCGATACCGCGCGCTGGAACGTTGATGATACGCCGCGCCGACACCGAATCGGCCGGATTTACCAGCACGCGTAGGTACGCGAGGACGTCCTTGATCTCCATCCGCGAGAAAAAGCGCGTTCCGCCGAACATCACATACGCCATCCCCTCACGCATCAGGGTTTCTTCCAGCACACGCGACTGGGCATTGGTGCGATATAGCAGCGCCATATCCCCAAGCTTGCGCCCGGCGGCACGCTCCCGATCAAGGCACTGCACGATGTAGCGCGCCTCTTCCAGATCATCGTCCAACTCCGCGACCCCGATCAGCTCTCCTCCCTGTTTTTTGGTCCACAAAGTTTTTCCTTTGCGCCCGACATTGTGGGCCACCACCTGCCCCGCAGCTTCAAGGATAACCTCGGTGGAGCGGTAATTCTGCTCCAACTTGATGGTTTTACACCCGTTGTATGCTCCTTCAAAGCCGAGGATGTTACCCACCTCCGCGCCACGCCAACGATAGATGGATTGATCATCATCGCCAACGACACACAAGTTGCCATGCTCGGAAGCCAACATCTGCATCAGGCGGTACTGCACTATATTGGTATCCTGAAACTCGTCTACCAACACATGCAAGAACCGCTGCGCATACTTAGCTAAAATGGCTGGATGCGCCTCAAACAGACGTACACACTGAAGCAACAAGTCCCCAAAATCGAGGGCATTAGCGCGGCGCAGACGCTCTTGATATTCTACATACACCCGTGCAGTTAAGCGCTGTTGAGGAGTATGTTGCGGATAATCTTCCGGCAGTTGCCCCTTGTTTTTGGCACCGTCAATTGCACCCGCAACCGCTCTAGGCTTCACATCTTTGTCACTGAGCCCCAACTCCTTTAACACTAGTTTGAGCAGGCGCTCCTGATCCTGATCGTCATAGATGGTGAATGAGGAGCTGAAGCCATCGAGTATCTCGATTTCGCGGCGCAGAATCCGCACGCACGCAGAGTGAAAAGTAGATATCCACGGAGATTCGCTGCCGCCTAGGCTGGCTTCAATGCGGGTACGCATTTCGGCGGCGGCTTTATTGGTAAAGGTGACGGCCAAAATCCGCCACGGAGGTACGCCACGCTCTTTAATCAGGTGTACCACGCGCTGGGTCAGGGTGCTGGTTTTGCCAGAACCGGCTCCAGCAAGGATCAGCAGGGCACCATCGCCATACTCCACCGCTTCACGCTGCTGGGGGTTGAGCTGGGATGCAGACTCAGACATATTCTTCCTCCAAGGAGCGCGCCATCAGGGCACGATTGTACGCCGACACCATATCGCGGCGTGAAATCAGACCAACCAAGTGATCAGGGTCGAGTTGTGACACTACCGGCAGTTGCTCGATATTGCGATAGCCAATCCGACGCATAGCCTCATCCAGATTTTCTGTAGCCAGTACAGTTACCACCTCTGTGGTGGCCAGTTCTTTAACCACCACCAGATCGAGCAGGTCTTTTTCAAACACCACCCCAAGAAAATCCTGCACAGAAATAATGCCGCTGAGCTTTCCGGCGGCGTTGACCAAGGGAAAGTTGGTATGGCGGGTGTGGGATATAAAATCGGCGAACTGGCGCAGAGTCATCCATTCTGGAACGGTTTCAAGGTTTACCACCATCACTTCACCAACCTTGATGGATTTCATGATATTGCGCTCTTTGCCTGCCTCTAAATCTATCCCGGCACGCGAAAGTTCAACGGTATCGAGACTGTCCTTGTTAAAATGACGACTGATGGTGGTACCTATAACACAAGCAATCATGATAGGAACAATGACATCATATGATGAGGTCATCTCCCAGATGAGAAAAATCGCGGTCATGGGAGCATGGGTCGCGGCGGATAAGAACGCCCCCATCCCGATAAGGGCAAAAGCACCCGGTTGAATATGCAAATACGGAAACAAGAGTTGGGCGATCTTGCCAAAGCCGCCGCCGGTGACTGCACCAAGGTACAATACGGGCGCAAACATTCCCCCCGGCAGGCCGGAGCCGATGGTTATGGATGTCGCCATCGCCTTGAACAGTATCAGAGCAAGGAGCAGCAGGATAGAACCCTGTCCGTGGAGAAACTGATCCATGAACTCGTAACCGTTGCCAAACACCTGGGGCAAAACGATTCCGATAACTCCAACGAGCACACCACCAAGAATCGGCTTGGTCAAGCGCGGTAGATGAAGCTTATCAAACATCGTCTTTACTTGCATGTGCATGCCGATAAATCCGGAAGCCAACACCCCCACGACTACGCCGAGCAGGGCATACAGCACCAGTTGCCACATGGAACCAGCCTGATATGGTGGCACACTGAACACCACTTCATTGCCAAGCAGGGCGCGGGAAACCACCGTACTCATACCGCTGGCGATCACTATGGAGGTAAAACTGGAGAGTTCGAATGAGGCAAGCAGTACAATTTCGTGAGCGAAGAACACCCCAGCAATGGGAGCATTAAAGGTAGCCGCCACTCCACCTGCCACTCCGCACGCCACCAGTACCTTAAGGCGGTTACCGCTAACCTTGAACCCCTGGCCAAATTTGCTCCCCACCGCTCCACCGATCTGAGCTATGGGGCCCTCTTGCCCGGCGCTGCCACCGGTTCCAAGGGTGATGGCACTGGCCAATCCCCGCGTAATAATGGTGCGTCCTGGAATTTTTGCACCACGCAGATTTACCTGGGCCAAAAACGCGGAAAAGCCAAATTTCATATCCTTGGCAAAGAAGATCCCAAATGGAAGCAGAAATAAAGCACCCGTGACCGGGAACAACACCACCCAGAACCGGCTGGCGCTCCACTGTGTAAAGGATATATCGAACCAAGCAATCCCCTGTTCCATGACCAGCCAGTGGAAAAATTCAATGGCACGGCGGAAGAGAAAATTACACACCCCGGCCAGCACCCCAATAATAAGCGCGAGGGTGACCATGAAGGTGTTTTCACTGACGGAAAAACGGGATAGTACAGAGAGAATGCGTCGTCGCATATGCCGAAGCATGGATGTGTCACCTGTTGCCTTGGAAGAGTTTACGCTTGTTAGCTGCACATAAAGCGTAGAAAATCGATAAAAGAGGCGATGTTACGCTATTTTACCCTCTGTGTAAATGGTCAGACTGCTATATCGTCCCATAACCCAACGGAGTCGGGCTGTCCCGCCTGTTCCTTTTCATGCCGATGTAAGGGCAATTCATGAATTGCCCTTACATCCCACGCCAGGAGAGGAAGGCCGTGTGGGCCCCCGCGCACGGCACGTAGGTACCGCGGCGAATACAGCAACAAAAGGATCGCCCGCAAGATTACTCAACCAAAATGGATGGGAATAAATTCCACCCCTACGCTTTGCGCGCAGCGGCGTCTAGCAACGCGATAAACTCTTCTTCGGGCTGCGGCTTGGAGTATAGAAAACCTTGGGCATATTTAAATCCCATGCGCACCAGACATTCGGCCTGAACTGGCTCTTCAACCCCTTCTGCTACCAGTTTGCGCCCCAGCACGCGGGTAAAGGCCACGAGTGACTGTGCCAAGGCGGCATCGGTAAGGTTTTTGTGAATATCGGAGACAAAGGCACGATCCAATTTAATTTTATCGATCGGAAAACGTTTTAAGTATGCAAGCGATGTATACCCCGTGCCGAAGTCATCCAGCGCCAGGCCTACGCCAAGATCGCGCAACACATTCATGCGCGTGATGGCTTCTTCTACATCTCTTAGCATCAGACTTTCAGTCAATTCAAGTTCGAGACAAGAAGCGGGAATACCGTAGTGCGCTACAATTCCAGCGACAATATCCGCAAAATCAGCTTCCATAAACTGGACTGCTGACACATTCACCGCCAGGCATGTCCAGCGCCCACTTCGAGCATAATAGCGCTGAATAAACTCCGCCGCCTGCTGCATAACCCATGTGCCGATGGGGACAATCAGTCCGCTATCTTCAGCGACCGGAATCATTCTGTCCGGACCAACCCAGCCCAATTCGGCTGAATTCCACCGCAGTAGGGCCTCAGCCCCGACAATCTCACCTGTGGTGATATCCATCTGAGGCTGGTAATACAACAGCAATTCCCTATTTTCCAGCGCCTTATGCAACTGCGCTTCAAGCTTCAGATCTTCGGCTATTTCGGCGGAAAATTCTGCAGAGAAAAAGCAGAACCTATCCCGGCCCCGATCCTTGGCCTGATGCATGGCGACATCGGCCTGCTGCAGCAGCAAGTCGTGTTCTTTGGCATCCTGTGGATACAGAGCGATACCGATGCTGCCTGTCATGAACAGATCAACATCTTCTACATGCAGAGGTTCACGCATAGCGCTTAACAGTCGTTCCGCCACACTGCGGATAGTATGCTTATCCCCTGCATCCAGCAACAGCAGGGCAAATTCGTCCCCACGCAGGCGTGAGAGGGTATCCGTTTCCTGCACACAAGTGTGCAGACGCCGGGCCATCTGAACCACCACCTGATCTCCGGCACTGTGTCCAAGGCTATCGTTGATTTTTTTGAAATGATCCAGCCCAATGGTCATGACAACCAGCATATCGCGCCCACTGTCACCTTCGGCGTGGATAACCGCCTGTTGGAGGCGGTCGCGAAACAACAATTGATTGGGCAGACCGGTGAGCAGATCAGTCTGGGCTAGCTGTGTAAGTTTTTCCTCCTGCGCCTTTTGCTCACTTAAGTCGCTGAAAATAGCTACATAGCTTTTGAATTTACCCTGTTCATCCTCAAGGCGCCTGATAGTCAGCCATTCAGGATATACATTACCGCTCTTATTTCGATTCCAGATTTCACCCTGCCATACCCCTTTTTTGTGCAGCTCCGTCCACATGTGACGATAAAACTCAGGCTTGTGCAGACCCGATTGCAGAATACGTGGATTTTCCCCCAGCACCTCTGCTTCAGTGTAGCCGCTGATTTGGGTAAACGCACGATTCACTGCAAGAATCTTGCCCTGCATGTCGGTTACCAACATTCCTTCGGTGTTATTTTCCACCACTAGGGAAAGCTGGCGCAGATGCCACTCCTTCTCGCGCCGTTTGCTGATATCCCGCACAGTGCTCAACACCGCCGGCGCTCCTCCAAAAGTTATCCGGGCGCTGTGAACCTCAAGAGGCAGGGCAGTGCCCATATTGGTATACTGCTCACATTCAAACACCATCGTTCCCCCTGCCAGCACAGGGTCAAAATTATTACACTTATCCCTGTTGTTTAAGAGCGGGACATTGCTGGCCTGCAGGTCGGTTATGGCATGCCCTCCCAGCATGTTCAGGAATGGCTCATTGGCCATTAGCAGCTTCCCGGTGCAATCACGTACCAGAATACCGTCCGGGCAGTTATCGAAGATACTCCGATAAGAACGCTGCTGGCGCTCCATTTCACTACTTAAAGGATCAAGCCCTAAAGAGCGCACCACCATCCATAGTAACCGCCCAAACGTCGCCAGAAAAACTAGAATGAACAGCCCCACCAGCCACATGCTTTGTGTCCAGCGTAAAATGGAGTTGGTAACATATTTTTTCAGGATCAGGGTATGAAGATTATGTACCTCTGACCCCACTTCAACTTGAGCACGCCATTGGTACAAAATTTCGCCCTCGGCACGAGTCGCGCGAAACACCTCAAACCCGTTAGGGGCCAGGAGTATGATTTCATGATAGGCCGTGTGCCCTGCAAAAAAACCCTCAAGGGTATTCCGCACCTGCACGTAGTCAGACCGCAATAGCGGCTCCGTCAACAAATTCGCCAGCAGGTTCTGCTCGGTTTCAAAGGTACGCTCCATGGCATCGTGCAGAAGTTGTTCACGCTGAAAATTGATGAGCACAAGCCCGCATAACAGCAGTCCCAACAAAAACAGTGCCATCACAAGCTGCACCTTCTTGTAGGTGCTGATGCGTTCTGGACTATTGGTGCGACTGCTCACGGCTATCCCTCAGACATCTCTGTGCGTAATCGGCATAAAAGCGCAGAGCGGTAAATTCTGCATCCTCAGCAGGGACAATCCCAGTGATGTCGGCACGCAACTGGGTCAGAACCTTGCGCCCCTCCGGGCTGGTATTCATTTGCTGCAGAATGTTTTTTACCTGTTGAGCTAAAGGTGGCTCTACCCGCGCAGTTGCCAAAAAGGTCTGATCTACAACCTCTGGGGTATAGGCTAAAATCCGTAGTCCACTGGATTGCAGGCGCTCAAACATCTCATATTTCACCGCCCCGGCATCGAAGCGCCCCGCCAATACGGCGTATCCAACATTGGCATGGTTACCTAAAAAACTGTACCCTGATAGGTCTTGCAGATGAACCCCAGACTGGTCAAGAACATACAATGGCACCTGAAAGCCCACAGTGGCCTCGGGGGCGACAAATGCGAAGCGTGTACCCTTGAGGTCAGGGATTTTGGTCAGAAGGCTATCCTCTCGCACCACGATAACCCCGCGCAAACGCGGGTAGGCTCCCAGGATCACGCCTAGGGGTAGGATACGCGGGTCTTGCCTAGTGGCTTGAGCGTACAAAGAGGGGCCGACAAAGGCAAAATCTACTTGAGCCTCTGCGCACATTTCCACTGCTTCAGCATGGCTCGATGCAATTTTTAAATCGATGTGAGACCCGATATGGACCTCAAGATATTCCAACAGTGGAGAGAAACGCCGCTGCAACTCTGCTGCGGACATAAACGGGTGGACTCCAAATACCAACCCACGCGTCTGTGCTTCAGAGTTGCTGACAGCTGAACCCATAGGCGTGGCACTTACCCCGGGGGCGAGGGTAATATGTACCGCCGCAATTACAAGCAGTAACCATCTCAACATGTTGACTCCATGCAAAGCAGTTTCACCAGAATACATCCCCTAGAAAACATCTCTATAGCGCAGCCACTCAGCACCTACCTAAGTAAAATTAAAGCCAAAGCATGAGAACGTGCATTCAATCCTACCAGAACACCTTGGACAGATAAAGAACTTACACCCAAGTGAAAAAGATAAGAAACTTCAACAACCAAAAGAAAAACAGGGTAACCATTGGGGGCTAGAAAGTAAACAGCTGAAAGACTTGTCGAGGTGTGTGAAACCAGAAGATCATCCAAGCTAAACAGGGATAGAAATACCGTTAGAATTATCGCAGATGTCATGCATAGCCGTTGCAGAGGCCGGTTTCTGCATACATTGCGCGCTCTACAAAGAGTGCTTAAGAGCTTACTCCTCAGCGTGCAGGGTTTACATTGAAACCACAGTGGCGTAACAATTGGCGCACAAAGCGGTACGTCAACCCCCACAAGGGCGGGGCTTCGGGGTGAATAAGGAAGGAGGGCACTTCTGCTTTGTTTGCCTGCCAATCAATAGTACGCATAGCATGATAATCGCCACTCAGAAAGTGGGCCATAGGAACCCAGAAATGTCGTTGAACCTCGTAATTGCCCTGCACATAATCAAAATGCGCCGGCACATTGAACACAAACGCGCTTACCCGAACCTTCACGCTTACGGCATAGATATCATCTAGCTGTCCCAGACAGTGTTCCCGGTGCAGACACAAATTAACCTCTTCCCTGGTTTCGCGCACAGCCGCCGCATAGACTGATCGGTCTTCGGGGTCAATCTTGCCACCGGGAAAACTCAGATTTCCCGACCACGGATCCTGTGGGTGCTGTGCCCGCTGAATCAAAAGCAACTCGGGGCTAAGAGAGCCCGAGGTCAGTGAATCTCTTAGAATCAGTGCGACTGCGGCGTCACGATGCTGCGACGCAGACTTTATCATGAGTGGTGTGCGTTGGCCCAATACCTGCCGCACGTTGTTCACCGTAAATCCAGTCTGGTTTTTTTTCATGCTAGAATTCATATTCATAGTTTTTTACTTTTAAATTTTGTAAGCTATGTGCTTAGTAGTGAGAGATAACGCTGGACGCCGATACAGCCACGTACCTATAATGTGAGCGTTTTGCCGGCTGTCGTGCCTGCTCACGCCACACATAAAGACTTACAAAAACGCAAGCAGTAGCTAAGCACGCCATCCGGATTAAAATTTTATCGGACCTATTCTTACAACCATCCGTGCGGGCCGAGCTAAAAGAGGATTTACATGATTACCATACCCATAACCGCTGGTTGCTACGCAACTGCGCCGGGAGCGAGCAGAAAGCTGTGTACCCTTCTGCCCACGCCTTCATTCTACCTGCAGGCCATCTGGACGGTGATTCGCAGTGCAAACATGGCAAAAAAGGGGATCTTTACCGACGGAGACTGGGCCAAAAGCAGCCTTCACATCATCCGCGCGTTGGAGCGCTGTGGCTGCACCTTCGATATCCGAGGGATGGAAACCCTGTGCACCAATCCGCAACCTTGCGTGTTTATTGCCAACCACATGAGCACCTTGGAAACATTTGTTTTGCCGACGTTGATTGCACCTTACCAGCGCGTTACTTTTGTGGTCAAAAAGAGTCTGGTTGAATACCCCCTGTTCAAGCACGTGATGCGTTCACGCAACCCGGTACTAGTCAACCGCACCAACGCACGCGAAGACTTAAAAGCCGTCCTTACTCAAGGGGTAGAGCGCCTGCACAGTGGTGTCTCGATTGTAGTGTTCCCGCAGACCACCCGTACCGCCGAATTTACTCCGGAGAGCTTCAACACCATCGGCCTTAAACTCGCGCAGAAAGCCGGGGTACCGGTGGTGCCTCTGGCTCTTAAAACCGATGCATGGGAGAATGGACGTCATCTAAAAGATTTCGGTCGCATCGTGCCAGAGCGCACCATCCACTTCGAGTTCGGACCTTCCATCTCTGCAGATAAGCTGGACAAAACCGCCCACGCGGATATCATAAATTTCATCCAGCACCGCCTGTACGAGTGGGAGCAGGCGTGAATCAATTTCAGGCGCATGGCGCTGTCGGCAGTGCCCGTCAGAAAAGCCATCCGCGAAAACAGAAAATCACCCACACAAAAGGCGAACCCGAATTATCGGATTCGCCTTTTGCCTATCTAAAGGTACGCTGCGGATTTTCATCACTGCTGCACTAAACCGTAAACCGAAAAGCAACCGCTGACCTCGCGCTCTAGCTTCCGCAACCACCGCAACTGGATCCACAGCCACCGCCGCTTTTGGATGTAATAGTAAAACCATCCTGCACGAAATGGATGACCTGATCATCGGCAAACCTGACTACTTGCGGATCAAGGAGCACGTCGATCTCATTTACTTGCTGGCGGGTATCGTCTTCGTTTGACTCATCCAGAGTCAGTCCCAAAGAGGGACCACCTCAGCCAAAGCCTGCCATAACCACCCGCACCGATTTGCCGGGATTCTGCTGCAGAACGTTTTGCAACTCGGCCTTTGCTTCATCTGTAATTGTAAGCATCTGCTCGCTCCTTTCCTTAGTTACACTTTTGGTCAATTGACTTTTGCAGCCACACACTCGGGCCATAATACGCGCCTATTAAACACGGAACATGCACTTCTGTAAATGCCAGTGTGACAGAATTTTACATATTCTGCAACCGTTTAAGTCATATTTAGATATAGTGCAATCAAGGCCTTACGTAGGATGCTGTCCGCCGTTACTGGCGCACCCGGATCATTCCACCCGCACCACGTACGATGCGCACCCGATCGCCCACATAAAACGGAACATCATCGGCCTGTACTATCGCCAAAATCTCCCCGTTATCGAGCTCCACGGTAATTTCCAAACCATCAGTTTTGGTCACCCCCTGCTCAGTTGCCGCACCGAGTAATGCGCCACCGACAGCGCCAGCCGCTGTTGCCAATGCCTGACCGTGACCGCCACCTACACTATGTCCAGCTATGCCGCCCACCACTCCGCCAGCAACAGCGCCGGCACCGCTTTTGGTGCCTTCAATCTTTACTGGGGACACGGTCAGCACCGTGCCGTAGTATACCGACATCTGCTGTTGTGCCTGATCCCTGGAATATACCTGAGATGAAGTTCGACTGGCGCATCCAGCCAGTACTACAAGTAGCACTATCCCTGTAAACTTTAACCATTTCATTCTGAATCCTCCCGTAATTTGTACTTAATTATGTGTCTATTAAAGCTGCAATACCGCCCCCACAGAGCCGAAGAAAAACTTCTGCCCGACACGCTCGCGCATCATTGCAGCACGATTCTGCCCGGTACAGTGCGACACTCCAATATGCTGGACGTCGAACTGTTCCAGATCCTGCATGGTCGCCTCAAACTGCTGTGCACTCGCCGGGCCCAGATGGGTTCCACCCAGAACGGCATGGATCTTCTGTGCAGGGAAATGCTCACGAATCTGCAGTAAAATATTGATCATTCCGGAATGGGCACATCCGAGAATAACCGCCAACCCGTGTGATGTTTCCACCACTACCCCCATATCGTCATTAAATGGGTCGGGCTGAAATCCTCCCTCCGCGTCCGGCACTACCAACTCAGCAGCACCTTGTTCATACGCTGTGCGGCGAGGCACTTGACCGGTGACATGTATACCCGGTGCTATCTGACAGAATTGTGGTGTCCACCTAAAGGTGGCCCCCAAGGCTTCAAGAAGCTCGCGTCGCTGCGGAATTCCGACAAAACGCAGAGCATGGCTGCTACACGAGTAACGAGGCACAAATATCTCCGGGTGCGCAAAAACATCTATGCCACCAGTATGCGCCAACACCTTATCTAGCCCGCCAACGTGGTCGTAGTGACCGTGACTGAGAATTACACCGTCCAAGACACGTAAATCCTTGTGCAGCACACGCATATTTTGCTCTATCCCGAAACCTTGGCCAGTATCAACCAGAATCTGGGTAATGCCGCGCTCTATCAGGCAGGCGAACCCGTGCTCGCCCACCACTGGAATAGCGCGCCCTACACTATTTTCACATACAACAGTTATTGTAGTGGTATTTGTCGTTTTCAACTCTGCTCCACCTGCCATTTAGGTAACATCCGTCTGCGTACCCCCAGCTAATTACTTTAGCATTTGCGTGCCATCATTGTAACATGTGTTCAGCGCCACAGTTACTTCCAACGCATTTTTATCCGACAACCTATGGATTGCAAAGATACATAGACAAAAAAAAGTATCTGCATGCCCGTTTTTTCGTTTGACATTTCAGGGGATAAATACCTATCATGCGCGCTTGTAGTTACATCTACGGGCCCATAGCTCAGTTGGTCAGAGCCGCCGGCTCATAACCGGTCTGTCCCAGGTTCGAGTCCTGGTGGGCCCACCATTTCTCACAGGCATTACATGGTTCGAACGCAGCTAGATCCCCTTTTTTTGGTGCGCGGTTGGCAGAAACAGGCACACATAGGCAACACAGATTTTGATAGAACCGAGAGTGCATCTTTTTAAGCTGCACTCTCTTTTTTTGCCCAACTGACCCAGGCAGATATGGTGACAAAAAGGATGAAACGCAATACTTTGCATGTGCAAGATTTTATCGGAATTTTACATCGATTTTACCCCCCGGATCTGGCGCAGGAATGGGACAATGTCGGCCTGCAGGTGGGCGAACCAGATAACGCGGTTCAACGCATTATGGTTGCTCTCGACCCAAGCCTGGAAAATCTACACAGCGCCCATGCCAACAACTGCCAGTTACTTTTGACCCACCACCCTCTGATCTTCAAACCCCTAAAACGCATCAGCACGTCAGACCCTACTGGCAGAATCATCGCCTACGCTCTGCGACATAATATAAGCATAGTTTGCGCACATACAAATCTCGACAGTGGCACAAATGGTCTTAACGACTGGCTAGCCGCGACTCTTCAACTAACTGAACCACAAATTTTACAACCTTCAGACCAAGACCGTTTTTTCAAACTCGTGGTCTACGCCCCCACTGCTCACCGAGAAGAATTACTACAGGCACTATTTCGCGGCGGCGCTGGTCACATAGGCCAGTACGACCACTGCGCTTTCAGTGTGGAAGGACGGGGGCAATTTCGCCCCGGTGCCAACGCAAATCCATTTCTGGGGACCCCAGGACAGGAAGAACAGGTGGAAGAAACCCGCGTTGAGACCATTGTCCCACACCGTAGCATCAACAAAGTTCTGGCCCACATGCGCAAAGCCCATCCCTATGAAGAGGTGGCCTATGATCTATATGAACTGCACAATCAAGCCCGCACTACCGGCCTAGGGCGCATAGGCAAACTTCCTGAACCTACGACGCTGGCAGCATTTGCCCACATCTGTAAAGAACAACTCAAGTGCGCAACCCTCAGAATTGTCGGCTCGCAAGATGCCCCTGTGCACCGCGTCGCGGTGTGTAGCGGCAGCGGCAGCAGTGCCCTGTATGCTGCTAAATTTAGCGGCGCCGACGTACTGGTAACCGGTGATCTGAAATATCATGAAGCTCAGAGTGCCGCTGAGCTTGGCATAAGTGTCATTGACGCAGGACACTTTGCCACCGAAATTATTGTAGCCACTGGGTTGCAGAATACCCTCGCTCCTGCACTGCACCTACATGGTTACGCCGCAGAAATTATTCTTGCACCCGCTGAAAAGGATCCATTCATCTTTATTTAAGAGCCGGAATCGCCCCGGCCTTACGCTACTACGGAGGACATGACGTGAAAGAAGAAGTACAACAATTGATAGATGTTCAGGAGCTCGACCAGAAAATTCTCGAAGCGCGCCGGAAAAAGGTCGAACTTCTCACCCGCAAAGAGAAACTCTTGGCTCAGACGGAAAAGTTCGAAAGCGCTATCGCCACAATGCAGGAGCAGATTGACGCAGTGCAACAGGATGTTTCCGGCCTGAACCAGGATCTGGCCAAAGAACAGGACAATGTAACCAGAGCCGAAGACCGCCTGCCAGAAGTCAAAACCCAGAAAGAGTATCTCGCGATCCTGAAAGAAGTAGATGCCGCAAAGAAAAACACTAAAGATACCGAGGAAGCGCTGAAACTTAAGCAGCAGGTACTTGATGAACTCGAAGCCGACCAAAACGATAAACAAACTGAGCTCAATGAATTCAAGAATACCAATAAGGGTGAGCTACGCGACATTGCTACCTTGGTTACCGAACTCGAAGGGGTAGAAGCTGCGGAAACACCCAAGCGCGACAAACTTATCCGCCAGGTTTCTGAAGCACTGCGCAACCACTATGAGCTGGTTCTTAGTCGCCTAAACAGCATTGCTCTAGTTGAGGCGCAAAACTACACCTGCTGCGGCTGCCACATGCGGCTGCCACCCCAGTTCTTCAACAATATGCTTAAAAGCAAGAACATCTCTACCTGCCCACAGTGCAACCGCCTGTTATATATAGCAGAAGACCAATAAACTCTGTTACAATGAAACAAGGTCGAAGAAGCACAGGCGCTCGCCGGTTTTATCTTAACGGATAAAGCGGGAGGAAAGTCCGGGCTCCACAGGACAGGATGGTTCCTAACGGGAACCGGGGGTGACCCCAGGGATAAGTGCCACAGAAAACAGACCGCCTGTACCCGTGGGTAGAGGTAAGGGTGAAACGGTGAGGTAAGAGCTCACCAGTTCCGCCGGTGACGGCGGAAGCTAGGTAAACCCCATCCGGAGCAAGGCCGAATAGAGAAGCGTTTGAGGACGGTCCGTCCGAGGCTTCCGGGTTGGCTGCTTGAAGCCGTTGGCAACGGCGGCTCTAGAGGAATGATCGCTACTGCGGTACTGGCAACAGAACCGCAGCACAGAACCCGGCTTATGGGCTTCTTCGACCTTTTCAATCCGTGCTGTTTTAAGTAAAGTATATGTAGTGCATCTCGCCTCAGTCAAGCATCTCAATCCGGCCTTCCTATGCTGATATCTGAACGTAAAAAACACTGGGAAACCCTAGTTAACCAACTGCAGTGTGAGCTAAGCAGCATCGATGAGAGTGAGCTCCAGTGGCTGCAACAGCGCATATCACTGATTCAAGTGCTGCAGAAGAACCTCCATACCTTGTTTTTGCAGGCCGGAGGACAGGATATCTGCCATGCCTGCTCTGGGTCATGCTGTGGAGATGGGCATAACCACATGACCCTGCTCAATGTTGCCGCAGCCCTGCTGAAACAACAACTGCCGCAGGCGAACTTCAGCAACACCTGTCCGTTTTTAACCCGTACAGGCTGTAGCCTAGGTGTAACGCTGCGCCCGTTCAACTGTATAACCTTTATCTGCGAACAGATAGAGGCCCACATGAATGCAGAACAGGTGGCAGAATTCTACCGCTTGGAAAGGACTCTTCGCACCCACTACACTGAAGTGGACCGACGCTATGCAGGCTCGAACCCGCGCGGTCTGCTCATAGGTGTGCAACGCCTCAATGGCAGCCCCATGCTGATGCGGAGCATATCCTGAAATACTACTTGGATGACTTATTAACCCTGCTTACGGATTTTTATAATGGATTTGACTTTTAAACGCAAAAACGGCGCTGTAGATACCAAAATTGATGAACTTCTTGAAACGGTGGGGGTACATCATCCCAAAGTCATCCGCGACATGATCATCAGCGCCCTAAAAGCTGGAGTCTCCAACGACTACCTCGCCGACCTAAAGCTGATTCGAACCACTATGAACGAGATGCGCCTGACCAGTGAAGTGTTCAGTCCGTATCGTAACCGGCGCAAGGTGACTATTTTTGGCTCCGCCCGCACTGAGCCCGACGAGCCAATTTACCAGAAATGCGTCGAATTCGCGCGCCTGCTAGCCGAAAACAACTATATGGTTATTACCGGCGGCGGCGGCGGCATCATGGAAGCCGGTAACGAAGGAGCAACCTCAGAAAACTCCTTTGCTGTCAATATTCGCCTCCCGTTTGAACAGAGCACCAACAAGGTGATGGTAGATAGTAAGCGCACCCTGATGTACAAATATTTTTTCAACCGCAAGGTCGCCTTTCTCAAGGAGGCTCACGCAATCGCCCTATTCCCCGGTGGATTCGGCACCTTGGACGAGGCGATGGAAACCCTGACCCTGATCCAAACTGGGAAAAATCCACCCATGCCGCTGGTGCTCATCGACGATGACGACAGCAATTACTGGGAGGATCTGTTTCAGTTCATGCGCAACATCCTGTTACCGCGCAACCTGATCTCCGGGGAGGACTTTGGCCTATTTACCATCACCAGCAATATTCAGGAGGCCGTTGATATCATCAATGACTTCTACCGTGTGTACCACTCCAGTCGGTATATAAATGGGACCTTGGTGATCCGCCTGAACCAGCAGTTAAGTGCTGCTCAGATCGCAACGTTACAGGAGGAGTTCCACGAACTGCTAAATGATGGTGGCAACATTCGCGCCTGTAGCGCGTTTGAACAAGAGCACGACGAACCGGATCTGTGGGATCTGCCACGCCTGGCAGTTGATTTCAACCGCCGCAACCACGGATATCTTCTCGCTCTTATTCGGCGCATTAATTCGTTCTTTAGCGCATAAAGCGCTAGGCAAAGTGCCACAAACAAAGGGGAGTTTTGCAGGTGGGATATAAAAATCTGCAGAGTTGCGTGCGCGACTTAGAGCAACATGGTCAGCTGCGGCGCATCGACACTGAGCTTGATCCACATCTTGAAATTGCCGCCATCCAGCGCCGCGTCTATGCTGCTGCCGGACCGGCATTACTGTTCACCAGGGTGCGCGGCTGTGGTTTCCCCATGCTTGGTAATCTATTCGGCACCCTGGAACGGACTCGCTTTATTTTTCGCGATACGCTGCCAACCATCCAGCGCCTGGTGGAAGCCAAAATCAACCCCGGCGCCATCCTCAGACGCCCGTGGCAGTTTGCCCGCACCCCACTGGGTGCACTGCATCTACTCCCCCGCAACACCAAGACCGCCCCAGTACTAGCGCAGCACTGCCCCATCAGCGCACTGCCACAGCTGGTTTCGTGGCCCGATGATGGGGGCGCGTTTATAACCCTGCCTCAGGTCTACACCGAAGACCCGCGTATCCCTGGCCTACGCCATTCCAACCTTGGGATGTATCGGGTTCAGCTTGGCGGCAATGACTACGTTCAAGACAAAGAGGTAGGGATGCACTACCAGATCCACCGTGGCATAGGAGTGCATCACACCGCTGCCGCAGAACAAAACAAAACTTTGCCAGTTAATGTTTTTGTTGGCGGAGCCCCGAGCATGAGCATTGCCGCAGTTATGCCTCTGCCGGAGGGGATGCCTGAGCTCAGTTTTGCCGGCCTGCTCGGCGGACACCGCATCGCCATGACCCGAGGAGATGCACCCCTTCCGTTTCCAGCCGAAGCTGATTTTGTCATCTGCGGTTCTATCGATCCGCAGCGTACTCGGCCTGAGGGCCCGTTTGGGGATCACCTCGGCTACTACAGCCTGACCCACGAATTCCCTGTTATGGATGTGCATTGCGTCTACCATCGCAGCGACGCCATCTGGCCTTTCACTAGCGTCGGGCGCCCCCCGCAGGAAGATACCAGTTTCGGCACCTTTATCCACGAACTCACTGGAGAACTGATTCCGACGGTGTTGCCTGGAATAAAGGCGGTACACGCGGTGGATGCAGCCGGGGTGCACCCGTTGCTGTTGGCCATTGGTTCAGAGCGTTATACACCGTTCCAGCGCGTAGAGCGCCCTCAGGAACTCCTTACTCAGGCCAACGCCATTCTAGGGCAGGGGCAACTGTCGCTGGCAAAATATTTATTTATTGCCAATGAGCAGGACAATCCAGCTCTTGACATCCAAGATGTCGCCGGGTTTTTACAGCACTGTCTGCAGCGTTGTGACTGGCGTCGTGATCTCCATTTTCAGACCTGTACCACCATCGACACCCTCGACTACAGTGGTGACGGTCTCAACCAAGGTTCAAAGGTGGTTGTAGCTGCTTGCGGTGAGACGCGGCGTCCATTGCCGTTCCAGTGCCCCGAAAACCTCGACTTGCCCACAGGCTTTGACCATCCGGCGGTGCCCATCCCCGGGGTTCTGCTGGTGCAGGGACCGGCGTGCGGCAGCCCCACTTCGAGCCCCACCCGCGACCTGAAGCGCTTTTGCAACAGCCTGTCGATTCAGGCCTCCATCAATGCTTTTCCCCTCGTGGTTTTATGTGACGACAGCGCTTTTGCCAGCGCAACCTTCAACAATTTTGTGTGGACCACCTTCACCCGCTCTGACCCCGCGCGTGACATCTACGGTATTGGCGCCTTCAATATAGATAAGCACTGGGGTTGTGAAGGATCACTGGTGCTCGACGCTCGGTGTAAACCACAACATGCGCCACCCCTGCTGGAAGATGCGGAGGTGGAGAATAAACTCGATAAACTCGCCTGCAAGGGGGGCCCGCTTCATGGTATCATCTGAGCCGATGACCTTAACCGCATTTTTAGAAATGGCACCGATACTGCTATGAATCTTATCAGTACTCTTTCTGGCTTACATATAACCCAAGCCATTGGCAATACTCCGCTGGTGGAACTTAAGAAACTGAACCCGCATAAGAATGTGCGCATTCTCGCTAAACTGGAGGGGAGCAACCCCGGTGGCTCGGTTAAAGATCGCCCAGCATGGTACATGATTAAAAATGCGCTCGAAAGTGGTGCGCTCAGCCCTGAGCACATCTTGCTCGAACCAACTTCGGGCAATACCGGCATCGCTCTGGCTATGATCGGTGCTGCCCTGGGAATCCATGTCAAACTGGTGATGCCCCCGTGTGTAAGCATGGAAAGACGCGCGGTTCTGGAGGCATACGGCGCAGAAGTAATGCTCTCTGCCCACGGTCAAGCTACCGATGGGGCCATTCGTCTGGCACACGAAATTGTGCAGGGGGACCCCAAGCGTTACTACATGCCCAATCAATACGCGAATCCTAGCAACCCACAAGCCCACTACGAAACGACTGGCCCAGAAATCTGGCACCAGAGTAGAGCCAAGGTGGACGTCTTTATTGCCGGGCTTGGAACGTCAGGCACCATCATGGGAACCGGACGCTATCTTAAAGAAAAAAATCCCGCCATCAGCATAATTGGGGTAGAGCCTACCCTTTGCCACAAGGTTCAAGGCTTAAAAAACATGAATGAATCCATCGTGCCAGAGCTGTATCATCCTGAAAACCTTGACGACAAGCTGGTTGTTCAGGATAATGAAGCCTTTAACTGCGCACGGGATCTTGCTATTCACGAAGGGCTATTTGTAGGGATGTCTAGCGGGGCCGCTGTGGCTGGGGCTTTGAGGGTTGCTGCAAACATGAAACACGGTACGATTGTTACACTGTTACCAGATCGCGGCGATCGATATCTGAGCACCACCCTGTTCCGCTCTACCTGCGCAAAATGTCCGCCCTGATCTACATGCTGTACCGCACGGAGAAACACCTTAAAGAATACTGATATAGCAAAACCATCAGCTTAACTTTTTTGCTAAAAGGGGATACATCATGCAAACCTGTCAGATTTTAGGCAGTGGTCACGCTGTTCCGCAGCGAATTCTCACCAATGCCGATCTGGAACAGATTGTCGACACCAGCGACGCGTGGATAGTCGAACGTTCGGGTATCCGCCAACGGCATATTGCCGAACCTGGCAGTTCTTTGTCAGACTTAGCGGCGGATGCGGCGAAGCAGGCACTGGATCACGCTGCCACCTCCGCCGCGGAGATAGACTTAATTATTGTCGCCAGCGTAAGTGCAGATATGAAGTTCCCCGCTATGGCGTGCCTGCTGCAGGAAAAAATCGGTGCCACCAAAGCTGCGGCATTTGACATATCCGCAGCCTGTTCCGGATTTATATATGGTCTACACCTGGCCAGAAGCCTGATGCAGACCTGCGCGTACCAGCGTGTTTTAGTCGTAGCAGCGGAGATGCTCTCCAGCATGGTTAACTGGGAAGATCGCAATACCTGCGTGCTTTTCGGGGACGGAGCCGGTGCTGTAGTTCTGGGCCCAGCAGAAGGCGACAGCGGGATTCTGAGCACCACTATCCACAGCGATGGCCGCTACAGCGAGTTGCTGTTTAATCCTGCCGGGAGTCAGCATGTTTTGACACCGGAGGATCTAAAAAACAACTTCGCTACCATCAATATGCAGGGGCGCGAAGTGTTCCGCCATGCAGTCTCCTCCATGACGGCAGCTCTGAACGAAGCACTAAAACAAGCCAACCTGAGTGCCGAGGACCTAGATTTTATCATCCCCCATCAGGCCAACAACCGCATCATAGAAGCTATCGCGAAGCGCTTCAAGATTCCACCTGGGAAGCTGATTGTCAACGTAGAGCGCTTCGGAAACACCTCGGCAGCGTCCATTCCCATCGCCCTTAACGAAGCAATCCAGAATGGCACCATAAGAAAAGGTGCCACCGTTGGTATGACCACGTTCGGCGCTGGATTGACCTGGGCGGGAGCCGTCATAAAGATATAGACCTTCTGACCTCCCTCGCCAACTGTGCTACTTACATAGATCGCGGGTCAAACCCCGCAATGTCTACTCAGTTGAGCTGGGCACCCGCGTAAACATTCAGCGGTAATAGGTGTACCCATTAAGGACGGAAGAGAACTCGCGCAGGAACTCTTGACGTTCGCGCAGGGTGATCTGAGCATTTTTCACCCCCGCTTCGGCGCTGGAGCGCATTTTCTCAAACAGCTCGTCGGGTTTATAGTTCACATAACCAAGAACATCGGCAATGGTATCACCGCTGATCTCTTTGCGGATATCAAAGCTGCCGTCTGCATTGAGTCGAATACTGATGACGTGGGTGTCCCCAAAGAGGTTATGGATATCGCCCAGGGTTTCCTGGTACGCTCCTATCATAAACACCCCCAAGTAGTAATCTTCCCCCTTGTGCAACTGATGCACCGGCAGAGTGCTTTGCTCGCCCCCAGCAAGGATAAAGCTGTCGAGATTACCGTCACAATCGCAGGTAAGATCTGCAATAATGGCGTTGCGTTCGGGTTTTTGATGCAAACGCTGCAACGGTACCACGGGGAATTTCTGCCCAATGGCCCACGTATCCGGCAAGGATTGAAACACACTCATATTGGCGTAATAGATATCCGCCAGACTCTCGTGCAGGCACTGAAGTTCCTCCGGCGTGAGACCCGACCCCTCCCCTTGGCGCAAAACCTGATGGGCAAGGGTGAGGAACATATCTTCAGCAGCAGCGCGTGCGTCAAGATTGATCTCCCCTTCCTGAAATGCTTTACGCACCGCATCGCGCTCTTCTAAGGCGCGCGCGTAGATGGCGGCTCCCGTCTGACAGGCATCCAGTACTTCCGCAATAAGTTCGCGTAATGGGCGCAGTACTGTTGCATATTGCGCGAAGGTGGATTCTGTGACCACTGCATCTGTTGAATCAAACTGCATTACATCTATAACGTTAAACAGGAGCATACTGGCATGTGCAACTGTAGCCCGTCCCGACTCGGTGACGATATGTGGATGACTAATTTTTAGCGGGTCGAGCACCTTTTTAATGCAAACGACTACCGCATCACAGTACTGCTCCATATCGTAATCGCGCGAGTACTCCTCTCCGTTGCACATCCCACTGTAATCAACCGCAAGACCGCCTCCGACATCCAGATATCCCATGGGCGCCCCTGCTTTTACCAGACTGGCGTAATAGCGACATGCCTCATTTATCCCAGCACGAATATCATCCAGACGTGGGATTTGTGAGCCTAAGTGACAGTGGAGCATCTCTAGACAGTCGAGCATTTCGTGGGTACGCAGGGTGTGCACCATGTTCAACAGCTGGACACTGCTGAGGCCAAAGCTACTGCGATCCCCGCTGGTTTCAGTCCACATGCCACTTACTTTAGCCGACACCTTGATGCGAGCGCCGATGTGCGGGCGCACCTTCATGACAGTGCTGCGTGCAATGAGAAGGTCAAGCTCCTGCGGCGATTCAACCACAAAGAAGCAGCGATACCCGAGTTTGTGCGCCCACAGTCCCAAGTCAATAAATTCACGGTCCTTATACCCATTAAGAATCAACAGCCCTTGTCGCGACATATTGGCCAGCGCCAGCACCAGCTCTGCTTTGCTCCCTGCTTCAAGCCCATGCCCGTACGGGGCACCAAAACGGGTGATCTCTTCAATCACCTGACACTGCTGATTGACCTTTACCGGGAACACCCCGCGATACTGGCCTCGGTAATGCCTGGCCTCGATAGCGGCGCGAAAGGTGTTGTGCAAATATGTAAGACGCGTATCTAGAAAATTTTCCACTCGCAGCAACACCGGCATGGGATGGCCGCGCTGCTCTATGCCGGCGATGATCTGCGGTAGTGGAACAGATATTTCTTCGCCGTCGAAGGAAGCTTTGACACACAGGCGCCCTTCAGCATCAATGCCGAACAGCCCCATCCCCCAGTTACTGACACCGTAAAGAGCGTCGGAGGCACTTACACTCCAGCCGGCTTCAGTAGAGACAGAACACTTAGCGTTCTTCATTTGGCAATATTCTCGCGCGCAAAAGTGGGAAGCATGAAGGCTCCTAAGTGGAGGTCTTCGTTGTAGTATTTGGTGTAAAAAGAGCGTGCAGCGGCGCGCTCGCGCTCGAAATCCTTGACCGGATGGTATTTCTTGCTCGCAAAGGCGAAGCTCCAGTAACCGCTGGGATAGGTGGGAATGAAGGCCTGATACATCTCCACAATGGAAAAGACGCTGCGCATATTGCGATACATATCTTGCTGAATCTGCGCATGGTAAAAAGGCGATTCACTCTGTGCCACCATGATCCCATCCTGACGCAGAGCCGAGTGTACAAGGCGGTAAAAATCTTCCTCAAATAAACCTACGGCAGGGCCGATAGGATCAGTGGAATCCACCAAGATCACATCAAAGCTGTTCTGATGTTCTCGAATATAGGCCAGGCCGTCGTCCACATGCAGGGTAACACGGGGGTTGGAACCGTCAATTTCGCACGCTATCTGCGGCAACAGCTCAATGGACTTTTCAATCACGAGACCATCAATCTCACACAACACGGCCTCTTTAACCTGCGGATGTTTCACAATTTCTCGGATACTGCCACCATCACCACCACCGATCACCAACACCCGTTCCGGGTTGGGGTGCACAAACAGCGCGGGGTGCACTATCATATCGTGGTATGCAAATTCGTCGCGCTCAGTGAGCATCACCAGTCCGTCGAGCAGCATCATTCTGCCATACTCCGCCGTTTCCAGAACATCCAGCTGTTGATACTCGCTGTTGCCGGAAAACAGTGTCTGCGTTACGCGCATGGTTATACCGACGTTTTCTGAATGTTTTTCCGTGTACCACATCTCCATGATTTCAGTCCCCTTTGCGGTGTCTGGCTCAGCTCAACAACTCAGGCTTTCACCCATAATTTTCTCGTAGTTATTCTGCGGATGTTCTATCTGTGCAGTGTTACGCAACTGCGCAGAGAAACTTACCATTGCTTGACTTTTTGAGCAAATTATTGAATGTTCAACAACGTAAATCTCATCTGTTTTCGCCGCCCAACTTTTTTGTAGTTTATAGCGTAGAGGATTATTCAATGCCAGCACATATACTTGCAACACCCGCAGAGGTACGAAATATACGCACCGGTTTCATCGGCGGCGGTAACATGGCTGAAGCTATCATCAAAGGGCTGATCGCATCTGGAGCGGCGGCGCAGAATATTATGGTAGCGGAGCTGACGGCGCCTCGACGCGAATTTTTGCAGCGCGAATACGGGGTTGAAGTGACCGAAAATGCCGCCACCGTAGTGGAAAATCACACCAGGGTGGTCCTGGCGGTAAAACCTCAGGGGGTGGATAACGCGCTGGGTCCGGTAGCGGAATGCTTCAGTGCTGAGCACTGCCTGATTTCGATTCTGGCCGGAGTTTCCACTACACGTCTTGAAGGCCTCATCGATGGACAGGTGCGGATTATCCGTGCCATGCCCAATACACCAGCGCTTATTGGTGCCGGAGCCGCTGGCATTTGCCGTGGGCGCTATGCGACCTCAGCAGATGAAGCCTTTGCCCTGCAGCTGTTTGGAGCCGTTGGATGTGTCGAAGTGGTGAGTGAGGCGATGCTCGATGCAGTGACCGGGGTCTCCGGCAGTGGTCCAGCCTATGCGTATATGCTGATTGAAGCGATGGCCGACGGTGGCGTGCTGGAGGGGCTGACCCGCGATGCCGCCTTGAGCCTTGCGGCCCATACCGTAGCCGGTGCAGCTCAGATGGTAGCTCAGGGGCAGGGGCATCCGGCGCTGCTACGTGAAAAAGTATGCAGCCCTGCTGGAACTACGGTTGCGGCAGTGCACACCCTTGAACGCGGGAATTTTCGTGCCACGGTGATGGATGCCGTAAGCGCTGCAACCAAACGCGCGCGCGAATTGGCTTAGGTATATGGGTTGACTGGCTTAAATTTAAGTACAGCAGTAAACCATTGCTTATCCAATAGTTAGGGTGATCAATCAGGGACAAAACGTTCGTGACATTGCACATAACAAATCTAGCCCCACCAACCTTTAAATAGCCACGTACGTTTAAATTAGCATATTTTATTGACATGCGCAAAGACTAGCGCTAGCTTCCTAAATACATACATTATGTATTTTTTATAAAATGAGACAGCTATGTCGGTTCTGCGTATTTTTTTCTGCAGCAGTATTTTACTTCTTGCTTTTTGCACCAACGGGCTTGCTGTCAGTTGCTCAATAGGCACTGGAGTTTCTACCATTGGCTTGGAATATGTGCCGCAGTCCTGCCCGCCGTATGAAGATAATAAAGCAATCTATTTCACCAATAATGCGCTGACATGCAGTGGCGGTAAGGTGGCACTTCTTGCCCCTTACGGGAATACGTTAAATTCTCCTGCGGCTATTGCCGCCTATGGTGCCTCTCAGAATTATCGCGTAATGTGGAACAAGGATAATGGCCACATTGTCCTTGTGAGCCGCTATTATACCGGCAAGATCGATGGGGTCTCTATGACCAGCGTCCCCGCCGGAACCATCAACACCACAGGCTTTGAAGAGATATTTCTGCCAAACCGCTTCCCAGATACAGACGGCAACGGTAACCCTGATTGTGCCGATGTAATAGCGCCTGAGATTGAGAAGGAACCAGAGCAGGCTTCTGGCGGCTGCCAGCCGAGCAATAAAGATTTTGCTTCACAGGTCAATATTGCCAGCGGCAACCTTTCTCTAGTACAGCCTCTGTTTACCCAAGCACAAACAGGCTTACCCGCAGGGATTTATTTCACTTGGAACAGCCAGGATAAGCGCTGGCACTTGAACCTGGATACACGCCGCGAACAAACCTGGATTCCCACTACTGGTGTTCCCTACACCTGCATCAAAAGTATTCCTCATTGGGTGGCCATATCCGAGCGTATCGAAAACGGAGTCGTCTATCCGGTCAAATGGATCGAAATAGAGCCTGACCCCAGCCCCGACAGCTGCACAAGTGAAGGCACAGATATCCCCTATATCCGTATATTACAGGGTGATGGCGGATATCTGTACTTCTCCGGTACCATTGACGGCAGCAGCGATCTTGCTTCGGTCAATGGTAATTATGCCACTTGGTTAGCCGAGGATAACAGCGTTGCCTATCGCAACGGCACTCTACTGAACTTCAATGAAGAAGGACGCATCCTTGAGCGCAACGATCGCAATGGGCGGGTAGCGCTATACACTTATGCCGATAACGAGCTACAGCACGTCGAAGACCGGTTTGGGCGCGCCACCCTGTTCACCCACGATGCTGCTGGGCACATCACCGGCATTACCGCTCCAGATGGACGCAGCGTTAGCCTCAGCTACACTGGTGAGCTCCTCACCCAAGTCACCACCAGTGATGCGCGCAGCTGGAGCTACACCTACAATGAGGCTGGAGAGCTGGCACAGGCCATCGATCCGGCCGGCAACATAAAGACCTATACCTACGCTGGCGACGGCCGGGTGGTGCAAGGCACTACAGCGGATGGAACCCGCAGCATCAGTTACAATGATGCAGCGCATGAAAGCGTGATCACCAACCGCGATGGCAGCCAGACCATCCATGGCTACGACGCTATTCAGCAGACTCCTATCTACACCATTGACCCCCAAGGGGGAGAAACTTCTTACACTTACAACAACCGTAACCGACTGCTCGCTACCAGCGATCAGGAATTGCGCACCCGCACTTATACCTACAATGCGCTGGGTGATCTTGCCACTGAGACCGATGCCGCAGGCATCACCACCACCTACACCTACAACAACAGCGGCGATGTCATCGCCATTACCGATGCCGCAGGCCACACCACCCAGATCGCCTACGACGCCAATGGCAACCCCATCAGCACTACTCTGCCCAACGGCCTGCAGATCATTAACACCTACAACAGTCTCGGCCAGCTGATCAGCCGTCGGAACGTCAACAGTGCTGTCACCAGCTACGCCTATGACAGTTACGGTTTTCCCGCGCAGGTAACCGCACCCAACGGCAGTGTCACCTCCTACAGCTTTGATATCGGTGGCCGCCTTAACCAGCAAACCGATGCCAGCGGGCACACCACCAGCTACAGTTACGACAATGCTGGACGTCTGGCTAACAAAACCACACCAGGTGGAGACACCACTAGCTACACCTACAACGTCATGGGGCAACTCACGCACGTTCTTCATCCTGACAGCACCACAACCGCTCTGACCTATGATCATGCCGGGCGCCTGCGTAGCCTTACCGACGGTGCGGGTCGCTCTGTACACTATCAATACAACAGCCTCGGGCAGATAACCTCTTCCACCGATGGCAACAGCAACAACACCGACTACACCAGTAATTTCATGGATCAGACTACCCGAATCACCGATCCTCTGGGCGCGGTCACCGCGCTGGTGTATCAAGATGATGGTCTCAGTCTGGCACAAATCAATGATGGCCGCGGCAACAGCCTCATCTACAGTTATGACACTGCCGGGCGCCTGATTCAAACCAATCAACATGGTGTGATCACCACCTACACCTATAACGGCCTTGGCCAACTGGCGACACGCACCGACGCCCGTGGGGTTGTGACCGAGTACAGCTATGACAACCTCGGACGCCTGACACAGGTGCATTTTCCCACGGACAGCAGCCAAGACATCATCTACACCTACGACACCGGCATTTGGGGTGGCGGTCACCTCACCAGCATGCAGGACGCCAGCGGCAGCCACAGCTACAGTTACGATAGCTCAGGGCGCCTTCTCAACCACAGCCACAGCCTGCAGGGCACCGCTTACACCACCGGATACACCTATGATGCAAGCGGAAACCTGGTCACTCTCAGCTATCCTGGCGGCCTCAACGTAACCACCACCTACGACAGCGACCGGCGACCCCTGAATATTCAGGCCGCCTTGGGCGACCAAACCCTGGATATTCTGACGCAAATCAGCTACGACAGCAACGCACGCCCGGTGCAATGGCAGCACGGCAACGGCCTGTTCACCAGCGCCGGTTACGACAACGGCGGCTTACTGCAAAGCTTGTCGGTTTCCGCGTATCTGCTTGAAGACTACACCCGTGACGGTGCCGGTCAGCTCACCTCTCTACTCCGCACCCTACCGTCAATTGGTCAGGACAGTTTTCAGTATGACAACGTCGGCCAGCTGCTTGACGCTGATAAAAATAATGCCATCCGCCACTATAGCTACGATGCAGTCGGCAACCGCCTTAGCCTTGAGCATGACGGAGATAGCGACAGCTACACCTTAGATACGCAGAGTAATCAACTGCTTGCCATCAGTGGTTACAACCCTGAGAGTCGCTTCTACGATGCCCAGGGTAATACCCTGCAACTTTCCACCTCGGACTTTGATGCCCTGCAACTCTCCTACGCCCAAAGTGGCCAACTGCAGTCTATTGACAACGGCAACGTGCTCACCGACTATCTCTACGACGGCAACAATCTGCGCGTAGTCAAGCAGGGCTATAACGCTACCATCCATTACCACTACGACAACCAAGGGCGTCTGCTGGCCGAAAGTTCCAGTGACGGCACGGTGGACCGCGCCGTTGTATGGTTCGGAAACACCCCGATCGCTCTTCTCGACATCGAACAGACGGACCCTACCATCTACACCTGCTCTGCCACCGAATCCCTGAGTGGTGCCACCGGCCCAGATGTAACCATCGACACCGCTGCCCATAGCATCACCGTCCACACCGGAGACTATGCTGGCATCTACGCCATCAGCGCGGCTGATTGGATTGAGTACGATGAATGGATTTCATTCACCTGGAGTAATGCTTCATTTAGGTTTGAAGGGGGTTTTTACCCAGATCTGACTTTGCCAGAACGCAGTGGCGGTCTGGTGTTCTACCGTGACGATATCGAGGGCAACCCCCAAATAGCCGACATCTACAAACTGTGGAAAGAAAGTGAAAGCGGCGGCAGTAGCATGGCCACGCCCTACCACCTCCACTTAGACCAGATAGGCGCTCCGGTTCTGCTCACTGATGCAAACGGCGCCGCAGTGTGGGCAGCAGACTATGCCCCCTTCGGTCAGGCTACGGTCAATGACGATGTTGATGGCGACAGCAACAAGGTCACCTGCAACCTGCGTTTTCCGGGGCAATACTTTGACGCTGAATCAGGGCTACATTACAATTGGCACCGGTATTATGAGCCCAAGTCGGGGAGGTACATTACGCTGGATCCGCTTGGAATTGGTGGCGGGGATGTGAATTTATATCGGTATGTGGGGAATAATCCGCTGAATTGGGTTGATCCAAAAGGGCTACTGTCGGAGATCGTCGTCTGGCAGCCAGTTGGTTGGGGTCAATCTTCTTTCGGGCATGTCTCTACAAACATCAATGGCACAACATACTCCTATGGCCAAAAAGGTATGACAATACTTCTAACAAGCGAATACCTTGGGAGAAATTCATTCCGTGAAGGCATTGGATCGGTTCTCAGTCTTACTTCTGATCAAGAAGCTCGTCTTCAGGCATGTATGAATGGTAACCAAGACGATTACAGTAGCACCAGTAATAACTGTGGAAGTCCAATCCAAGGTTGCTTAAACAAGCTTGGATTTAATTTCTCGAATCTCTTCCCTGTGTCCTTAGGCAAGGATCTCATAGATTCAGGATTGGTAAATCAATTTAATTTTTATCCTGCAATCACTCCTGCCAACGGGAGCAGTGCACCATGGACAAAATAATTAAGTTTGCAGGAACAATTGGAATAGTTGCGTTTATTTTTATAAGTGTTAGTTGCAAGGAAAAAGATATGATAGTCGTTGCTGAAGACTCGATAAGTATATATAAAAGCTATCCAGATAGTGGAATTCCCGATGAAGATACAGTAATCGCTACTCTAACTAAGGGCGTGACTGGCGATATAATTAAAACGGAGCACTCTAAAGATTTTATGTTTTATATGATTAGGATTAAAGATGGTCGAATTGGATATGTATGGTTTGGTGATAAATTCAAAGTAGTTCAAAAGCCCTAGAAAAAACTCAGGGGATAGTCACTGGCATCAGAAAATTGAATCCATACCGAAACGAAGGGTCACGCGAAACGAACGGTCAGGTCTTGAATTGCAGCATTAAGAACGTTATGACCGAGTACAGCAACGACAACGGCGGCTTACTGCAAAGCTTGTCTGGCATCTACGCCATCAGCGCTGCTGATTGGATCGAGTACGATGAATGGATTTCGTTTACCTGGAGTAATGCTTCATTCAGGTTTGAAGGGGGGTTTTACCCAGATCTGACTTTGCCAGAACGCAGTGGTGGTCTGGTCTTCTACCGTGACGATATCGAGGGCAACCCCCAAATAGCCGACATCTACAAACTGTGGAAAGAAAGTGAAAGTGGTGGTAACACAATGGCAACACCCTATCACCTCCACCCAAACCAGATCGGCGCTCCGGTTCTGCTCACCGCTGCAAATGGCAGCGCCGTTTGGTCCGCAGACTATGCCCCCTTCGGTCAAGCTACGGTCAATGACGATGTTGATGGCGACGGTAACAAGGTCACCTGCAACCTGCGTTTTCCGGGGCAATACTTTGACGCTGAATCAGGGCTACATTACAATTGGCACCGGTATTATGAGCCCAAGTCGGGGCGCTATATCTCGCTGGATCCGCTTGGAATTGGTGGCGGGGATGTGAATTTATATCGGTATGTGGGGAATAATCCGCTGAATTGGGTTGATCCGTGGGGGTTAGCAAGTTGTTATGTTCTTTTCCCTGACTATCCTATCACTTATGCCCCAGAAAAGACGAGTACCTGGCTGGGAGGGCATGCAGGGGTTCTTGGCTTCAGTGAATCTGGTTCCACCCGTTATTATGAGTTTGGGAGATATGCACCCAATAGCCCTGGAATAATTGGCGTGCAATTGCCAGCTGATCAGGGCAATGTTCGTCGAATAACAATCCCCGATGTGGTAATTGGAGCTGATGGCAAACCTACCTCTGAGTCATTGCAACGATTACAAGATGTCTTGTCACAAAGAGCAGGTCATGACACAAAAGCTGAGATGACTTGTGATATGAATGCTGATGAAGATAGGGTTTATGGTCATGTTATAGATATTGCCATTAATCCTGATAGACCCCCGTATAGCTGGTACCCTTGGGCTCCCAATCACTGTCGTTCATTTGCTAGAGAAGCATTGAAGGCTGGGCAATGATCATAAATTCAAATAAGGTTGTTATGCTATTATCAATTGGACTTCTTCTAAGCATTATTGGTTGTTTTGTTTTCGGCTGCTTGTGGTTTGATAGATCAATTTCACTTAAATACCTATCGGCCAGTCATGAAAGTACGGTTTCAGCTTTTTATAAAGTTTGTTCTTTGCTGCAAAGTGATTGGAAGGGACTATCAACAAATGAGGTATTGGAAAAGCTGGAATTAGAGATAAAATATATGGGAAATAAAGATATTGTAATAGACACAAATTCTGAGCCAGGAGTGATATGGTTCGATGAAATCAGATTCGAGTTTGAGTCTGGCAAGCTGAAAAAAATCAGTATGTAGTGAAAATCGCAGGCCATCTCACTTGTTTTCATCATTTCTTAATCAAGGAGAGAAGCGAGAAAGTCGATCCGCTTACTGGCAATCAGGCAGAACATCGACCGTCGCCCACAGCATCACCGTTCACACGGGAGAGTATGCCGGCACCTACGCCATCAACGCCGAAGACTGGGTAGAATACGATGCATGGATTTCATTTATCTGGAGTAATGCTTCAGTCAAATTTGAAGGAGGGTTTTATCCAGATCTGACTCGGCCCTGGCGCAGTGGTGGACTGGTCTTCTACCATTACGATACCCAGAGCATCCCCCAAATAACCGACATCTACAAACTGTGGAAAGAAAGTGAAAGTGGTGGTAATACAATGGCAACACCCTATCACCTCCACCCAAACCAGATCGGCGCTCCGGTTCTGCTCACCGCTGCAAATGGCACCGCAGTGTGGGCAGCAGAGTATGCCCCCTTCGGTCAGGCTACGGTCAATGACGATGTTGATGGCGACGGCAACAAGGTCACCTGCAACCTGCGTTTTCCGGAGCAATACTTTGACGCTGAATCAGGGCTACATTACAATTGGCACCGGTATTATGAGCCCAAGTCGGGGAGGTACATTACGCTGGATCCGCTTGGAATTGGTGGCGGGGATGATTATACTTATCTATTACTTCTACCCTTCAGTACAAATCACACTGTAAATTTGAGGTTAATTTGTCTCGGATTCATTTATCACTGCCTGCTTCACCTCTGGTGCTTCATGTACAACTGGTTCCATTTCTGCAGCATTGACCGCAAGGGGGGAGAACTCATTGAAGCTCAGGATACCATTCAGCACATCTGGAATAATAGATAAAGGGCCATACTGATCCATCCTGATCTGCTCGTGCACATTTTCGAGGCGGATTTCTACTTTTTCCTTGATAACGCGGTGCACATTTATCTTGGGGTTACCTGCACGCTCTGACATGACAAAGTTGGCTAGCTCCGCCCGCACATCCTTATCCATCTCCTGGAGAACCTCCAAGCGTTCAAGGAGAATCTCCAAGCGTTTACCGTGTACACTATTTTCGCTGCCAGCAGCCTTTTTTTCCAGTGGGCCGATACAGCGCCGAATAAACTCATTTTGCTTTTTAACGCTCTGCTTCTGCGCTTTTAAAAACTTCAGACGATCACTCTCGGGAAAATAAACTCCGGAGGTCAGCGCGGTTGGCGCTCCGGCAGCAGCACCAATTATTTTAGCCTCAATCCCTTTGAGGGCGATAAACTCACCGCTGCTTATCTGCCCATTTGTAACCATAATGGTCCCAGCACTTTTTACGGTGCTGTTGCGGATTTCGTTGGCAACGATCACATTACCCATACACTCAATATACGCACCATTGATATAACGTGCCTCTAGGTTCCCCGCACATTTTACGTAGGTATCGTACTGGCCAGATATTCCGCCAACACTGATATTGCCCCCTGATTTAAGATAGCAAGAACCGACAGTGCCCTTCACCATAATATCTTTATCGGAGCTGATATCAAAATCATCCAGCACGTCTCCGCTGATATTTACATTACCGGGGAAGCTGATGTTGCCTACGCGCAGGTCAACATCGCCGTGAATATTGTAGTCTTCGCTTACTGATATTATTCCGTCGCTGAATTCAGCCCGTCCAGAGATGTCCGACACCACTTCATTGGCATCATTGAGATGTACCCCAACCCCCATCTTAACGTTGGCGGGGGTTCCCGGCTCCGCCTTCAGGGTTCTACCGGTAACCGTGACTGAGTCGTGTCCCGGCTGCGGTGGATGTAGCCAGGCCACCCTCTGTTGCGGCTGGATGCAGGTAAATAGATCGAGGGTATACAGGTCGATCCGGCCATGTTCATCTTCAACAAATTCCTGCTGTCCATCCATACCAGAACCTAGGCGCACTTGGAGTTCAAGCCAGCCATCTTCTCCTGGCGTTGCCGGCTCGGTGTGGGCCACCACGACTTGTTCAACCATCTTTCCTTCGCAGGCCAGGGCACACAACCGCTTAATCTGTTCCATGTCGATGCCCTCTACGATTCTGGCTTCCTTCATGCGCGTGAGAATCTGCTCAGGCTCAATCAGCCCTTCATCGGCATTTTTAGGTGCGACACTAGCTATGCACTGCATTTCATCTGTTGACAGCACCAGCTGCAGTGTCCAGACGTCTGTCTCCTCCAAATGGACGATTTCGCCATCGACCGGAGGAATAAACGGGCTCTGCGATGCAGCATGATCCTGTTGTTCAGGAGTATGTTTCTTCCTGTCTGACATAGATTTTTTCCCGCGGTTAAATCGTTATGCAAGCAGATCCATTGCCTGAACTGCATCTAACATGATATCAAAAAGTCCCGCACTGGGATTTTTCAATACCACAAACTAAAAAACGCAACTTCGTTCTTACGAACCCGGTCACAAGCGCAATAAGCTGTTTTCGCTAGTCTGACACGGGTCGACATGGCTCTGTGTATACATCGGTGTACGTCTATCGACAATACTAGCGCGTTTTATTAGCGTCAGGCGCATTAATTTAGCTTACTCGCCCAGGGTGATTTCTTTTTTATCCCCATTTGCGTTATACAAAAAGGTGGTAAACGCTTCTGCGCTCAGGGGTTTGCTGTACAAATAACCTTGACCGATTATGCACGCAGCCTCTAAAAGGAAGTTCTGCTGGGCCATATTTTCGACCCCTTCTGCGATTACATTAAGATCAAGCTGATGGGCAAGATTGATAATAGCACGGGGAATGGTGTCCGCACCCTGTTCCATCGTTTTGCCGATGTTGCTTACAAAGGAGCGGTCTATTTTGAGCTTGTTGATGGGAAAGCGGTGCAGATGTCCAAGGGATGAATATCCGGTGCCAAAATCATCAATGGCAAGGGAGATTCCCCCTCGACTAAGGCGGCGCATCTGGGATATGGCCAAGGCGGTATCACGCATCAGGGAGGTTTCGGTTATTTCTACTTCAAGGGTGTTGGGGCGGAGCTGATGTAGCTTCACGGTGTGCAGAATATTCGTAGCTAAATGGTTGTTTTGCAACTGCAGGGGTGAGACGTTGACTGCGATGGTAAGATCCGCATAACCCTGATGTTGCCATATACCGACCTGTCTGCATGCTTCTTCAAGTACCCAAGCTCCGATTTCGTGAATCAGGCCAATCTCCTCGGCCAGCCCGATAAATTCAGCTGGAGGCACCATTCCCCGCTCCGGATGGTGCCAGCGCAGCAGTGCTTCGCACCCAAGTACTCGGCCACTGCGCATATCCACTTGGGGTTGATAGCGGAGCATCAATTCCTTCCGCTCCACAGCGCGGCGCAGAGCACCTTCCAAGCTTAAGCGTTGCCTGGCGCGCTGATGCATATCTGGGGTAAAGAACTGGTAGCAGTTGCGTCCGCGCTCCTTGGCACGGTACATGGCCGTATCCGCATAGCGAATCAGTTGGTCCACATCACTATCATCATCCGGCGCAACACTGATTCCAATGCTGACGGTAGCGCTTATTTCAAACCCTTCAATATTTACAGGTTCGCCGATACTCTCCACCACCCTGTCCACCACCGCAATAATATCGGCGGTGGTGTTGACACCCTCAATTAGCAGCAGAAATTCATCGGAGCCAAAACGTGACACCATAGCGTTGTCGCGCAGAACCTTGTTAATGCGTTCGGCAAACAATAGCAAGACCTTGTCTCCCACTATATGGCCCAGCGTATCGTTGATATTTTTAAACAAATCTACGTCGATGAACAGCAGCGCAACTTGGGTATTATTTAGACTAGTGCGACCAATCGCGGCGCGCAGTCGTTCTGTCGCCAAAGTTCGATTAGGCAAGCCGGTAATTTCATCGTAATATGCACGTCGATGCAAGTGTTCCTGTGCCTCACGTCGCTCGCTGATATCACGAATGATGGCCTGCAACATGCGGTGCTCTCCGGTATTGATCCAACCTGCACTGATCTCTACTGGCAACATGCTGGAATCGGCGCAGAGGTGGTTGCACTCAAAACTTAGCCCCTGGCCGCTGTCAAGTTGCAAAAGCATCGCCGTCCACTCGGACGGCCCAACATCACACAAATCGCGCAGATTCATGGCGCTTAGTTTTTCAATACTGTGACCATAGGCGCCTAGAGCGCGCTCGTTGGCATCAATAATGGCGCCACTTTCATCGCACAGCAGGATAATATCGTTGGCATAACGACTGATATTGTCAAATCTCTGTGACAACGCATGGTGTTCGCGGTCGCGCTGGAGGATATGGGTGCGGTAGTGGAATGCATGCTGACGCCACCACATCCCCAGGATAAGCGCTGCCAGCAGGATCGCGCTCCCCCCCACACCACTGATATATACAGCCGTGCGTTTAAGCGGCGCCATAACTTCACGCTGATCAATCTTTGTCACCAGAATCCACGGAGTATCGTGAACCGGGGCGATCCACGCTAAAACCTGCTCATCTTTGTAATCTCGGGACACGACAAAGCCTGCGTGTCCTGCCTTAATAAAGCTACCGACCACTTCCCTGTCTTCGGTCGGCACTACCGGTTGTAGAGATTTATGTGCATAAAGCTTGGGTTTACTCAAGCGGACAATGCTATCGTCATGGCGTCGGATGAGTATCGCCTCAGCGGTAGCATGGGGTAGAGGCCATGATTCCAAAAGCGGCATAAGAAACGCTTCAGGGTTTATAATAATCACCAGCAGGGCGGTAAAGGTATCCTGCCCATACTCCAGCTCAAGAGGCAGGAGTAGATTCATATGCTGATGATCTTGCTTCGTTGTATTTGCGGGGAGATAGATGGAAGAAAACAGTGGCTCACGCCGTTGGAGGCAGAGCTGAATATCACCTGCATCTATATCGGCTGGAGAAGGCGAAAGGCGATGTTCATTGCCGGATATATCCATCCAAGCAAGTGGAGCTCCATGGGTATCTATCACTATAGCGGCATGGTACTCTGGGTTTTGTTTCAGGGGCAGGAGTATCTGTTTAACCGCTTCGCCCTCCTCCCGCGCATCCGCAGGTGCGCTACCCGACCGGGCAGCAAGAAAGCGCGCCATATTGAGGCGCAAGGCTGGATTATTCGCGTGGGTGCGTGCCATGGTTAGATGCTGGCTACGCCAGTAGGCAATCTGCTGGCTGTAGAGCTCATGCACTACTTGCAGATTATCCTTAGCTGTTTCGATTTCACTGCGGCGCTGGTAGCGATAAAGCATTACACCCACGAGCATAACCAGAGCGCAAAAAATAAAAAAAGCCAGGCAAGCCAGGCGTTTACTACTGTGCAAGTTGGTCTCGGTTTCCTGCATTCTTCTAATTCCGCTAAAGACGAATGTAGCGCATCTCTACAACCGCAGAAGACAGCTGGCATCCTTTCACAGCTTTTCCGGCGCAGAGTCCTCTTTTATAAGAAGAAAAATAACATTAATAAGTTGCTACGTCTATATCCTATATTCAACTACATCTATATTTCTACCACGTTGCCAGCGCAGGAAGAGTCCTTCGGCACACTCGCTGCTGATCAACAAAAAAATAGCTAGCCCTATCCCTGATACTGCCGGGGCCACCAGCGGCAGGAGCAGCCAGCACCCCAACAAATAGACAAATTTCAATATAGTTGCTTGTCCCAGCACCAGGGTCTGACCACTACCGGTGAAGTGTGCTCGCAGTATATTAGTGGCTCCGTAAAACAGCGGGAAAATCGCACACCAAGCCATCGGTGCAATAATGTACAAGCGCAGATCATCGGCTATCCCCAGCACCTGTTTCATAATGAGATTATTCAGGGGCCAGGCCAGGATAAGCACCAGCACCGCCATCACCAAACTGGTGCGGTAAAAAAACCGCACCAGCACCTTGTAGTCCGCAGCGCTATCGACCATGGCGAGGTAGACCTGCTGCAGGTTGCGCATAGGCCCGGCAAGCATGAACATTATCGCTCGGATCACCCCAAATGCCGCCAACGCCAGGGTAGCATCGGGCAGGCGGCTGATGATGGCATTGATCACTACCGGAATAGTCTGCTGCAGGCCGGAAGAGAACGCCACTGGCAGAGCAAAGCGCAGTACCTGCAGCGGAGTTTTTTTACAATCTGCTTCCAGATTATCCTTTCTTCCTGGCACCGTACCTCGATTGCGATACGCCATCGCCCCCATCACCACACTCTCGACCGCAACACATGCCACCAAGGCAAAGGCGCCGAGTTGCGCTCCACTGAACCAGCGTCTGCCCCACACAATAAATACCAACAGGGCTGCAACCCGCACTCCTGTAGCAATGGATACTAGGACAGTGCGATGCGAGCGGATCACCAGTCCCTGGAAAAGCCCACGAAAACCGGTAAAAAAAGGCAATAACGCCATCAACGCGATTGCCTCTTTGGCCGAGTGTGCAACGTCGGCATCAACCCCGAGCACAGTACGCAGGAGAAAGTCTCCAAAGGAAGTATAGGCGATGAGGTTGAGCATCAGAGAAACAAACAGGGCAATGATAACCACAAAAACTATCATACTGCGAAACGAGCGCGGACCACACACCACCGCAAGGGTGATGGTGTGATTCTGATACGATGGCGAGGCAAACAACAGGTGTACCACCATGGCCACAGAAAACGACGCTAAAGCGAGCACATAGTCATCCAGCCGCGCCAGAAAACTATTGATGATTGAGTGCGACACACTCATAAGTTGCACGTTTAGAACCAGAGGGAGGAAAAACAGGCTGATCTGCTTCATGCTCAGCTGCGGTCGTGATGCTGGCAGAGTGTTCATCGCCAACTCTGACTGTGTATAAAACACCTCTGCATCATACCCCACCTCCGAACAGACCTAGCCCGAAAAGATCCGCCAGCCAGGTCCACAATCCCGCCTCTTCAATCTTAAAGTACAGCACTACGGCAACCGCCAGCGGAGATACGTAACGAATCAGCCAATGCCACACAGGGTAAACCCAAGCTGCACCTCCGGCCATCAGCTCTCCCTTTTCTTTATCCCCCCGCCAGAACCAACCAACATAGAGGGCTATGAGCAGTCCGGCGATTGGAAGCAGATAGTTTGAGGCGATCAAGTCGGCGGAATCAAAAAAATTGCGCTCACCGATAAAGGTAATATCCGCCATGACGTTGTATGAAAGCGCCGTCGGAATCCCCACTCCGAATGCCATCGCTCCGATGGTCAGGGTCGCTTTTTTGCGTGACCAGCAGCGTTCATCAATAAAATAGGCAATCTGGGATTCAAGTAGCGAGATATTGCTGGTCAGGGCTGCGAAAGCCAGGAGCAGAAAAAACATGATGGAGAGCACATGCCCTCCTGGGATCTGAGAGAACACCACCGGTATAGTCTGGAAGATCAGACCAGGCCCTGCCCCTGCCTCCAGACCTACAGAGAACACAATGGGGAAGATGGCCAACCCCGCCATCAGGGCGATCAGGGTATCGAGCAGAGCCACCCGGATACTGGCACCAAACAGATTTTCGTTGCGGTTCAGGTAGGAGCCGTAGGTGATCATGGCCGCCATCCCCAGCGACAGGGTGAAAAAGGCGTGCCCTAGGGCTTCCAAGACAGAACCAGGTGTTAACTCAGCGAAATCAGGGCGGAACATGAACTCAAACCCCTGACGTGCTCCGGAACTAAGCATGCCATTGACAAGCAGTAGGGTGAGCAATACTAGCAGAAGTGGCATCAAGATCTTGCTCCAGCGCTCTATCCCCTTTTGAACTCCGCCAACAACCACCCCCATACATAACAACATGAAGATCAGATGCCAGAACGACTGGCGACCACCATCAGCGAGCAGGCTAGAAAACATTCCTTCGATAGTTGCAGCGGATTCGCCGCTGAAGCTGCCCACTATAGCGCGAAAAACGTAATCGAGGGTCCAGCCCGCCACCACCGAATAATAGGAGCTGATGATGAACGCTGCCGCAATACTGATCCAACCCGGACTGCGCCACCAGCGTCGCTTGGGTTCGAGGAGCATAAACGCCCCCACCGCATCCCTACGCGTATGCCGTCCGATCATCAGTTCCGCCATCATAATGGGGATCCCCACAATGGCAATACACACTAGGTACACCAGTACAAAGGCACCGCCGCCATTTTCTCCAGCGATGTAAGGGAATTTCCAGATGTTGCCGAGCCCGACCGCGCTGCCGGCGGCCGCCAGCACGAATCCCAGACGCGATGCCCAGAGGGTACGAGGAAGAGCGCATCCATTTTTCTCATCCACTATGCCTCGCGCTCCCCAAAAATGGCCGTACCTACCCGCACCAGGGTAGCCCCTTCTTCTATAGCGACTTCAAAATCGTGGCTCATCCCCATAGACAACGTCTCCATCGATACCCCCGGCAGGCGCAGCGCGGCTAAAGTTTCCGACAATCCGCGTAGTTGACGAAACCAGGGGCGCACATCTTCAGGATTTGCGGCATAAGGAGGTAGGGTCATCAACCCCCGAAGACGGACATAGGGCAGCGTTGCCAACTGTTCTGCCATCTGTTGTACCTGATTTGGTGCAACGCCAGCCTTACTCTGCTCACCAGCCAAATTCACCTGAATCAGGACATCGATGCTGGCATCAAGCTTGCGCCACTGCTTATTGAGCTCTCGTGCCAGGTTTAAACGATCCACCGCATGGATCATATCTACCTGACCACGCAGATATTTAACCTTGTTGGTCTGCAGCGCACCAATAAAATGCCAGCTAACCTGCACAGTTACTTCAGGGCGTTTATCACAGAATTCCTGTACGTAGCTCTCCCCGAACAGGCGTTGCCCAGCTTGAGCCGCAGCATTGATTGTACGGGCGGATTTTTTCTTCGAAACGGCAATCAGTTCCACATCCGCCGGGTTGCGCCCGCTGCGCACACAGGCAGCATCCATGCGTTGCCGTATATTATCCAGGCGCTGAGCCACAGACATTTCCTCTGTAGAAGTTTCCATCTTCGCCTCCGCCTCCTTTTGTGTTGCAGAATTTATTGATGTTGTCGGATTCGTAGCGTCGCGTAGTTACCTTTGCTGCAATCTAGATCGACGCAAACATCCGGTGCGCACCCAGCGCTTCCAAGTCTATGAGTAATTCACTCAGGGGCAGCCCCACTACACTGGTGTAACTGCCGTTGATGGCGGTAACCATGAAGGCTCCCAAGCCTTGGATCGCGTAGGCTCCGGCCTTATCCGCCGGTTCACCTGAAGCAATGTACCCCTCTATCTCGTGCGCTGTCAACGCGCGCACCTGAACCTCGGTGCTAACACAGCGCTGTCTCCAGCTCTTATTCCGTCCATCGTAGATTGCGTAAGCCGAGAGGACTTCGTGGGTGGTGCCGGAAAGACGACGCAGCATTTGCGCAGCGTGGGCGGCATTCTCAGGCTTGCCCATGATGGCACCAGCGCACACCACGATGGTGTCACTGCCGATGAACCAGCGCCCGGAAGTAGGATGGCGCTGCGCCACCTCCAGCGCCTTATCTCGGCTGAGACGCACCACAAAGGCCTCTGGTATTTCCGTACCATGTGTCTGTTCATCCACATCTGCAGGAATAGCCTGAAAACTAACCCCCATGCGTTGCAGCATTTCGCGTCGTCGCGGAGATGCCGACGCCAGCACGATGCCACTTTTTGCATTGCTTTCACTACTCATTGTGTTCTTCCTCTGCGGGATTGCTCTCTTCCATTTTCATCGGCGTATTTTGCACCCGTATTCCCACGCTCCGCAGCCACTCCTCCCACGTTTCCAACGCCCGCTGTGCCTGTGCCAACCGCCGCAGAGCACGTTTCATCTTTTTCACTTCCAAAGCAGGGAACAACCCGTAGTTCACATTGCTGGGCTGAAAGTGCTGCGGATCGCTGTGGTGCAAATACCCGAGCATGGCACCACAGGCGGTTGTTTCCGGCGGCAAAGGGAGGGTTTCGCCACGTACATAGGCGCTGGCTTGCAGGCCGGCGATAAAACCACATGCTGCAGACTCCACGTACCCCTCCACCCCGGTTATCTGACCGGCAAAGAAGACGCGCACATCTTCTTTGAGTTGCAAGGACGGGCTCAAACAGCGAGGGGAATTGATAAAGGTATTGCGGTGTACACTCCCCAACCGCGTAAATTCAGCGTGCTCAAGCGCGGGGATGGTGCGAAAGATGCGTTTTTGTTCCGAATAGGTAAGCTTGGTCTGAAAACCCACTATGTTGTAGTGCGTAGCAGCACGATTATCCTGACGCAACTGCACCACCGCATATGGTTCGCGCCCGGTACGAGGATCAGGCAGACCTACTGGCTTCAGCGGGCCAAAGGCCAAAGTGCGCTCGCCGCGCCGCGCCATCTCTTCAATGGGCATGCACCCCTCAAAGTGAAGCATATTCTCAAAATTGTGGGCTTCCACCTTATCTGCCGCCAGTAGCGCTGCCACAAACATCTCATACTGCTCTTTATTCATAGGACAGTTGATGTAGTCCGCTGTCCCCTTGTCGTAGCGCGAGGCGCGCCAAGCCACAGTGAAATCGATGGAGTCGACGCTGATAACCGGGGCAATGGCATCGTAAAAATACAGATCTTCGGCAGAGGTCAGCTGCGTGATCTGCTCCGCCAGCGCATCTGAAGTCAATGGACCGGTAGCCACAATAACCACACCGGTTTCAGGGATGCGGAGAACCTCGGTGCGTTCCAATTCGATTAGGGGGTGCTCTTGTATGGCACGGGTAATAAACGCACTAAAAGCGGTTCGATCTACTGCCAGGGCTCCGCCAGCGGGAACTGATGTTGCATCTGCCGCCTGCATGAATAACGCTCCCGCGCGGCGCAGTTCCTCCTTCATGCAGCCGACGGCGTTACCCATCCCCGCCCCGCGCAAGCTGTTGGAACACACCAACTCCGCCAGGGTTTCGAGCTCATGCGCCGGGGAGTAGCGCAGCGGCTTCATTTCCTGCAACCTTACCGATACCCCGCGTTGTGCCGCCTGCCATGCAGCCTCACATCCGGCCAGCCCGGCGCCAATGATGGTCAGCTCCGGTGAGGAGGTTTTCGTATCGTTCTGCTTCTGCATATTTTTTACATCCTGTGTGGTTGCTTACTTTCAGTCGGGTATAATGCGAGGGGCCGTGCCACTATATGTGCAGCACGGCCCCGCTGATACTTTGGTTCGCTGGCGTTGTCTACTCTATTTATTCGCCACCAGTGGATGAGGCTTCCGTAGGTGATGAACTTGTTGTGGCTGTGCTAAAAGCTTTTTTGACCACTTTTTTTTTGGTTGCAGCCTTTGGAGCGGCTGTCTTTTTCGCGCTTTCCTTTTTAGGTGTCTCTTTTGGAGTCGCTGTTTTTTTGACTGCGGGTTTTTTAGACGTCGCTTTTTTAGCTGCAGGTTTTTTTGCTGCTGGGGCCTTCTTTTCCGGTTCCACCAACACCTGCACGAAGTCACATTCCTTCTGGGCACACTTGCGCACGGTACCTTCACGCTTGGTGGTTTTCTCTACCGTGAGCGGAAAGCCGCAAGTAGGACAGGGCTCTTCCAGTGGTTTGTCCCACAGGGCATATTTACATTTAGGATAACGATTACACGAGTAGAATATTTTGCCGTAGCGGCTCTTCTTCTCCATCAGCTCGCCATCATCACAGTCGGGACATTTGATTCCGAGAGCCTTGGGTTTCACTAAGGGTTGTATATTTTTGCAGTCCGGATACCCACTGCAGGCTAGAAATTTGCCATAGCGTCCCATTTTTATCACCATCGGCGCCCCGCACTTGTCACATTTCTCGTCAGTGACTTCGGGCTCTTCTCTGGCGCTACCGTCCAAGGGTTCGGTATGGCGACAGTCGGGGAATCCACTACAGGCAAGAAACTTTCCGCTCCGTCCCAGCTTTACCACTAGCCCCTTGCCACACTCAGGGCAGATTTTGTCTGTCTCTTCCGTGGTAACATCAGCCTTGCTGATCGAGGCATCCTTCTCCTTGAGCAGGGTGACGAAGGGATCCCAGAACGATTTCAGCAACGGTTTCCACTGCTGTTCTCCGCGCGACACCGCATCCAGGTCTTCTTCAAACTTGGCGGTAAAATCGTAGTCTACATATTTACTGAAGTGGTTGGAGAGCAGATCGCTGACCACCAGCCCCACATCTTCAGCATAGAAAGCGCGCTTTTCCAGGCGCACATAACGCCGGGTCACCAAGGTATTCATGATAGAAGCATAGGTAGAAGGACGCCCGATGCCGTAGGCTTCGAGGTTTTTCACCAGGCTCGCTTCGGTATAACGCGGGGGTGGCTGGGTGAAATGCTGATTGGGTAACACCTCGCTGCACTGAACTGCATCATTTTCCTGCAATGGCGGCAGCATCCCTTCTGGCTCTTCATCTGTTTCTGTATCAGAACCCTCGATGTAGAGCTTCATGAAGCCGGGGAAACGCAACACCTGCCCTGTAGCACGGAAGGTATAGATATGCCCATCGCCTTCCCCTTCCAGGGTGGAGATATCCGCCGTAGTGGCGTCAAGTCGAGCCATAGCCATCTGCGAGGCTAGGGTGCGCTGCCATATCAGACGGTAGAGTTTATACTGATCGGAGCTAAGACTCCCCTTGATTTTATCCGGATGATTGGCCAAAGAGGTGGGGCGCACCGCCTCGTGCGCCTCTTGCGCATTTTTGGCTTTATTCTTAAAAAACCGGGGCTTGCTCAAGGCGTATTCTTCCCCAAACATGGCGGTAATCTGTTCGCGCGCCTCGTTCAGAGCGATATTTGATAACGCCACCGAGTCAGTACGCATGTAGGTAATAAGCCCCTCGGCGCCGGTACCTATGTCGATTCCCTCGTAGAGTTTTTGCGCCACACTCATGGTCTTGCGCGCGGAGAAGCCCAACTTGCGACTGGCCTCCTGCTGCAGGGTACTGGTAGTGAACGGCGGTGCGGGGGAACGTTTTTTCTCTTTGTACTGCACTGAACTGACCTTGAGCGCACGTGCAGCGATGGCATCTATGTATTCCTTGGCCTGCTTTTCGTTACCAATATCAAATTTCTTGAGTTTATTAGCATCTACTCCATGCAGGTATGCCTTGAAGCTTTTCTCCTGCAGGCTGAGCAGAGACGCATCGATGCTCCAGTACTCTTTAGGCTTAAACTCCCCAATCTCTTTTTCGCGCTCACAAACCAGGCGCAGCGCAACCGACTGCACCCGCCCGGCAGAGAGTCCGTAGCGGATTTTTTTCCACAAAAAGGGTGACAGGGTAAAGCCGTACAAATAATCGAGAATCGAGCGGGCCTGCTGAGCATTGACCAAGTTAGTGGCGATTTTATGCGGTTTGGATACCGCTTCGAGGATAGCCGGCTTGGTGATCTCGTGAAAGGTAACCCGTTTGACTATGGGCTTCTTGCTCGATTCGGGAATATTCAAAGCTTGGAGTAGATGCCAAGCGATCGCTTCCCCTTCGCGGTCGAGGTCAGTGGCGAGGATCAATTCATCGCATTTGGCCACCTCACGCTTCAATGCCTCGATGTGCTTTTCACTCTCCGGTAGAATCTGATATTTGGGCACAAAACCGGCGTCTACATCTACCGAACCCGGTTTGCTCGGCAGCGCACGTACGTGTCCATATGAGGCAAGAACCTTGTAATCCTTGCCTAGAAATTTTTCGATGGTTTTGGATTTAGCTGGTGATTCCACTATTACCAGTGAGCGTGCCATGGTGTCCCTTGCGTAAGAATCGGTATTGCAGATATAAAAAAGGCTGCAGAGTTGCAGCCGGGCGATTACATCAATGATATAGTTTGTACCAGTCTTCCGCTGCTATGCAATCAATCTGGCGCTTCCCATGTTGATTTTCTGCAAACATGGCCGTTGTCACCATGTGCTTAATTTCGCGCAGACTGAGTTTATCCCGTTCCTGATAGCAGGCGCGCAGGATGACTTCCTCGGCCAGCTCTGTGCTGATAAGTCCCTGCTGTAACAGGCGGATGATATAACCCCGCGCACGCTTGGTCAGCAGTATCTCTTCCTGCGGTGCAAACACTCGCAGCGGTGCAGGTGCAGATTCCACGCGCGGGCTTTCGTCCGGTTCCAGGGTAACAGCATCAATCCATCCGAAGGCTGCTTCTATTTCATCCTGGCGAAATCCGGCAGAGAGCAGACTTTCAACAATCTGCTCTTCGCTAGAAAAATCATCCTCGCTTAAGAAGCTAGTGGCGATAATCCCGACGATGCGCAAAATGCGTTCGCTTACAACAGTCATAAACCTCTGTCAGTTATAAACCTCTGCAGGTAGAAAACTTGTGTAGTTTGTAGGTGTCAGGCGCGTATGTAGCGCCCTCCCGGCAGGGCTGTAACGCATCCCTGCAGCTCCAGGTGCAGAACGATAGACGAAACATTCATGGGTGTCAAGCCACATTCCCCGGCGATTTCGTCCAGGTGCAAGGGGTCAGAACTCAGCAGAGTATAGACCTTTTGCTCCGTAGAATTGAGCCCACTAAGCAACGTATCAAGCTGCGATGTTGCGGCCCAGATGCCGCTTTCATGCTCTGACGCAAGCGTAGGTGATTCAAAGAGGGAACGCTGTTGCGGTGTTAAGACGGCCGTTGAGGGGAAGGTCATGGCGGATGAACGTTGCGGATACTGCGCATACGCATCGATCACATCCTGAACACTGGTGACCATGGTAGCTCCATCCTTGAGCAACTGCAGAGTGCCACCACTGGCAGGACTGTACACCGAGCCGGGCACGGCAAAGACATCACGCCCATGCTCTAGGGCAAAATCTGCGGTAATCAGAGAACCGCTGCGCTCAGCGGCCTCCACCACAATAACTCCTAAGCTGAGGGCGCTGATGATGCGATTGCGCCCCGGAAAATGGTGTGCCATGGGTTCGCACCCCGGCGGATATTCGGAGATAAGGGCCCCACACGCGCTAATGGCCTCATACAGTTGGGCGTTGGAGCGCGGATAGACCACATCGATACCGCCACCAAGCACCCCCATGGCCACATTGCCATCAGGGCTATCTGCGTTATCCAGCCTCGGAACACTCAGTGCCCCTTCGTGGGCAGCTCCATCAATTCCACTTGCCAGCCCACTTACCACACAGAACCCAGCGCGCACCAGCCCCGCACCGAGCTCCTTGGCCATCCGTTTTCCATCCCGGGTCGCACGGCGCGAACCTACAATGGCGATGCATGGTCGCGAGCTGAAGTCGCCCCGAACGTACAGCAGCGCAGGCGGATCACTGATTTGGCGCAACTCTTGAGGATACGCGGGGTCTGTAATAGCCACCAGCCTAATTTTATTCTGTTCAATATACGTACCTGCTCTGAGGACCATTGGGTCATTCTCAGGGAGCAGGGTTTCAAAACGCGGAGCGCTGATTTTGGCCTGTTGTCGCCAATGGGCGCACGAGTGCTCAACAATGGCAGCTGGAGACGCGTAATACTCCAGCAGCTTTAACAAGGTAACACGCCCGAGTCCTGGGGTCAGGTTGAGACGCAACAATGCAAGCTGATCGGCAGCTATGTCAGGCTTTCGCACACTTTGCATATATCCGCTTGCTTTGCCCCAGTATTATAGGTTGTCATCCTAAGGACCAATCCAGCCGACCACCTCTTTTGCGTTCGCTCTACTCTATCTCGGTATAAACCACATCGCCGCGCACTACCGGCTCTGTTCCCTTGAGAATCAGAGCTGCAGAGGTTGCTGCGCCGGTTTTAACCACTACGGCCCGTCCTAAAAGAGTATCTGGCAAGGTCACACCTTTAGCTTGCAATGCATATTTACTCGCAACACGAGGGCGTACAATGGTGAGCATGTTCCCCACCTCCAGGCCGGTGTTCTCCCCCATATCTACATAGAAAACATCCCCTTGGGCCAGCGAAAGCTGACGTTGCTGCCCGGTGATTATCGTGCCGCTGTGCACCGCATCGGCGCGACGCAGAACAATGTCCTGCTGCGGCTCGGTATGCAAAAGAAGAATACTCCCGCGCTCTATTTCCTGTTTGGCTTTGGTTATCACCCCAGAATAAACCTGAGCATGGGTTCCATTGAGTTCAAGGGTTCCTACCCAGAGAGTCTTATGCCCGATTTTGGCGCCTGTATGCGGATGGGTGACAACATCGCTTAGCTTATACAGATCATACAAACTGCCGAGTTGGGCCTGACTGTCATTCATCTGCACAAATACGCTATCATCTTTAGTCATGAGGATGCGATTATCAACCGTATCCACAATGGTGCCACTGTGCTGTAATTCTGCTTCACTGATGAAGCCGTGCAGATCGGCGTACGTGGTTATACTGATCTCTTCCTGTGGCTCCGGCAGCACCTCTAGTGCCTCCGTCTCCTCCGTCACCTCCTGTACAGGTACTTCTGCCACTTCAGGATAATTGGGGCGCAACTCTACGCGTCCATCGTAAATTGAAACTTCCTGTCCCGGGTATACCAAATGGGGATTACGAATATAAGGGTTGTTGGCCCACAGATTTGGCCAATACCAAGGGTCGGTTATAAACCGCTCGGAGATCCCCCACAAGGTGTCCCCTTTTTTAATGGTATAGACATATGGAGCCTTTTGTGGAGCCGCAGGTGCAACGTTCTGCTCTGCTGCCTCCGCGTTAGGAAGCGCTATGAACACAATGGCAGGCAATAAAACCAGGCATGACACCTTTTTAAACATTTTAACTATATCCATGCTTACTTTCTCCTTTTAGTTTAAACGCCCTGAATTAAGGGCGGCTGTCGCCTGTGCCGCTGCTTCCGAACCGGGATAGTCGCGTAGCACTTCTTCAAACGTAGCTCGCGCTCCGCGTTTATCTCCCTGTTGCAGCCGGATGAGTCCCTGTTTTAAACGCGCAAAAGGTACTTTGGATCCCTGGGGGTCAAACTCAATTACAGCGGCAAAAGCTTGCTGGGCTTCAGGATAAAGCCCCTGAGCCAGATATGCTTCCCCCTGCCAAAAGCGGGCATTTGCTACATAGTCATTGTCAGGAAATGTGGTCGCGAAGGTTTCAAACAACTGCTGCGCCTGTTCATGCTTTCCCGTGGTATAAGCTGCAAACGCTCGGCGATATATTTCCGTCGGGGTCTCTTGTGTCCTTATTGCTCCTGCAGCATCCACAGCAGAGTCAGCACCATATCCCTGCGGTCTGCGCATAATGACATCATCAGCGCCACGCCCACCGCGGGCGTTAGTTGCTGCCGCGCGTATCTGTGCCACTTCCGCCAGAACCGCGTCCATGCGTTCCATCAGACCAGTATTAAGATCGTCCTGCTCGCGTTGTGCTGTACTCATAGTGGCTAGTTGCTGCTCAATCGCCGTAATCCGCAACTGTTGCTTTTCAACTTGGTACTCAAGTGGACCCGATGGCGCAGGTCTGTTCGAACCTGTAGGGGCCACAGCACAGCCTGATACAACCAGTGCTACTATAAAGATAAGGAACACACCCGCACTTCGCAGCGCTGCACGCACTGTTCTTTCTGCTCCTGCGTTCATAAGATATTTTTGTCCTCCACTCAAAGAGTTATTTACTAACACGCAAAGTTCCAATGATAACAGTTATAATTCTAAAATGGCAGCTATCAGACAAAATAGCCCCTAAACATTATGGATATACACGTCTTCGCCAGGCGCCCATCAGCCACTACATATATAGGCGTAAATACCAAGTGATGCATTGACCTATACTCATCAGTTTACGCACGTAGGTTATTTACTATAAAACTCTTAAGACCATTCCGCTCTAATGTCAAGCGCTCCCGTCCATGCAGAGATATGAAGCGCACGAGTTAGCCCAGGTAAAAACCGGGGGAAGCTCCCCCCTGTGCGCCGTTTAAATGGAACAAATTGCATTTCGATCCTGTTTTAACGTATGGTTGCGCCCTGAGACTATCCAGACAGGGTACTTATCACAACTTGGCAGACACAAAAAGCTATTACCGAAGAGGAAAATGCACGATGCCCAAAACGCCTGAACTGCTGGCCCCAGCCGGTGACATCGACAAGCTCAGAGTAGCCTTGGATTACGGTGCTGATGCCGTGTATCTCGGTGGTGAGATGTTTGGTCTGCGTGCCCAAGCCGGGAATTTCAACCTTGAGCAGCTGCGCCGTGCCATCGATGAGACCCACGCTCGGAATAAAAAACTCTACCTCACCCTGAATGCCTACCTGCCCCAGAGTCAGATGCATGCGCTGGATAGCTACCTTGAGGAGTTGTGTAGTCTGAATATCGATGCGTACATAGTTTCCGACCCCGGAATACTCAGCCGTGTCAAAGCGGTGGATCCGCGCCGCGAACTCCACCTGTCGACCCAGGCCAATACCCTGAACGCGCCCGCGTGCACCTTCTGGCAGCAACAGGGGGTGGAACGCGTCAACCTTGGACGGGAGCTGGCACTAGAAGATATCCGTTCTATTCGCCAAAATACCCACATTGGTTTAGAGGTATTTGTCCACGGCGCCATGTGTATCGCTTATTCGGGACGCTGCCTGCTCTCCACCGCTATGACCGGACGCAGCGCCAACAGCGGTGCCTGCGCCCAGCCCTGTCGCTGGAACTATGCCCTGGTGGAAGAGACCAGGCCAAAACAGGCTTTCGGCATAGAGGAAGATGCAGGGGGTACCTACATTATGAACAGTCGTGATCTGTGCTTGCTGGAGCATATTCCAGATCTTATTGCTTCTGGCGTAGATAGCCTCAAAATCGAAGGGCGCATGAAAACTTTGTACTATGTCGCTGCAGTTACCAGGGTTTACCGTGCCGCCATCGACGCCATCAAAACTTGTGGCGCCGACCCTGAGCACTATCAGTGCGATCCCCTTTGGCG
>JAVERW010000011.1:0-53125 GCA_034006915.1 Desulfuromonadaceae bacterium | reverse complement strand
CTACTCTGGAGGAGAAGGATATCGTATGTGAGTGCGCGCGCGTTACCCTGCAGACGGTGGAAGATGCCATTCGTGTCAATGACTTGACTACCGTGGAGCAGATAACTGGCTACACCAAGGCCGGAGCGTTCTGTAAGTCTTGCATTCGACCGGGTGGGCACGAAAAGCGTAAATATTATCTGGTGGATATTCTGGCACGGGTCCGGGCAGAAATGGCGCACGAAAAAAATCCGGACCTGGCTCAGATTGATGATTTTTCCACCATGTCGGTGGTGAAAAAGATTCGAGCGCTTGAGCAAGTGCTCGATGCACAGATCCGTCCAGTGCTGGCCCGCGATGGCGGCGGAGTAGAACTGGAAGACCTGCACTGTGATGATAAGGGGGTTTGTGTCGTTGCGGTGCAATATAAAGGGGCCTGTAAGGGATGCGCCGGCAGCGTTGCTGGAACCCTCGGGTTTATTCAGCAGACCTTGCAGGAAAAACTCAGTACCTCCATTGAGGTTAAGGTAGCCTGATTCAAGCAGGAGAATGAAGGACATGGCAGTGCGCCGAATATTACATTATCCCGAACCTCTGCTGGCGCAGAAAAGTGTGCCGGTTGAGTATATCGATGAGCAGCTGATCAGCGTGGTGGCTGACATGGTGGATACTATGTATGCTGCCCCAGGTGTTGGACTGGCTGCTCCCCAGATAGGGGTGCTAAAGCGAGTCATCATTATAGATTGTGGCAGTAAAGAGGAACCCGACCTTATCAGGGCGGTGAATCCGCTGATTATCGACAGCGATGGAGAATGCATCGAAGAAGAGGGGTGCCTGTCGGTGCCGGACTACTATGCCTGTGTCAAGCGCAAGAGCTGGGTCAAGGTGCGCTACCAGAACATGCAGGGCAAGTGGATCGAACAAGAATGTGAAGGCCTGCTGGCCATTGCGTTTCAGCACGAAATTGATCATCTAGATGGCAAACTGTTTGTCGATCGTCTTTCATCCTTAAAAAAAGGGATGTTCAAGAAAAAATACAAACAGATCAAGGAACAGCAAAGGGAGCAGCTGTGATTGAAAGAAAACATATGCGCGTGGTGTTTATGGGCACGCCAGAATTTGCGCTTCCGACTTTAGCAGGTCTTATTGACGGCGAAGTCAGGATCGTGGGTGTTTTTACCCAACCGGATCGCCCTAAAGGGCGAGGGCGCAAGCTTGAAGCTTCACCCGTGAAACAGCTTGCACTAGAGCAGGGGCTGCCAGTATTCCAACCGCAACGCCTACGTGAGAAGGACTCCATCAAGCAGGTGCGCGAGCTTAGACCGGAACTGATTGTGGTGGTGGCCTACGGCCAGATTTTGCCCCAGGAGGTCTTGGATATACCTAAATACGGTTGCATCAATGTGCACGCATCTCTGCTCCCACGTCATCGTGGTGCTGCGCCGATCAACAGAGCAATCATCGAAGGTGACCCCATGGCAGGTGTTACCACCATGCTGATGGATGCAGGACTAGACACCGGAGCTATGCTGGTAAAAAGGTCGCTGTCAGTGTTTCCCAACGAAGATGCGGGGCAACTACACGACCGCCTCGCACAGTTGGGGCGTGACGCCATGGATGAGACGCTGGCGCGCCTGTGCTCCGGCACCCTGAACCCCGAAAAACAGGAGGACAGGTGCAGCACCTATGCTCCGATGCTCAAGAAAGAAGACGGCCTGATTGACTGGAGTCGTCCAGCAGCAGCTATTCACAATCAGGTGCGAGGATTATACCCTTGGCCAGGCGCTTTTACCTATCTGGACGGTGAGGTGCTCAAAATCGCGGATACACGCATTACCCAAGACGGCGGCGAACCGGGACAAATTCTTGCAACGGATAAGTGCGGTGTCATTGTAGCCTGCGGTGAAGGTTCTGTGCAGATTCGCAAATTACAGTTGCCGGGGAAGAGAATGCTTGCAGCGGCAGACTTTGTGCGTGGGGCTAAAATCCAATCCGGATGTAATCTGGGATAGTTCCAGAGTTGTTTATTCCCACAGCGGTGAAGTGCCTTTTAAAACCTTGCAGTTCCGCAATCAATCCCTATATTAAATGCCACGCGGGCAATGAGCCCTTTTACGGGGACATTTCAGGTACTTGTTTCGGGCAAACAGCGTAACTGTCTGTTGGCTCAGGTGTGCCAAAATGGACGTGAAGCATTGAAATAACTATATACAGTAAAGAGGTCAAAAAGATGCTTAATAATGTTAAAACTGTAGGTTTGATGACACTTCTCACCCTGTTGCTGGTCTTTATAGGAGGCGTCGTCGGAGGGCGCGGCGGGGCGCTGATGGCGCTTATCCTAGCCGGAGTGATGAATATCGGTTCGTACTGGTTTTCCGATAAAATTGTGCTGCGTATGTATAAAGGGCAGGAGGTTACCAGCGGGGCCTTGTACGATGTAGTCAAAGAATTGTGCCAGCGCAACAACCTTATAATGCCGAAGGTGTATATGTTGCCACAGAGCACGCCCAATGCCTTTGCCACCGGCCGCAACCCGAAACATGCCGTTGTGGCGGCAACACAGGGAATTCAAGATATTCTTACACGTGAGGAGTTGATGGGAGTTATGGCGCATGAGATGAGTCATGTGCATAATCGCGATATTCTCATAGGCTCGATAGCAGCCACAATCGCCGGAGCGATCTCCTTCCTTGCACATATGGCCCAGTGGAGTCTGATCTTCGGTGGGCGAGATGATGAAGACGGTGGGGGGAACATGGTAGCTATGATAGCCACTATGATTTTTGCCCCCATGGCAGCGATGCTGGTGCAGATGGCGGTGTCGCGCTCGCGTGAGTTTGCCGCAGATCGCGGCGGAGCGGAGCTATGTGGCAATCCACATTATCTGGCCAGCGCGCTTAATAAACTAGAATTGGCCAACAAACAGCATCCAATGCCCCACGTGAATGAAGCTACGGCGCATATGTTTATAGTCAACCCTTTAAGTGGTAAGAATCTGCAGAAGTTATTTTCAACCCACCCTCCGATTCAAGAGAGAATTAAGCGCCTTCAGGCTATGGCTTGAGTTGGTTTCAGTTGGTAGGGTGAAAACCCTTCCGGGGATTTTCCCACTGGTGCAAGCCACGGGCAAGTTTTGTATAAATGACTAAGACGGTACCTGAAGGGGATGCACGCTGTGTGTCCCCTTTGTTGCGCATACAAGTTTAATCCCTGCCGGAGATCGTATGAAAAATAAGTGGTGCATCCCCACTGACAGCGATGCCAGAGCCGTCGCATGCTCTGTCCTGTTGCAGGTAGAACAGGGGGGGTATTCAGATATTCTGTTGGATAAAGCCCTGCGGCACACGGAAATGCCGACAGCTGAGCGTAATCTCGCTACGCAGCTGGTTTATGGGGTACTACGCAGGCGCGGTAGTTTGGATTACGCCCTGAGCAGTTTGTGCCGACAACCCTTTAATGCAGTAGAAATGCCGGTACGTTGGCTTATGCGTCTGGGCGCCTACCAGATTCTGTATTTGGATCGAATCCCTGCCCATGCGGCGGTGCATACCTGTGTAGAACTAGCGCGCAGCATGAAGCTTGAACGGGCTACCGGCTTTCTCAATGGAGTTCTGCGCAATCTTATTCGGCACGTAGATACCTTGGTATGGCCCGCAAGGCAGGCGGATCCGCACGCTTATATCACCCATGCCATGTCAATTCCAGCATGGTTGGCACAGCGTTGGATTGCGGAGCACGGCAGCGAAACGGCAATGCAGCTGGCCGAGGCCAACACCACCTCTGCGCCCAATACCGCCCGAGTCAATATCCTGAAAATTACGCGTGAAGAGCTTTTGCACACCCTTGCGCAAGAGGGTGTAGAGGCAACACCAGCTACATTTGCCCCGGACGGGATCATTATCTCGGGTAGTTTTGCACCGCAGATGAAATGGTTACATGAGGGGCTGCTGCAACCCCAGGATGAAGCAAGTATCTTGGTAGGGCATCTGCTGCAGGTGCAACCAGGGCAGAGGCTTCTGGATGTGTGCGCCGCACCTGGCGGTAAGACCTGCCATATGGCAGCGTTAGGGGGTAACCGGGTTGATATCGTTGCGCTTGATCTGCATAAGCATCGCCTGAATCAACTGGAGGACGGAGCCAAGCGTCTGGGGTGCCGTAACATTATATCCTATGCGCACGACATGACCGGGCCTTGTCAGCATATCGCCGGAGAGGTTTTCGATACGGTTCTAGTGGATGCACCCTGCTCCGGATTGGGAGTTCTGCGACGAAATCCTGAATTGCGCTGGCGCAGAGTGCCGGAGGATATTACCCGCCTAGCGGCAATTCAGCAAAATATCATCCGGAATGCGTCCGTTCATGTCGCGCCTGGTGGCAGGCTTGTGTATGCGCTATGCACTACAACTCACGAAGAGTCCGTCGCAGTGATTGAAGAATTTCTTAAGCAAAATTCTGACTTTACTCAGGAAAATCTGCATGAGCAGGTCCCGGTACCATGGAGGACAATGATCACTCCGGCGGGGCACTTTACAACCTTGAGTTGCACACATGCGCACATGGATTGTTTTTTTGCCGCCGTATTGCGCCGGCGTGGATAGTTCTGCCGCGGTTATGCCTGCATATGGCGATGCGGAGGACTGGTGCAGGGTAATTTTAAAGAGAAACAGGGGCCAAATATGTTAGTATCAGCGCGCGAATCTGATAAGTGCAAAACTCCAGGTGCTAGGTTGATAGAAAACAGGAGAGCAGAAATGATTAAAATATCCCCCTCAATTCTCTCAGCGGATTTTGCGCGTCTGGGAGAAGAGGTGCAAGCAGTAGAACAGGCTGGTGCGGACTATATTCATGTTGATGTAATGGACGGGCATTTTGTTCCTAACCTCACCATTGGAGCCCCGGTGGTCAAATCACTGCGCCCCATAACTTCACTGCCGTTGGATGTCCACCTTATGATAGAAAATCCGGATAGATATATCCCGGATTTTGCCGCCGCTGGAGCGGACATTATTACAGTTCATCAGGAGGCAGCTATACATCTGCACCGCACCATTCAGTTGATTCACAGCCTTGGAAAACGCGCGGGGGTGTCTCTGAACCCTGCTACGCCGGTCGGGTTGCTGGAACTGATTCTGGGCGAGGTCGATCTTATCCTCCTCATGACGGTCAATCCCGGGTTCGGCGGGCAGAGTTTTATCCCCTTTACGCTGGGGAAGATTGCTCAGATGCGCACCATGATCGAGCGCAGTGGAAGAGCGATTGAGCTGGAAGTTGATGGTGGGGTGAAAACCGACAACATTGGGGAGCTAGCTGCTGCCGGGGCGGATGTGTTTGTTGCAGGCAGTGCCGTGTTCGACGGCGGTGATTATGCGGGCAAACTTGCCGAATTACGCGCGGCTGCTGGATAAAAATATTCTTGATTTAATAGCGGTGTTCGTGTTATCAACCTGCATACTGTATACAACATGCAGGGGTATATACTACTTAAAAAAGAGAGCGCTCGGGCGCTCTCTTTGCCAGAATAGCTGCCCGATTGCAACTCCATAGCAGGTTCAGGGCGCAGGTATTACAGGAGGTCATATTGTCTGAGATAGTTTTTTCCAGCTGGGGAAGAAAGATCATCGATAACCGCCAGGGCGGAAGCACTGATCTGGCTTCACTGAAGCTGAAAATCCCAACCGAGTATCTGTGCAAGGGGAACGTGGCAGCCTTTATGGGCTGGGATGGGTTTGTGATCCTTGATCCCAAGACCGATGTTGTTGCCATGGCTGCCGAGTTTATGAAACGCGTGCAGGAAAAACACTGCTGTGGCAAGTGCACCCCTGGTAAAAAAGGAACTCGGGTAATGCAGGACACCCTCGCCCGCATCATATCCGGCAAGGGACAGGAGCGTGATCTCGAAATTCTCGATAGCCTCACCGACCTGATGCAGGATTGTAAATGTACCCTGTGTATGACTGCAGCAATCCCGATACAGGATAGCGTAAGATACTTTCGTGAAACTTATCTCGAATATCTGGCCGGCAAGCGTACACCCTCCTACACGGGGAAATACATCGATAAAGTGACCGCCCCGTGCATGGATACCTGCCCGGCACACATAGACATTCCGGCCTATATAGAAGAAATCAAAAACTACCGTTTCGATGAGTCATTGGGGAAAATTCGCGAACGTATGCCAATTCCTGCAGTGTGTGGGCGCGTGTGTCCTCATCCATGCGAGACCGCCTGCCGCCGTGCGTTGATTGATGAACCGATCAGCATCATGGTGATGAAGCGGGTCGCCTCCGACCATGAGTGGTTACATCATCGCGAGCCACCGATGCAGCCGAAACCTTCAACCGGCAAAAAGGTGATTGTGGTTGGTGCAGGACCCGCCGGTCTGACCACGGCATATTATCTCGCGCTTGAGGGACATTCAGTCAAGATTATCGAAATGCTCTCCGAGCCGGGCGGTACGGTGGCCGTGGGCATCCCAGATTATCGTATGCCGCGTCCTCTGCTACAGCGCGAGGCGCAGATAATCCAGGATCTGGGAGTGGAGATCGAATACGGAGTCAAGTTGGGGCGTGATGTGTCTTTGCGCGAGCTCAAAGAACAATATGACGCGGTGTTCCTCGGTACCGGAGCATTTAAATCCAAGCCCATGGGGGTTGAAGGAGAAGATGCAGGCTACGAAGGATTCTCCTCTGGCGGGATAAACTATCTGCGCGCGGTAGCGCTAGGCCAGGGCATGAAAACTCCGAAGCGTATAGTTGTTGTAGGGGGAGGCAATACCGCCATCGACTGTGTCCGAGTGGCACTGCGCGAAGGGGCGGAAGAGGCCATTCTGGTGTACCGACGCAGTCGCAACGAGATGCCGGCCGAGCCTTATGAGGTAGATGACGCCGAAGAGGAGAATGTGCGCTTTGAGTTCCTGGTTAACCCGACACGTCTAGTTACAAAAGATAATAAGATAACCGGTGTTGAAGTTATCAAAATGGAACTTGGTGAGGCAGATGAGTCTGGGCGGCGGCGGCCACAGCCAGTCAAGGGTTCAGAATATGTGATAGAGTGCGACATGGTGATTCCGGCCATTGGTCAGGATCCCGATCTCTCATACCTTGAGGATGGCGATTACGGCATCAAACAAACCCGCTGGAGCAGTATCGTCACCAACAACGGCACCATGATGACAGACAATGCGGGGGTGTTCGCCGGCGGCGACTGTGAATACGGTGCTATGACCGTTGTCTTGGCTGTAGGCCATGGCAAACGTGCTGCCAGCGTTATGCATCGCTACCTCATGGACGGCAAGGCAATGCTCGACGATGAAGAAGCTATGGAAGACATTATGAATCGTCTTGGGGTATTTGATCCAGATGAAAAAATCCCTGCGGTGGGAGGTCTTAAACGCGAGCACCAGCCCAAGATAGCCGGGGCTGAGCGGGCGAAAAATTATGAAGAGATCGAGCTGGCAATGCCTGAGAGCCAGGCTGTAGTGGAAGCAGAGCGCTGCCTGCGCTGTTATCGTGTCGGAATGGTAGCCCTAGACTGAGATTTTGGTAATGCGAATTTAGACGGGATTTAGGATGTACATATGAGCCATAAAGCCGAAAAAAAGATGATTCGTCTCACCATTGACGGGCAAGAAGTTGAGATAGAAGCCGGATTGCCCATAATTGCCGCAGCTGAAAAGCTCGGGATTAAGATCCCGACCATGTGCTACCTGAAAAAGGTTTCCATGACCGGAGCGTGCCGCGTTTGTCTAGTCTCGGTTGAAGGTGTTGATGCGTCAGTAACGGCGTGCAACACTATCGCCGTCGATGGGATAAGGGTAACAACGTCCACGCCGGATCTCGAACGTCAGCGTCGCGATATGATCCGCTTGATGTTGATAAATCACCCTCTGGATTGTACGGTATGTGATGCCGCCGGTGAGTGCGACTTGCAGGATATCTGTTTTAACCACCACATTCTTGATCAGCCTTTTAAGGCTGAAGACGTGGCCATGCCCAAAATCAGGAACTGGCCCCTTATAGAGAATGTTCCAGCGCGTTGCATCCTGTGCGAAAAGTGCGTCAAAGTTGGACATGAACTCACCGGCATCGGGGATTTCTATGTCAACGAATTTGGCGACAAAGCATATATTGAGCGCCATAAAGGTCAAAACACCATTGACCCGTACATTGAGGGCAATGCTGTTGCTGTGTGTCCTGTCGGGGCGATGATATCCAAACCCTTCCGCCATAAAGCGCGCAGCTGGACTCTGGATAAAGTTCCCTCCTTAGGATTTGCCGGGGGAAGTCTTGAGCAGGTAGAGCTGAATGTTAAAAACGGTCAGCTCTATCGCATTACTTCAGAGGATGAAATCACCATCAACAATGGGTTGCTGAGTTTTGATTCCAGTTTTGGATACGGTTTCGTAAATTCCTCTAAACGTCTTGGCACCCCGTTGGTAGATGGAGCAGAAACAGATTGGGATACTGCTCTGAATGCTGTGGACCAGAAAGCCCGTTCTTTGGGTGGCGATGCTGTTGCTGGTCTTACATCAGCACGCCTGACTCTGGAAGAGAACTACATGTTCCAGAAGTTGTTTCGCGTCGGTTATTCAAGTAATAATATAGACTCAGCTGCCTGCTTTGGTGTACGCGCCGCTAGTGAAACACTGCGAGCTGTTCTGGGTCTTTCTGGCTCCAGCGCTCCAGCAACGGATATAGCCAAAGCAGACGCCATACTGGTGTTTGGTTCAGATATAACTTCAGAGCAGCCACAGATAAATTACCAGATTCAGCGCGCTCTGCGCTGCAATGATGCATACCTGTGTGTTGCGAACATGCGCTCAGTGCGTATTGGTAGCTTGGCCAATCTGCGTTTGAATTATGCTCCAGGCACTGAGGTGGCATTAATTGCCGCTATAACCAAGCTTATAGTAGAGCAAGGTCTTGTCGATAGCGCCTTTGTACAAAAATTTGTTAAAAATGATGCTGATATCGAAAAATCTGTCTCTGGAATTGATGCGGAAAAGATCGCCGCAGAAGCCGGTGTAGATTTTGCGCTGCTGCAGGAAATCGCACAGAAGTTTGGTGCAGCACAACGTGTAGCGGTGGTGTTTGGGGCCGATGTGACTGGTGCCGCAACAGTGGCTGATATAGTTGCAGCTCTGGCCAATTTTTCTATCGTCAGCGGCGCTTTGAGAGGCGACGGTGGTGGGGTGTTCATGGTGGACGAGCGCCCTAATACTCAGGGCCTGCTCGATGCCGGTGTCAACCCGCATCAGTTGCCTGGTGGGCTAGATTATGTTAGCAAGAGCGCTGATGCCGCCGCAATCTGGGGCTGTGCGAGCTTGCCCCAGAATGGTCGAGATGCAGTGCAGATTCTTGAAGGGATAGAAACTGGAGATGTTAAGTTTCTGTACCTTGCTGGAGTCAATCCTCTGATAACCTACCCAGAAAGCCAACGGTGGCGCGCGGCGCTGAAAAAGCTCGAGTTTCTAGTTGTGCAAGATATTCTCGAGTCCGAGCTGACTGCCTTGGCTAATGTAGTATTGCCTGCAGCATCATTCGCCGAAAAAACAGGCACCTATATTGCCTGTGATAACACAGCAGGGTTGTTGCAACAGGCGCTGAAACCATTCGCATCCGCGAGAGCCGATGGCGATATCATTACAGCTCTGCTCGGAGTTGCTACTGGTAAAAAATGTAACGCCGATGACGTTGCGGTACGCAATGAGCTTAATACGTTGAGTGGCCTGTTTGCCTCCACTGAAATCAGCGGTGCCAAGTATCTCACACCTGGGTCCAAAGTTGTTTATGCCCCAGCGCCTTCAGCACTGGAGTTTTCTGAGTTCAAGTACACCAAAGCTGTTGCAGGTCTTACGCTGATTGTAGGAAAGATGCATGCACACACTGGTGTAACGTCGACCTATGCTTCAGGTGCTCTTGAAATTGCTCCTCAAGGCTATGTTGAAATCAGTAGCGAGGATGCACAGCGAGCAGGGGTAAGTGAGGGGGAGACTCTGAAGGTTAAGAGTACAGTAGGAAGTCTCAGTGCTCCGGTCCGTATCAGTCCATATGTGTCTGCGGGTATACTTTTCGCGCCGTACCATTTTGCGGATATTAACGCCATGCAAGTTGTCCCGATTGGACACCAGAGCGTACAAGTGGAGATCAGTAAAGGGTAACCACAGCGCAAATCTTAGGAAAAGAACCAAAAAGCCTCTTCTGACATAAATATTCGGAAGGGGCTTTCGTATTTTACTCGGTTTGGGCGGTAGAGCTTAGAAGAACATTTTAGCGCATTGGTTAATGCTCTTCACTGTGTCCAATCTCTACCAGAAGGCAACTACCGTCGGCGATAACGTTGATACCTTGGGCCTGGCATAGCTCCACTGCATTCTTATCTTCGGCACCGGGTTGCATCCATATATGCTTGATGTGACCTTGTTCAATGGCTTCAGCTACTACCTTACGGGTGATTTGTGGAGGGGTGATTATGGAAAGGGCGGTTACTTCCGGTGGCAGTTCTGCGACATTGGCTACGCTGGGGATCCCCTCCACTTGTGTGGCTGTAGGATTGATAGGTATTACCTTATAACCGTGCTTCAGGTAACTGCGAAGTACTTTGTTGCCATATTTGTCTCTTTGGGTAGACGCTCCGGCTACAGCGAAGTGTTCTGACTGCAGAAATTGAGCGATCTTTTCTTTTCTATCCATGCGGCTCTCCTGAATTAAAGTTGCTGTTTCGCTTCTTAGTGCATATTCAGACTTCTTCTATGCGGGGGGCCTGTTGTGTAATTGCTAGTCGTGCCAGTTCGTCGCAGCGCTCATTTTCCGGGTGTCCCGTGTGTCCTCTGACCCAGTGCCATTCAATGATATGCGACTGTGCCAGTTTGTCCAGACGCAACCACAAATCTTTATTGAGCACTTCTTTGTTCTGGGAGTTTTTCCAGTTTTTCTTTTTCCATGCATGGATCCATTTAGTAATGCCATTCAGTAGATACTGTGAGTCGGTAGTTAATTTGACCTTACACGGGAATTTCAGAGCTTCTAGGCCGGCAATAGCGCCAAGCATCTCCATGCGATTGTTGGTAGTGCAAGGGGAGTACCCTTTTAGCTCACGCAGATGCTCGTCGCAGCGCAAAATTGTACCATAGCCTCCGGGGCCGGGATTGCCGCTGCAGGCACCATCGCTGAAGATTTCTACGCTTCTGTCTTGAGTTTGTTCAAGCATGGTGAGGGTAAAGTCCTATATGAGGCGTAAGTTGATTAAGGCGTTGTGAAAACCACAGGATATTTCGAGTTTCAGGCGGGTCAAGCAGTTATTGGCATCGGTCTGTCACCAAGCGAAGAGCTAGAGAAGTTTAAGCTACGCAAGTACCAGATGTAAATACTTGAAAGTGTTAATGGTTATAAATAAACGAGTCTTTGTACTAGCTTTGCAGTCAGGATACCAATGTTTCGTTCAGCGGTAAACCGCCTCGACTACTTGAATAGCTAGAATGGGGGTATGTTATTGTGCCTAGGTGTATATCACTCGAAATGAGGCTTGGTCAATTGCATTTCAAAACGTTCGGATTTCTTAAGTCGTGATGGGGATCTGGTAGCCGATCTTACACAGCTATGGTTTCATCGGCTGGGATTTAATAAACAGTATAGCGTAGCAAGCGTATGTCAGGCCGATAATTATCCCCAAATGATTGGATATGAAAGCTTCTCGGTCGAGTTTGATAGATTTAATAGTGGGGGTATTACATAGATGAACAAAGACGAGAAAAGTGATCGGGCTGGTAGAATTGAACCGAGGTACTTTGGTTACTGGCGCATTGCTCGTGTATGCTGGGAGCGAAATTTACCCACAAAGGAGTTCTCCATGCCTGGTTGTCATAACCTCTTAGGCTACATTTGGTTGCTTTGTCTTTTGCTAGCTAGCTGTAGTGCTGGGCCGAACGTGAAATTGGTGCCACCACTAGAAACAACGTCACCATCCGCTTGGGAAGAAAACCATCTCGTACTGCAAGCCCTCGATGCGTTGATCGACGCTTACGAGAACAAAAATAGCATTGGGTTTTTCCGTTTTGTCTCTGACCGCTATATGGGGGACGATATAATCCTCGAAAGCAGAATCCGCGATACATTGCGGCGCTCACATGACATTAGCATTCGCTACACGGTGGACAATATCACTTCCGATAAGCGTGGTAAGTCCTCAGTTGCGGTTACCTTCACTCGGGAATATACCGAAATAAAAACTACGCAGAGGGTTGTTCGTACGGGGCAGGCGATACTTGTTTTCGTTCGCAAAGGAGGGGAATACCGACTGCTAAGCCAGATAAGTCCACTCTTTTGAACTACAAACAACTTCATATCAGAGAGTCTTCCCCTGGGCAAAAGGATCAACCCCCGTAATTACGCCGGGTCAGTTACTGTGCCAGAAGCATCCCTGAGGCTTTCGGGTACTCTTCACCCGGCCGGCTTTCAAAATCGTATAGTTCCTTAACCACGTCAGAGCGCTCGTGAAGAGTAGATCGGCGTCTTCTGCTCATAACGAACTTGACACTGGTCGTTCACCGTCGCGTAATCTATTTTGTAATTGGCTAAAAGTTTCTGGCGCTGGTGGATAAATTTGCGTGGCTACTCTCCAAATTTAAAAAACCCATCACCCCATGTTCCTTGTCCGTCGCTTCCGCTCTGACCCGAGCTTATAAAGTCAATCGGTAAAGGTATCGTTATAGGGGGCGTTGGAAATGGAAATTTTGCTATCTTTTACCCGCAGGGTTTCAGTATTTTTTGCCGAGTTGGTCTCCCCAGTTGCGACATTTTCCGCCTCACTCAGACCAAAAATCAACGGGTGTTTCATGGAAGTTACCATAACTCGATCGCCGTGCAGTTTGAAGGTGAATTCGGTCACTCCGCAATCCGTGTAGATTTTGACATCACGACTTGAAGTGACTTGACGGGAGAACGTGAACGAGGCGAAGATATTGCCCCCACTCCCAGCAGTGACATTGTTGAGTTGGTAGGTTAGGCGTAGGTTGTCGAAAAGTGTGAAGTCTTTGCGAACCCCCCGGTCTAAGATAGTCGCATCACCAGCAAAGTTCTCATCTACATAGTTCATGAAGGTCCGTGCGTCTTCATCTTGGTAGGCTGCGATCATGGCGTCGAGAGCAGCACGAATCAGCGAAGACACGTCTTCATCAGACACAGACAGTTCCTTGCGGGTAGCTTCTACGTCGTTACTTTTGCCCGCTGTATCAAGAATTCTCACGCTAAGTTGGTAGGTTTCAACCAGTTGAGGGGTGAAATTATAGATAAAGCTGCCGTCCGCAGCGGGGCGAGCTTTTAGCCAAGAGGCGCCATTGTCGAGGCTGATCTGCATAGCGCCAACCTTGTTAATTCCTGTCAGATCACGTGCTTTGAGGTTTGCCTGTCCATTGGGAAGCAATTCTCGGTAGATAGTTACCTTGTCGTCGAGCTCGTCGTAGGAAATGTCGTTCAAATACAGATAGCGAGTCGACACTTCTTCTTCTGGCTGACCGAAGATCCACCACTTAGCTTCTGAGTCTGCGGCGAGGCCGGTCAATCCTATAAATAAAAAGAAAAGTGCTAGTAATTTCTCCCGCATAAGTTTTATCTCTCAAGATTCTTTAACGGACTGTTTGTAGTGAAATCCTGTGGAGCACTGGGTTTACACAGGTGAAACCCTCGGCGAGTAACGCCCGAGCCCGATCTAGAACTGGATTGACATTCCCGCCGTAACGCTATTTTCACGGAAATTTCGTTCGTTCGTTGTGTAGTCGAAGTCGTTGACAAAAGCCCGCAGATAAAGCATACCGGAGTTAAAACCAGCTAAAAAATCTGGGCGATAGTAAAGATTCAGACGTGCATAGTTCTTACGCGAATCGGTACCCATTTCTTTGTTCAGCCAGTTTTGGCCAACCTTTAAACTGCTCGTGATCTTGGCGGAAGGGATATCGAGGCCAAGGCCCAAGGCATATTCCCAGATCTGGTCTCGGGTATCTTCCAAGTCATTGTCCAGGGTCCATCCACCGGCGTAGACTGTTGGCTTTAAAACAAAGATTCCAGCGGGATGGCGAGTGCTCAAGCTAGTATTGTAGATGTACTCATTGTCTCGCTGGTTGTCCCGAGTGGAGTAAAAAGTGACACCGAAATTGCTGACGTTGTCAATAATCCAGAAACGATCTTGATAGCCTAGATTCCCAAAATGATTTTTAGTACTACGGCTGTCGCCGTAAGCTCGGTCAAATCTATAGGTGACGTCAGCAACGGACTCAGAGCGTCCGAAAAGCTGTTTAACCGTCGCACCCACTTCTGGCTTGTAATGGTCGGTGCGCGTGGTTTTTTTCCCGTCAAGATTGTCTCTGTACCACAGGAAACCCAAGTTGTAAGAGACCGTTTTGCTGTATTTGTAACGCCACTTGGATTTTATCTTCTCGCGATCCGGGGTAACTGAGCCGAGCAAGGTCAAAAACTCCGCCGCCACCCGTTCGTACTCCAGGCTGACACGGCTTGGGCCACCGTCGCCAATCGCCTCGATTCTATGCGCATAATCGCCCTTATCAATGGCTTGATCAGCGTCAGGCCTCTCTCGGGTGTCGGTAATTGCCGATTCGCCACGCATAGTCAACCCAGGAATTGGTAGATATTCCCAGTCTAGGCTATAGGTCGTTCCTTGATACAATGAAGAACCGTTGACTCGTCCATGATCGAAAGCGTGAGTGGCATTGAAGGCGATCCAGAGGTCGTGAGGGAGGTTCTGATGCAAGCGCACCCCCATAACTTGCCTATCGACCGCATCGACTCCCCATAGGTTATCCCAGCGCGAATATGCGACGCCGCAGAGTACTGTCACGTCGGGTAGCAGATTGCTGTTATCGGTGTAGCGATATGAGAAGCCTTTAACCGCGGTGTTCAGGGAATATTGGGAAAAAGACTCAAATGTGTCGCCTGCGGTGATGGTGTGAATGTTGTTGCTCAAGCGCCCACTGAGGTCGGTCAGAGAAAATTTCTCTGAATCGTTGCGCGAATCATCGGTCATTTTGGCGCCAAGATTAAGAGAGTACTGGTATGTTCCAAGGTTCCCTCGACCATAAAGACTAAAAACATCTAGGTAGCGCACCCCTTCGGTCAGCGAAGACTGATCGTCACCGTCACCGCTGACGTCATTAGCGGTGACGGAGGAATCATTGCTTATGCGCCATTCACCGGCGACAGCGACTCCCGCGTTGAGCAACAGCAGCAACCCCAGTAGCCCAATTCCAAGATAGGCTGGCCAACCTGCTCTCGCTCTTAAGAAACACCTCATCACGCATCTTTTCCCAAGTAGTTTTTTGCTTATTTCTAGATGGCAAGTGCGTTCCGGCACCTCCATCATAGATAAAAGAGATAGGAGTAGCTCTTATGGGTCGGGGTTTGTTTATTAGTCATGGAAGACATATCATTCGGAATGAAGCCTCGTCAATTCAATTCCAAGTGTATATGTATGTGGAGTGAGCAAAGGCAGGGGATTTTGCTCACTGCTGAAACTGGAACTGTTGGTTTTTTTAAGTCGTCCAGCAAAGGGTTTGTGTAAATGTTGGTGATGTAAATTGTGTTTTAGGCTGGAGTTGCAAAGTTCAGAGGCGCCCCGCTGAACATCAACTGGCGCAATTGGGTGGACCGTAGAAAAGAAAAAACCGATAACCCCCCTTGGGGTTATCGGTTTTTTCTATGAATGGCGTCCCCAGGGGGATTCGAACCCCCGTCGCCGCCGTGAAAGGGCGGTGTCCTGGGCCAGGCTAGACGATAGGGACGTACTTTGTAAAAATGGTGAGCCGGGGGGGGATCGAACCCACGACCATCTGATTAAAAGTCAGATGCTCTACCGACTGAGCTACCGGCTCACAACGTGGAGTGTTATACGCGATGGCGTTTTTGAAGTCAATCCTTTTTTGTTAAAAACCTGTTCGCAGTGAGAACCCCTCTTTAGGATATGTTATTCACCGTTGAACGGGTCGCGAATCTGCATAGTCTGATCGCGGCGTGGTCCCACGGATACTAGAACTACAGGGCAATTGCAGATCTCTTCAAGTTTGGCCAGGTAGGTGCGCGCTTGCTGCGGCAGATCCGCATAAGTGGTTGTTGCGCAGATATCAATATTCCAGCCGTCCATTTCTTCATATACCGGCTTGCACTGGCTTAAAATGTGGGAGTCAGATGGGAAGTCACTCAACATTTCCCCTTTGTAGCTGTAAGCGGTGCAGATTTTTATGCTCTCAAACTCGTCGAGCACATCCAACTTGGTGATGGCAAGTCCGGTGAGACCATTGGTGCGAACCGCTTCACGCAGGGCAACGGCATCAAACCAGCCGGTACGACGCGGCCGTCCGGTGGTGGCGCCAAATTCGGAACCAGCCTGACGGAGCTTTTCACCCACCTCATCTTCGAGCTCTGTGGGGAAAGGTCCTTCCCCAACGCGGGTGACATATGCCTTGGAGATGCCGATAACTTCGTTGATAAAGCGTGGCCCAAAACCTGAGCCGATGCTTGCGCCACCAGCGATTGTGGATGAAGACGTGACGTAAGGGTAGGTGCCGTGGTCTATGTCCAGCAGACTGCCTTGTGCGCCTTCAAATAGGATGTTTTCCCCTTTGACTCGGCACTCTTCAAGCAATACAGAGCTGTTGCCGACAAAACGCTTGAGCTTTTCGCCGTAGACTAGGTATTCATCCAGAATCTGCTGCTCGTCTAATGGAGCCTGCTTGAGGAAGTGTTCGAGGAGGAAATTCTTCTCCGGTAGCAGTTCTTTAAGTTTGGCACTGAAGCGCTCTGGATTGATCAGATCTATAAGTCTGATCCCACGGCGTCCCACCTTATCTTCGTATGTGGGTCCAATGCCGCGGCCAGTGGTACCGATGCGGCGCCCGCCGGGCTTGTTCTCGCGCGCGATGTCGATTTCCTTGTGGTAGGGCATGATGATATGGACGTTGCGGTCAACGACCAGCTGAGCTTCGTCCTGCAGGTAGCCTTTGGCCTTGAGCCCTTCCAACTCCTGGAGGAATACCTTAGGATCGAGGACCACACCGTTGCCGATAATACACTTTTTCCCCTTATGCAGGATGCCGGAGGGGATGAGATGGAGTACCGTCTTCTCATCTCCCACCACTAGCGTGTGGCCTGCGTTATTTCCTCCCTGGTAGCGTACCACGGCCTGAGAGCGTTCTGTGTAAATGTCAACTACCTTGCCTTTGCCTTCGTCGCCCCATTGAGCGCCAACGACTACAACATTTGCCATGTTATTTATCTCCTTTGGTATATTACATATCAACCGGGTCGCTGAGCAGAGCAGTGACTGTCGATTGCCGGGTTTGTTTGGTTTTGAGTGAAAGAATTCTTGCCTTTTCTCCATCCTTATCAATGCTGATCAAGGTACGGCAGTGAAATTTGCGTAGCTGTTGTGGGTCAGGTTCGGTGCCGAGGTGAGTACATACGGACAGGCCGTGGTTACGCAGTTGTTGCGCAAGATTGTACGCTGTGCTGTCATGTTGTTCCGCCGCATTGATGAGGATGTCGACGCCGGGATGTGCCGCCTGCTCCAAGGTATCGGGCATGGCAAACAGCAGGTTCAGCAGATTGAACGCAAACCCTGTCGCCGGTGCCGGACGTCCGTAACTGGCAGTAAGCTCATCATAGCGTCCCCCAAGACATATGGCTTCCCCAAAGCCGCTGAGGAAGCCTTGAAAGGTTACCCCAGAATAGTAGTCTAGGCCACGTAGTTCTCCTAAATCTAGAGTGATGTGTTGGTCTACTTGATAGAGTTCAAGGATGCGGATCACCTGGTGCAAGTTATCTAGAGCGCGCTTTGAACGTTCATTGCTCACCACTTTCGCTGCACGCTCAAGGACATCACGTCCACCAAACAGGCGTGGCAGCGCCAGCAATTCATCTGCTTGTTTAGAAGATATGTCGAGATGTTCCATTTCCACTTTCAGGCTCGAACTATCTTTATGGAGCAGATGTTGCTCAATAACTGCATTCTGGCGCGCAGTGAGTCCCAGCCCCTGCAATACTCCCCGATAGAACTCCACCTGACCGATATCGATGGTGTAGCCTGGGGCGTTGAGCTGTTGGAGGCATTCGAGGGCCATGGTTATCATTTCGGCATCAGCGGAAGGGGTGACGCTGCCGATCATCTCTACTCCCGATTGAAATATCTCCCTATTTTTCCCCGCTTGCTGTTCCGTATGGCGCAACACCCGTCCGGAATAGCTCAAGCGCTGCGGTAACGGAGCTTCGTGCATTCTGGTGGCAAATATTCGTGCAATCTGTGGCGTTATATCTGAAGGAAATGCAAGGAGTTCACCGCTGTGGCGATCATCAAAACGCTGGGTGCAGCCATGCAGATCGCTGCCGAGACCGCGTTCGAGGACACTCAGAAATTCAAGAGAGGGGGGGATAATGGTTTGATAGCCCCAAGCCTTGAAGGTTTTATGTAGCATCTCTTGAATATAGTGGATTTTAACCGCGTTGATCGGAAGAAAATCTCTGACCCCTTTGGGGATCATGGCTTCGTTACCTAGGTTCTCAACATTCATTTAACAGGATCCGTACTTGAGTGGGTGAAGGTCCTCTGCCATGGGGGGCAAAGTTACCTGGCGTGCCGAAATGATGCGCGCGTCTTGGTGGAGCTTTTCCATTACGCTCGCTGGGATGGTTTGGTCTACAGTCAAGAGTGAGACCGACTTGCCGCTTTTTTCTCGGCGAGACAGATTCATCATGGCCACGTTGATCCCAGCCTGTTCCAATAGGGTTCCAAGCAGGGCAAGGACCCCGGGTTTGTCTTGATTGTTAACCACCAGAATAGTGCCTTCAGGCACATTTTCTACTTGATAGCCATCCACTCGGATTATGCGGCATTCGCGATTGAGAAAAAGAGCCCCGCTGACTGACTGCATCCCTTCGTCGCCCGTGATCTGCAGCGTAAGGGAGTTGGAGTAGCCGTTGGTCACGTTGGTGCGCGTTTCAGTGACTTCGATGCCGCGCGTTTGCGCGATGTGTCTGGCGTTTACATAGTTAACTCGTGTGCCGATAAGAGGAGTAAGTAGCCCTTTAAGGGCCGCCATGCTCATGGGCTCGGTGGGGTGGTTGATGATGCTGCCGGCATATTCTATGCTGATGCTGTTAAAAGGCTTATCCAGCAGCTGAGCCAGAAACGAGCCGAGGCGCTCGGCTAGATTGAGGTATGGCCACAGCGTTTTAAGTTGGTCGGCGGTAACTGAAGGCACGTTAAGGGCATTATTCACTACTCCGCACTTAAGGAAGTCTATTGCTTGCAGGGCGGCCTGTTTGGTGACGTTTATTTGAGCATCTATGGTAGCGGCACGCAGGTGCGGTGTACAGATGACTTTCTGGTTCTGCAGGAGCTTGTTATGTACATCTGGGGGCTCTATCGCGAAGGAGTCAAGGGCGGCCCCAGCAACGGTGCCGTTTTCAAGGGCCTCAAGCAGAGCGGGTTCATAGATAAGACGTCCAGATGCACAGTTGATAAGGTAGCAGCCACGCTTCATCCGCTTGAATGCAGCGGTGGAGAGCATCTCTTCTGTTTCAAGATTCAGGGGTACATGTAGGGAAAGAAAATCTACGTTGCCGAGCAACTCATCCAGAGAAACCTTGCGTGCCCCCAGATTTTTTATCACTTCGGCGGATAGATACGGGTCATAGAGTATAGTTTCCATACTCAGACCGCGGGCGAATTCTATAACACGCCGGGCGATTTTGCCGCCACCGATGATGCCGAGGGTTTTACCGTGGATATCTGATCCGTTAAATTGGGTAGGATCCCAGCGACCCTCTTTGACTGCTTGACTGGCCTGGGGAATGCGACGTGCCAGCGCCAGCATCATGGCGATAGTGTGTTCAGCCATGGTGGTGGTGCTACCTGAAGGGGTGTTGGTGACCACCACCCCCTTCTGGTTGGCTGCCTGCATGTCGATATTTTCTACCCCGATTCCAGCGCGCGCGATTATGCGCAGACAGGAAGCGGCTTCGAGCAACTCGCTGTCCACCACAGTTCCGCCGCGCACCAACAGGGCATGGGCCTTGGAGATGGCTCTAAGCAACTCGTCACGCTCAATGCTTGGGCGGTAATCTAGTGTTATCCCCTCAGTGTTCTTAAGAATTTCAAGAGCTTCGGGAGAGAAGTTGTCACATACAAGTATGTTCAATGGCTTGGCCTGTCGATAAATAGGCGTATCAAAGGTTATGCCCGGCAGGTCGAATAGCCCACCGAGCATACCAGATTCAAACTAGCAACAGGGTATATTGCTGTCAAGTGTCAAAGCATGTTCGAAACAGATCCTTTACGCACTCATCTACATGGATGCTACAGGCTGTACCGGAGCTGAATGGGGAGGCGCTTTGTGGAGTAAACCCTATCAATTCGTTGAATAAAACATGGGGGTTGTGATACGTTTAGTGGCTTGTAAGCCGCTACTGCGACTTTGCTCTTCAGCGCTGAAGTTACGCTCAATGCTTCGTTGGGATCTCTTGCGTCTGTGCAGTAATATTGTATGTGCGGGGTGAACAGAAGCGGCGTCTGGATGATAGCGCATGCATAAGGTGCTTCAAATTCAGGTGTGCATATGCTCTGGCGTATAGTTTGAAATGGCCATAACATGAGCCATACCGTTAATTATAATGTAAAAAGGTGGAATAAAAATGAGTGAAAAGATTACCCGCGAAGCGGTTGAACAAGTAGCCTGTCTGGCCCGGCTTGAGTTCGCACCCGCAGAGATAGAGATTCTTACCGATCAACTCGAAGCGATTCTGGCGCGCGTGGAACAATTGAATGAGCTCGATACCGATACCGTTGAGCCTACCTCACATGCAGTTCCGCTGGAAAACGTTTTCAGAGACGATGAGGTCCGGGATTCCATCGGAGTCGAGCAAGCTCTCCGCAATGCCCCGCTGCAGGCGCAGGATTGTTTCGTCGTACCCAAGGTCATTGAGTGATGCTCAAGGTATTGTTATCGCCGGCAGGTATGCAGAATTGCACCAGATTATTGCACATACAATGAAGAGAAAGATGGAGCAAAAATGGAACTGACTGATCTGACAATCCACGAAATGATCCAGCAGCTAAGAGGGGGAGAGATAAGCGCAGTTGCCCTGACTCAGGCCTGTCTGGAACGTATAGATGCTACCGATACACATATCAACGCCTTTATTACGGTGTGTCGGGATGAAGCCTTAGCCGCGGCGCGCCTGGCAGATGAGCGCCTAGCTCAGGCCCGCCTGGCTCAAGAAGACGCTCCCATGTTGACGGGGATTCCGGTGGCGCTCAAAGATCTCTTTGTTACAGCAGAGGTTCGCACCACCTGTGCCTCGAAAATGCTGGCCGATTTTATCCCCCCTTATGATGGCACTGTGGTGCGCAAACTCAAGGAACAGGGTGCCGTTATCGTGGGCAAGCTCAATATGGATGAGTTTGCCATGGGCAGTACCAACGAGAGCAGTGCGTATGGGGCGGTGCACAATCCGTGGAGTTTAGGTAATGTCTCCGGCGGTTCCTCTGGTGGCTCCGCCGCATGTGTCGCTGCACGTCAGGTGCCGGCCAGCCTTGGTACAGATAGCGGTGGTTCCATCCGCCAGCCCGCATCCCACTGCGGCGTGGTGGGTCTCAAACCCACATACGGACGCGTGTCGCGCTCTGGTGTTGTCGCCTTTGCGTCATCCCTCGACCAAGTCGGGCCGCTGGCGCGTAACGTCCGCGATTGCGCCATAATGCTGCAGACCATAGCAGGATACGACCCCGCAGACTCCACCTCGGTGGATACCCCTGTGCCCGACTATCTGGCTAGATTAGAAGACGGGATAGCGGGCAAGAAGATTGGCTTGCCGCAGGAATATTTCATCTCAGGGCTGGATCCAGAGGTTAAACAGGCGGTGGAAAATGTGGTTGAAGTGTACCGCCGCCTCGGCGCAGAAGTGGTTGAGGTGAGTCTGCCCCACACCAAGTATGCTGTTTCATGTTACTACCTTGTTGCAACCGCTGAGGCTTCGAGCAACATGGCGCGCTATGACGGCGTGCGCTTCGGTACCCGAGTTGATCCGGGCAAAGGTCTCGTAGAGATGTATACTGCTACCCGGACGCACGGCCTGGGCGCTGAAGTCAAGCGGCGTATTATCCTGGGAACCTTTGCCCTCTCTTCCGGCTACTACGATGCCTACTATCTGAAGGCACAAAAGGTACGCACTCTCATTCGGCAGGATTTTATTGCTGCCTTCAATGAGGTTGACTACATTCTCACCCCCGTGGCCCCTGCTCCAGCTTTTGCTCTGGGTGAAAAAGGGACAGATCCATTGCTGATGTATCTGTCCGATATTTTCACCCTGTCGGCCAATCTGGCGGGAATCTGCGGTTTGAGCCTCCCCTGTGGAAGATCTTCTGCGGGTTTGCCCATCGGGGTTCAGCTGTTGGGCAAGGCCTTTGATGAGGCCGGACTGTTACGCACTGCTTATGCCTACGAACAGACTGACGTGTGGCACAAAGCGAAGCCGGAGCTGTAACCTGGCGAAAAAGTGGCGATCCATCCTTGGGTTTGTTTAAGCACACGGTACAGAAAGGTTGCATAGGAACAATGAGAGAGCGATACGAAGTTGTAATAGGGCTGGAGGTGCATGTTCAGCTTACCACTAACACAAAAATATTCTGTGGTTGTAGCACCGCATACGGAGGCAGGCCGAATTCGCACACATGCCCCGTGTGTCTTGGAATGCCAGGTTCGTTACCGGTGCTGAACCGTCAAGTGGTTGAGGATGCGATAAAAGCAGGTTTGGCTACCCATTGCAGCATTGCTCCGCGCTCAATCTTTGCGCGAAAAAATTATTTTTATCCAGATCTACCCCCAGGCTACCAGATATCTCAGCTTGAGCTCCCCATCTGCGAGGGGGGTTATCTCGATATCGAGACCGAGGGGCGGGGAAAGCGCCGCATCGGGATCACCCGCATCCACATGGAAGCAGACGCAGGCAAACTTCTCCATAGCAATGAACCTGGAGTGGGGTCCTTAGTTGACTTGAACCGGGCAAGTACTCCGTTACTTGAAGTAGTATCCGAACCAGATATGCGCAGCAGTGACGAAGCTATTGCCTACCTGAAGCAGCTGCATCAGATTGTCCGCTATCTGAATATATGCAGTGGCAGTATGGAGGAGGGGGCATTTCGCTGCGATGCCAACGTCTCGGTGCGTCCCGTCGGACAACAGGCACTGGGCACCAGGGCCGAGCTTAAAAACATCAACTCCTTCCGCTTTATCAAAGAGGGGATTGAATATGAGGTGGAGCGCCAGATTGAGCTGATTGGGGAAGGTGGAGCAGTGGTACAGGAGACCCGTCTGTTTGATAGTGACACCGGCACAACCCGCTCGATGCGGGGTAAAGAGGAAGCGCATGATTACCGCTATTTCCCCGATCCGGATCTGATGCCAGTGGTTGTCGGCGCGGACTGGGTTGGGCAGGTAAAGGAGCAATTACCGGAACTACCCGCGGAAAAAATGCAGCGTTTCATGGAACAGTTTGAACTGCCTGAAGCAGTGGTGGAGGTCCTGACCGCAGAACGTCTTTTGGCCGATTATTTTGAGGCATGCACCCGCTTACATCCTGATGCCCGCACCTGCGCCAACTGGGTCATGGGCGATATACAGCGCATGCTCAATGAAACCGGACTGGAAATAGATAAAATTCCGATTTCGGCGCAGATGCTATGCGGTATTCTTAAACGTATTGCAGACAACACCATCTCCGGCAAACTTGGCAGGCAGGTTTTTGATCTGATGTGGGAAAACGGCAAAAACGCCGATACCATCATTGAGGAGCAAGGCCTGAAACAGGTGAGCGATACCGGTGCCATTGAAGCCATGGTGGAAGAGGTTATTCGCGCTAACCCGGAGCAGGCAGAGGAGTTTCGAGCCGGGAAGGATAAACTTCTGGGCTTTTTTGTCGGACAGGTGATGAAAAGCAGCCGCGGCAAGGCTAATCCAGCTATGGTGAATGAATTGTTGTGTAAAAAACTTCGAGACGCCTAAAGTGGCAAAACGCAGATAAGGGGTAAAACCTTGAACGCTAAAACTGAGGTAACATCAGAGGCGACGCCAATAAGACCGATTTTTTTCGCGGATGGCTGTTGTCATATGTTGGACCAGCGCCTGTTGCCAACGGAAGAAACATGGTACGCGTACACGGATTATCGTGAAATAGCAGAAGCCATCAAACGTATGGTGGTGCGGGGTGCACCCGCCATCGGGGTGGCGGCGGCGTTCGGAGCAGCATTGGCAGCTAAGGAGCTGGCACAGGGCTCTAAGGCGCAGTTCGAAAAGGGCTTTGCGGTGGCCTGCGCTGAATTAGCCGCAACCAGACCAACTGCGGTGAATTTGTTTTGGGCCTTGGAACGTATGCAGCGCCACGCTGCCGCAGTTACTGCCAATATGTCGTTGCCCGAGATTGCGGCGTGCCTGTTGGAAGAGGCCCAATCGATCGCGGTAGAAGATGAAGCGCTCAATATGGCCATGGGTAAACACGGACAGACGCTACTGCCCCAGAAGGCTACGGTTTTGACCCACTGCAATGCCGGTGCCCTTGCTACCGCAGGTTACGGTACTGCTCTGGGGGTAATCCGCGCTGCAGTTGCAGCGGGAAAAAATATTGCGGTCGTAGCAGATGAGACCCGCCCTTTTTTGCAGGGTGCGCGCCTGACCGCGTGGGAACTGCAGCGCGATAATATTCCCGTCACTTTGATTTGTGACAATATGGCGGGTTACATGCTGCAGCAAGGACGGATAGATGCCATCATTGTCGGGGCCGATCGAGTGGCTGCCAATGGTGACGCTGCAAATAAAATAGGTACCTACAGCCTCGCGGTGCTGGCTAAAGCACACAATGTCCCTTTCTATATTGCCGCACCTATCTCCACCATCGATTATTCCATTCCGGATGGGAGTAAAATTCCCATTGAAGAGCGTGACCCCGCCGAAGTAACTCACTGTGGCGGAAGTCGGATAGCCCCGCTGGGGGTGCAGGTCTATAATCCCAGTTTTGACGTTACTCCGGCACCATTGATTACCGCCATTATTACCGAATGCGGGGTGGCGCATGGCGACTACGTACGTTCTCTGGGAGCATTTCGGAAGGGATAGGAGCACAAATGCCGATGCCTGAAAGTATGCAGGCTGAACTGACACAGCTGCTCGAAGCAGGTGCGACTCGAGATACGCGCGCGCGGGTTACGGGGCTATGTGCACAGGCTGGGTTTTACGAACCAGAGCGTACCTGTGTCAATGTCCTTCTGCTCCAAGAGCTACTAGGCTGTAGTTCCGCCGTAACCGCCGCAGTTGGGCAAGCCTTGGATTGTGCCGACCCTGACATGGCATTGAACAATCTGGAACGTTGTGCACAGCAAGTTGAGTCTGTACCGCTGTGCCTGTGCTTGGAACAGACGGACAGTCGCCGCACGTTGTTGAGTGTTCTCGGGGCCTCCAGTTTTCTTACCAGCATTATCTGTCGTTATCCCCATATATTTTCTCCCTTGTTTCTCGCCGCAGATATCTTTGTAGTCAAAGACACAGCGCGGATGATTCGCGAGTTGAATGAAATGCTTGGCGGGCGCGATGATTTTGCTGCCTTACAACAAGTTCTGCGTCAGTATAAATATAGAGAGGTTCTGCGTATCGGCACGCTGGACCTGAGTCTGGAAGCACCTCTAGAATATGTGACGGCAGAGCTCTCTTCTTTAGCAGCTGCCACTCTGCAGGTAGCGGTGGCTTGCTGCGATCGATTGTTGCGTCATGAGTACGGTCGCCCATTGTTGGATGATCCGCTGCCCAGTGAGGGGATTGAGGCGGAGTTTACCGTGTTGGGAATGGGCAAATTGGGGGGGAATGAACTCAATTTCTCCTCCGACATCGACCTTATCTTTTTCTACACCTCCAGTCACGGTACCACTAGTGGAGTTGAGGGATGCAAAAACTCCAACATTGATCTGCATAACTATTTTGTGAAGCTCGCGGAAATGGTCAAGCGTGCCATCAATCAGGTTACTGAAGATGGGTTTGTGTTTCGGGTGGATCTGGATCTGCGCCCCAGCGGGCGCCATGGCGAAATTGCCTGTTCAGTAGCAGCGGCGGAGGCCTATTACGAAAGCTGGGGGCAGAACTGGGAACGCAGTGCCATGATGAAGGCGCGCCCTGTAGCCGGAAGTATCGGATTGGGTGAGCGCATTTTAAAAATTCTTGAACCGTTTATTTATCGACGCTATCACGACTATGGCATGGTTGAAGATCTCAAGCAGATGAAATTGAAGATTGACAGCAGCCTGACCAAGCGCCATGAGAGTGAAACCAATCTCAAGCTCGGACGTGGTGGGATACGTGAAATAGAATTCTTCATTCAGGCGTTGCAGTTGGTGTATGCGGGGAAAAATGCACAGGTGCGTGAACGAAGTTCTCTCAAAGCTCTCGAACTACTGCATGACGAGGGGTATCTGAGCGAAAAAGAGGTCAAGTTTTTACGCCAGGCCTATATATTTTTACGCACCGTCGAACATCGTATTCAGGTGGTGCAAGAGCGTCAGACCCATAGTTTACCCAAGGGTGAGCGCGAAATGTATCTGTTGGCACGCCGATGTGGTTTTGCAGATGCACCTGCGTTTATGGAGGAGCTGGAACTGCACCGGAGCAATGTTACTCGCCTCTACCGCGATTTGTTTTATTCCAGCGAAGAAGAAATACGCGACGAAATCAGCACTGAGATCTGCTTTCTATTCGACCACACCACCGATCCGGAGGTGGCCAGAGGGATCCTGGAAGGGAATGGTTTTGTTGATGTGGATGCAGCGTTTGATTCCCTGATGCGCTTGTGCGAGGGGACCATTGGCCCTCCCATGACTAGGCCTGTGCGACGTTACTATGACCGAATAGCCCCATTGTTGATGCAAGAAGTCTTGAGTTCACCCGAACCAGACATGGCGCTACGCTATCTGGAAAAATTTCTTCAAAGACTGCATGCGCGTGGCACCTTTTACGCACTTCTGGCAGAAAATCACAATATCATCCATATTCTGATATCTTTGTTTGGTACCAGCACGCTTCTATCGCGCTTTTTCATTCAGCACCTGGAATTACTCGACTCGCTGGTGTCCAGTGGCTATGCCGAAAGTTACAAAACTGCAGAGCGGCAACGACATGAATTACAAGAGCGCCTAGTCGGGTATACCGACAACTATGAAGCACAGCTAAATGCGTTGCGACGGTTCCGCAATGAGGAATTTTTGCGTATCGCTCTGAACGACCTTAAAGGCTCGACCGTAATTGGAGTGGGTCCCAATCAGCTGAGTGGCTTGGCCTGCGTATGTCTGGAGGCAGCGGTGAAGATAGCCTACGCTCAGATGCCCCGGCGTTTTGGAGTCCCCTATTACCATGATGCGAGTGGGAAACTGGTGGAAGCTGAACTTGCGGTACAGGCAATGGGAAAGCTGGGAGGGCTGGAACTTAACTACCATTCGGACCTGGATATTATCTTCATGTTCAGCGATAGGGGACACACGCGCCTCATTCCGGGTGAATCCGAGGACAACTTTAAGCAGTTGACCAATCAGGAATATTTTTCCAAACTGTGCCAACGCATTATTTCAGTTTTGACTCTGATGACCAGTGAAGGGAGGGTGTATGAAATTGACACCCGTCTGCGACCTTCAGGCAATCAAGGTCCGCTGGTCACTAGCTTAGACGCCTATGAAGATTATCATCGCACACGCGCTCAGATTTGGGAGCGCCAGGCGCTGACCAAGGCCAGGGTTGTGGTTGGGTCACCTAATATGTTGGAGCGGATTGAAAAAATAAACACCTCAATCACTTGGGAAGGTCCGGTGCCTGATGAATTGCGCGCTGAAATATTTCGTCTGCGCGAGCGTATGGAAAGAGAGATCGCCAGGGAAGATCGTGGCCATCTCAATATCAAGACCGGACGTGGGGGGCTGGTAGATGTAGAATTTCTCACCCAGTATATTCAGCTTAAATATGGGGCAGCGCATCCGCGCATTCGCCAGCCCAATACATTGAAGGCGCTCCAGATGATCCGGCAAGAAAAACTCCTATCCGCTGTGGTGAGCCGTAAACTGATCAGCGGTTATGCCTACCTGCGTCGCTTGGAAAACAAACTTCGCCTAGTGCACGATCAGTCGATAAGTGAAATAGCCACAGACCGACATAGCCTGCGCAAACTTGCACGTCTAATGGGGTGTAGTGGCACTTCGCGTCCTGCTGAGGAACTTTTTTACGCAGAATATCAAGAGCAGACTTCCACGCTGCGGCGACTCTTCAATCAGTATCTTAATCCAGCCTTAGTTGAACCTGAACCAGACAGGGAGCCCGAATAAATCAGCGATGCGGTACAAGTAACGGAGGGAGTTGTAGTAGAGCAGAAGCGTGCACAATGTAGGTAAGGTTGGCAGGTTGATGCATTTTTCGTGCAGCACATTGAGGACATCAAGTTGAGTACATAAAAAAAGGCCGGTCATATGACCGGCCTTTTAGTCTCTTACCTGTGTATTTAAGGCAGAGTTTGTACGGTATTACTCCTTGTTGCCGGAGTAATAAGTAGTGGGTTTAGCCTTGTCATCCAGGCTGATAGTCTGCTCCCACTCACGCCACAGTTCGGCTTGCTGCATGTTGCCGAATGGCTTGTACCAGAGTTGTACGGTTACATCCATAGAGCGCTCTTCAGCTACCTGTGCGGTTTTGCCGTCAGGCGTATCCACTTCGTCTACTGGGAAGTAAATCTCGAAACGCTCCTGAACTTTATGCCCAGGATGCAGAGCCGTATCTTCGAGGATGCCACTCTTCTCGTAGGGGCCGCGACCCATGTTGTTACCCCGTGCCATAAGTGCAGGGGTAGGCATGTAGATAATATCCTTGCTGTACAATTCGTCATCTTCTTCTGTGCTTGCTTTTACCGACAGAACCAGTCGGTTAGGGGTCGGTCAGCCATCAGGGATGCCGTGACCTGCTCTGTTTACCATCGAAACATTGACGATGGTTTTGGGGCGCAGAATAGAGCCGTCCAACCACTGTGATGCATATGCCTGCACTTCGAAGTCAACAGCCATTTCCTGCATGGTCTTGTTGGAGTAACTGACCATCTTGTGGCCGAGGCCACTCTTCTTCATATGGCAGTCCTGACAGGTTTCTTGCCCGCCACCGGCCTTGTATGCCCACAGATAGCTGCCGTAAGCAGTGGCACACTGGGTCGGATTGTCCAACTCCAAGTTTGGTCCCAAGCCGTGGCACTGGCCACACAGGATAGCTTCGTTCATGATGAGGCTACGCTTAGACTTGCTGAACTGGTCATCCATGTGTCCACCGTTGTTGAAGCCGTAGACGGTATCATGCTGCGGGTAGCCATCGGTCCATTTGTGGACGATAGCGTTGCGGTTATGACAGATGAGGCAGTTGATGTTGAGGCTGGTCAGAGTTTCTGCCAAGCGAGTGCTAGTTTCAACTGCTTTCTTATCCTTTGGATTGTTGGCGGCGGCAATGGCGTTGTCGTACCACTCAAGTAACGTGTCTGCCAGTTCAACCGCGACTGCATCCGTTGCGTCTGCCAATTGAGGCAGATGGCACTTCATGCAGCCCATCCAGTGCTCGATCTTGATGTCCTTGGTAGACTCAACTCCGGAGTAATCCCAGGACATAAAGCCATTTTTCATGGCTGTGATCATGGTTGCAGCAGCGCGTCCAGTACCGTAAATGGAGCGTGCGTGGGGTGATTCATCCCACTCCTCATGGTTGTTCGGGTGGCAGCCGACACATGAGGATACATCGTACATATCGATGAGTTGTTGCAGGCTTTCAGCCTTACCTTTTTTAGCGGCTATGGTGCCGTCGCGTCCAACCCCTGCTCCAAGAGCAAAGGCCAGGCTGGCGCTGAGGCACAAAACCATCGCTGTCAGGCTGATGATTTTCAATGACTTCATAGTTTCTCCCTATAGCATATTAACGAAATAAAGCCCCTACCGTTAAGGTAGGGGCTATGAACTGCTGGATTAAATTAGCAACCCACCAGGGCTGAGCCTGCAGCTGAGGGCTTAGAGCCTTTTTTCACATCAAGCTTTACGTTGTCACCCTTGTTGATCTCGCCAGCTTTGCTGCCAACGTCGATAGTTACCTTGTTACCGGAAACTTTGGTGACTTCACCTGAATAGGTCTTTGCCAGTGCAACAGTGCTCAGACCAGCCAGGAACGCAAGAGCTACAATCAGTACCATCAATTTTTTCATCGTGTGTTCTCCTTCTTGGGGTTGTGTAATGCTGCGCAAAAATCTAATTTAGCGCAACCGACTCTTTAACCATCAATGTAACGACTAAAGGGATTTGTGTCAATATTAAGTATGACCGTTCTTTTTAGAACCACGCTTCCAGCGTCATGTACACTTGATCCATACGTTCGATAGGTGCGAAGAACTGTGCGCTGAGCGGGTCATCGAGTTTGTCGATGTCAACCGGGGCTCCGAGCCAGTTACCGCTGCCGGTGTAGTTGTATTCGTAGTGTTGATATCCGAGGCGCATGAACGCTTTAGCCTTATCGCTAAGAAGTGGACCAACGGGCAGATCCCAGACCAGGTAGGCTTCACCGACATGACCGCGGGTGGCGAGTTTGGCTTGTGTCATGTCGTCGTGACCCGGAGTCATGGAGATCCAGTACTCGGTGCCATAGTTGTATTCAAGACCGAATTTCAGCCCATGTTGTGGCATGTCGTAGCGTACGCCGCCATAGATGGCGTAGCCATCCTTATCGCCTGGGTTGTCCCACCACGAGCCCAGCAGGGTGGAACCCATCTCGTCGGTACCGCTAGGGTCGGTGTGGCTCCAGCCGCCAGAAACAAAATAGTTGAGATCATCAGCTTTGTCCATATAGACAAAGGAGGAGTGATAGATGTCTCCAAGATTCTCACGATCAAGCCAGCCGTCACCGGTTCCCATGGCTATTTCCAGTGGATTAGGGAAATCAACACCGGAGGGTACGTTGATAATATTGGCCGCGAGGAATACCTGAATATTCATGAAGCGGTCGCCCTTGTTGATAAGATCCCAGCTGATACCGCCAAAATCCATGTCGTTGAGTTCGTTGGAGCGATCGGTGGGGCCAGCCTCAAAGCCACGCCCATAGCAGAACCGGATTTTGCTGTAGCCCATAGATTCAAACGGGTTTTGGAACACTGCCCCGATGGTGGCTCCATCGAAGGCATAGTCCATGAAATTGACCGGAGTGGCCATGCGTTCGCTGCTATCCAAGCCCATGCGTAGTTGTGCGGGGGGGCCATCGGTGGTGGGGCGACGCCCGACGGAGATCCATATGGGCAGGTCGGCAATATTCTTCCAGCTGATGTAGGCGCGATCTACGCGCAGGGCGCTGTCATTGGGCTGGCGGGTGGAGGCGCCATCCATCTCGCTGAAGCTGTTCATGTAGTAGGGTCCGACGGCAGTAGGGTTCTCTTGCATACCCCAGGCCTTGTACATGGCCAAACGTCCTTTAAATTCTAGATTGTCGGAGACGTCGACTTTCATGCCGAGGCGAAAACGGTTGGTGTAGAGGATGTCATTTTCCCAGTTGTTTTTGCTGGTCATGGTGTAGCCATCAGTAACTCCAGCGTCATTAACTGCCGCCAGAGCAGAAGGGAATGCCGCAGCAAATGCGGCGGTGCCTGGCATGATTCCCTGCTGTATCAGCCCTATTTCAGCCAGGGAACTTGGGAGGTTTTCCATCATTCCTTTGCGCTGCGCCGGGGTGTATGTGTTCATCATTCCCAGAATGGATTGGGTGTCCATTCCGGTTACTGTGTTCATGTCATTAATGGCATTGGCAATGTCCATTGCCCCCCAGTAACCTTTGGTATCCGCATCGCTGTAATCCATGCGGAAACGGTAGTCGCCGGAAAACTCTATCCGGCTGGCCGTATCCCATTTTTGCGCGCTGGATTCGAGGAGCTCGACGGAATCTGTGTTGTTGCTGGTGGTGTTCTGCACTTCTTGAAGTTGGGCGCGCATCTCTTCAAGCTGTTCTGCGAGTATTTGCATCTGTTTTTCGAGCTGTTCAGCGGATGGTGCAGCCAATACGCATGCCGGCAGCAGCATCAGGGTTGCCAGTAGCACTCCTACCATTTTTCTTACCATAGTTTTGCCTCCTGTTGGTGTTGAGTGGGGAGTTATCCCCGGGTGAGAGTTGAGCACAAAGCTTCTGTGTCAAAAACCACTTTATTCGAATATTTGGAACTCGCAATATCCGGATATCACAATGTATGCCAACCAGCATAACTTGCTGAAACTATAAGTTTGTGTGGAATGGAACCTAGAAAAAGCATTAGGAGGCTGTTGTGCAGAGGGTGGAGGTAAGGTTATTTCGCTATATGGTGTAGGTTAAATGACGGGGAATACACGCATACCAGAATCCGTGCACAGTATATAAAAGATATAAAAAAAGCGCTTTTCGCTATTGGGTGCATATCAAGCCTAGACCTAAGATATGCGATAGCGAAAAGCGCGTATGGGTAAAACTGTGGTAGTGTGGCGTAGTTAGAGCAGCATAACCCAGTTGTGTGAATCCTCAATGCGCCCATACTGAATTCCAGTCAGGGTGTCGTAGAGTTTCATGGTGAGTTCACCGGTTTTACCTCCGCCGATACTTACGGTTTTATCTCGGTAGGTCAAATGGCCGACAGGAGAAACAACGGCGGCAGTACCGGTACCGAATGCTTCCTGCAGACGTCCTGACTCCGCACCTTCAAGCACCTCATCGATGCTCAAAGCGCGTTCTTCTATGGTGTAACCCATTTCAGTTGCCAGGGTAAGGATGGAGCGGCGCGTAATGCCATTGAGGATTGTGCCGTGCAGGGGTGAGGTGACTATCTTATTATCATACACGAAGCAGATATTCATGCTGCCCACCTCTTCGATATATTTTCGTTCGATTCCATCGAGCCACAGGACCTGATCGTAACCCTGTTTTGCTGCCTGAGTAGCAGCGCATAGGCTGGAGGCGTAGTTCCCTCCGGTCTTGGCCTCACCTGTGCCGCCCGGCGCAACCCGGACATATTCGTCCGATACCCAGATTTTAACCGGATTCAATCCCCCTTTGTAGTATGCAGCTACAGGGGAAAGAATTACATAAAACAGATACTGATCTGCAGGCTTTACCCCGAGTACCGCCTCGGTGGCGATCATGGTGGGGCGAATATACAGACTGGTGCCTTCGGTGTGGGGGATCCACTCCTGTTCAAGTTTTAGAAGTTTTTGCAGGGCCTTAAGACAAAAGTCGACATCCAACTCCGGCATGCACATGCGCCGCGCGCTGAGGTTGAAACGCTCGAAGTTATCTCGCGGGCGGAACAGGGCGATGCTGCCATCCTGGCGTCGGAATGCCTTCAGTCCTTCGAAAATCTCCTGAGCATAATGCAGCACTAGTGCTGCCGGATCGAGGGTGAGAGGACCGTAAGGTTCTATTTTTGGAGAATGCCATCCCAAGCCTTTGTCATAAGGCATGGTGAACATGCGGTTGGTGAATTCTTTGCCAAAAACCAGTTGAGTCTCGTCTTGGATTGGTTGTTTCGGCTGGGTGACAGGTAGAATTTCAATTTCCATTAGAATTGCTCCTTCTGAAACTTGTTCGACTGACGGCATAACACAACGCAAAATAACTGCTAAGTGGATGTCGCAACTATTCTGGATACTTAACTAATAATGCAAAAAGCGCAACCATGGCTTATGCAGTAGCTGCGCTTGGCGGCATCTTATATACGAATGGAATGCGCCACGCAAAACTTAATTTAACTAGCATACTGCTATTGAACAGCGCAAGTAGATTGTTATCCAGGTTTGTTGCGCTGTGTTGCAGTTCTGTTCAGCGCTTATTTTCCGGCGGATAGTTGTACAGAAGGGTTCTACGGTTATTGCGCTCCTCAGCGGAGGAGAAATCGGAAGCTTCGCGTTGTTGACGAGCTATCTTGGCCTTACGTTCCAGGGTTTTTTTAGTGTCGTCTTCTGAACGCGGTGTGGTCATAAGTCCCTCCCGGGCATACATCGTACTGAGATCTGTTTTGATAGCTGGTCAGTGTTGCTGTTAACGGACATTGTGCCAAGTCAAACAACGGAATGCAAAGAAAAATACCATTAATGGGAAATGTTCGAGTTGTGCTGGATTAAATCAGGGCTGCAGGCTGGCACGTGACAGGGCGATAACTGCTACCTGGTGCCCTGCCTGTGTGAGGGTTTTAGAACATTCCCGGCAGGTTGCAGTGGTGGTAACGACGTCGTCCACCAGGAGAATACGTCGCGGCGACAAGGGGGCATTGATACTGAATGCCCCATGTATATTTTGGTGGCGTTGTGTCAGGTTGAGTTTGGTTTGGGAGGAGGTTTGCCTAGTTCGAATCAGATGTCTGTTATCCATTGGGATATTAAGTTCAGCCCCTAGGCGGCGCGCAATCAGCAGTGATTGGTTGAAGCCTCGTGAGCGCAGACGATAGGGGTGGAGAGGGACAGGAATTATGCTGTGAGGGTTGAACTCTGTGATCTCAGCTTGCAGGCGTTCGAGTAAAAGGTGCGCGAGAGCTTCGGCGAGTTGAAACTGGCCGGCATACTTGAGTCGTTGTATTGCATGTTGCAGTTGATCTGTGTGCAGGCCGATGGTTTTAAGCCATATGAACGGCGGTGGCGAGATTGTGCACTGTCCGCACTGATGGGTGATGGCACTTGCAGCTTGGAAGGGTTCTGCACAGAGCTGACACGCAGCGACGGGCTGTTTGCTGCACGCGCGAGTGCATTCAACGCACAGATATGGGTGCTCCTGCTGCGTGTTGAGCCTGATGCCGCACAGCAAACATGTTTGGGGGAGTACTAACTTGAGAATATATTCCAGGCCATATGCCAGAGTTGATGGCAGAGCAGTGAGTTTAAGGGGTTTCCGTGCAGATGCTTTTATCGGAGCAAGGTCGTCAGGATGTGAACCGTGCTTGAACATCTTCAGGTAATACATCCAGAGCCGGTCAAGACCGGTGCAGCAGATTATGTCCCGTCATAGCCGTTGGCTGCCCCAGTTCGAGCATGTACAACAGGGTAGGGGCGATATCTGCCAGAATGCCATGCTCAAGTTCAGTGTGTACGGGGGTGTCGGAACTGACATAGATCAGTGGAACTGGATTCGAGGTGTGCGCGGTAAATGGCCCACCGTCAGGCGCTTTCATCTGCTCGCAATTGCCGTGATCTGCGGTAATCAACATATGTCCACCGGCGCCCACAAAGGCATCACATACCATGCCGCAGCAGCGATCCACACATTCCATAGCCTTGATGGCTGCGTCTAAATTGCCCGTGTGCCCCACCATGTCGGGGTTGGCAAAATTGAGAATAATGAGGTCTGGACACGCAGCCTGGATTTTTTTGACTACACAATGAGCCACTGCATCCGCGCTCATTTCGGGTTTCAGGTCGTAGGTTGGCACGTCTTGCGGAGATGGAATTAAAACCCGTTCCTCCCCTGTGAATGGCTCGTCCCTGCCACCATTAAAGAAAAAAGTGACATGTGCATATTTTTCTGTTTCAGCGATACGCAGCTGGCGCAGGCCGGCGTTGGCCACAACCTCTGCCAGAATATCGGGATATTCCTCAGGAGGAAAGGCTACAGGCAGGTTTAAGGATTTTTCATATTCAGTCAGGCACACATAGCCGCTCAATTCGGGTACGCTGCTACGGGCGAAACCGTCAAAACTGGGGTCAGTCAAGGCATGGGTTATTTCGCGGGCACGATCGGAACGGTAGTTGAACATGATAACTCCGTCGCCGCTGCAGATACGCGTCGTTGTGTCTATCGCTCCAATTACACACGGTTCCACAAACTCATCACTAGTACCGCTGGAATATGCCGCTTCGATGGCGGTGGCCGCGTCAGGATAATGTATCCCCTTTGATTCGGTAAGGCAGGAGTAGGCTCGTTCGACTCGATCCCAGCGCCGATCTCGATCCATGGTGTAGAAACGCCCACTGATAGTGGCTATCTTCCCACATCCCAATGCGTTGATCTGATCCTGCAGCTGCTGCAGGTAGATGGCAGCGCTACGGGGTGGGGTGTCGCGTCCATCCAAGATGGGATGGATACGCAGCTGTTTTGCCCCCTGCTGCTGCGCCATCTTCATCAGGGCGTACAGGTGAGTGTTGAGAGAGTGCACCCCGCCATCGGAGAGTAGTCCAAGCAAATGTAACGTACTTCCCGCTGCTTTAACTTGATGCATTACCTGGATAAGAACAGGATTGGTGAAAAAATCTCCGTCGGCAATGCTTTTGCTGATTCGGGTCATATCCTGATATATCACCCGCCCGGCCCCAATATTCATATGGCCAACTTCCGAGTTTCCCATCTGTCCCTCAGGTAGACCTACTGCAAGCCCTGAGGCATCTAACTGGCTGTGGGGACAGCTTGCAAAGAGCCGATCCAGGTTTGGAGTATGTGCCAATACCGTGGCGTTACCTTCCTTTTCGGCGCGGATTCCCCAGCCGTCGAGGATGCACAGCATAGTGGGGCGAGGGGCGGATTTTTGCTCAGGATTGACCATGTTGAATTAAGCTCCGTGTGGGGTAGGTGCCGGTTCAACCACGGCACGGTTTGCTACCGCTTTGCGGAATACAATGCTGAAGCTGCCCCAAGTGCCACATTCAGGGCAACGACTATCCCAGTCTCTGACGCTATGGCCGCAGGTATCACACACATAGCCGAGATTGATCTGGTTATCAACCCCAAGAGCTTTCTGGTATTCATCAATGGCCTCATCTATGCGGTCGCGCCGCCGGTGTGCTTCTGCAAGTAGAATGTGTACTTGGGGGAAGTCGGGCGCGGAGTTTTCTACCATGTAGATCTGCTCCAAGGCTTCATCTACCATCTCTAAGCGTAAACATAGCTTGGCATAGAAAAAGTGCAAGACTAGATCGCTTTTATTCTGGGAAAGGGCCTTGTTGTAAAAACTTAGCAGGGATTGAGGATCTTCGTTTTCGATGTACAAATTCTCCAGCCGGGAGAGGAAAACACTGCGCTCCAGCTTTTGATAGCCATCTTGCCACACCTTGGCGGCATCGGCGTCGTTGTCATTCTGTACATAGGCATCGCCCAATGTCACTATAGCGGCGGTGAAAGTGCCATCTTCTTTGATGATCTGCTTCAGCGCACTGATAGCCTGTTCTGTGTTGGCAGCTGCAAGACTTTGTCTGGCGATCTCGTAGCGGATGGAGAGCATCAGTTTTTTTTCTTCCTGAATCCGATTGCTGCTGATTCCTGCTTTTAACAGGCGCGTCTGAAGTTCCAACGCTTTGTCCCAGCGCTCATGTTTCATGTGGAGATTGCGCTGCTTGCGCATGGCTTTGCGGTTCCCTCGGTCATGTTCAAGGATTTCGTCGTACTCGATGCAGGCCGCAGCATCTTGGCCCAGACTTTCATAGGTGTCTGCCAGTTTAAACAGTACCTCAAGGCTCTTGCCGTCTATGCTCTTGGCTTGGCGCAATACGGAGATGGTCTCTTTGTTGCTGCCTTCCTGAGCTAAAACACTCGCCATGGCGATATAGCCTTCGATCTTGTTCGGGGCTTTGTCAATCACCTTCTGTAGGACACTGTGAGCACGCTTGATGTCACCAGAGAGGAGTCGACCTACGCCTTCACGGTAGGTTTCGTTTAACTCCTTGTCCCTCTTTTCATCGCGTCCACGAATCCAGTTGCGTAGAATATGGGCGAAGTTGCCGTACAGGTGGATGCCATAGCCGATGAACAGGCCAACAATGACACAGCCGAGCACAACGACCGTAACCGGATAGGTGACGGATTGCTCGGGGGTGAAAAAGATTGTCATCTCTTGCGGGTTGATCCCCGAGAAAAATACAAAAAATGCCAGAAAAATAATAACGATTAGCAGAAATGACATGAGGGTCATGCGGTCCTCCTGTAGGTGTAAACCTATTTACAATAAATTTGAAATAGCAGCAATGTGCAGTCTATAAAATTGCAGGTACAGTTGTAAATATTAAAACAATGTTTGGGGAAACCTTACGTGTTCAGCGGTTATGGTATGGCTCGCCGCGCATAATGGTAAAAGCACGGTAAAGCTGCTCCAGTAGGAGTACACGTGCCATCTGATGGGTCAAGGTCAGGCGCGAGAGCGATAACACCAAGTTGGCGCGTTTACGTAGATCGGTGCTGACCCCATAGGCTCCACCAATTATGAAGCACCAGTCTGCGTTTCCATGTAGCAAGCGGCGTTCAAGGGCTGCGGCAAATTCGTCGGAGCTCAACTGGCGTCCGACTTCGTCTAGGACAACACAGTACGCGCCTGCAGGGATTTTTTCCTCCAGGCGCTGCGATTCGCGCGCGCGGATGTGGGCAACGGCGGAATTTTGTCCGCTCCCTTTTTCTTCCTTCAACTCGATAATTTTCAGGGCTGAGTAACGTTTTACCCGTTTGCTGTACTCATCTGCGCCCTGGTGGAGAAAATCAAGGCTGAGTTTGCCCACGCATACAATAGTTATCTTCATTGCACCATGCTGCTATGGGATGATCGCTTCAGCGAGTTCTAGGTCCGCTGCCTCAACCCACAGCCCCTCAAGATCGTAGAAGTTGCGCACCTCCGTCTGAAAAACATGCACCATGACATCGCCGTAGTCGAGCAGCACCCAGCGTCCTTCAGTCATCCCCTCGACCGCAAGGGGGGTGTCGTCATGTTGTTGTTTGAGATCTTCGCGGATAGATTCTGCTATTGCCTGTACGTGGCGGTCAGAAGTGCCGGTGGCTATCACCAGATAATCCGTCAGAGATGACAACTCGGCTATGTGCAGAATGCGCAGATCGAGGGCCTTTTTATCCAGTGCGCTTTTGGCACACAGTTGCGCTAACGTGTCAGAATTCAAGATATATTTCCTCGTACTTGTCGGGAGGTTGTTAAGTTTTTGTAGAGATCGTGCTGGGCAATATATTTTTGCACCGCTTCAGGTACCATACCGTCTAGAGGCTGATTGTGCTGCACCCTGTGCCTGATCTCAGTTGATGAAATATCCATGCAGGCTTCACGCAAAAAATAGAGGCTGCCGTGATCGAGACTGTCTGGAGTTACTGGCTTTTTATCATCTTCTGCAAAGGTGAAGCCTTTGCGCGCGGCATCATAACAGAACAGCTGGCGCAGCGCAACGGGCAGGTCTTCGCGGCGCACGTAGGTGGGCGTGCCCGGACGCTGTGCTACCACTATGTTGCAGTACTCAAACAGTCTATTGTATTCTTTCCAACTGTCCAGCTTGGCAAATGAATCCATCCCCATAAGAAAATAAAGGGCTGCATGTGGATGCAGAGCGCGCAGTTGCCGCAGAGTGTCTACGGTGTAGCTTCTGCCCTGGCGCTGTGCTTCTAGAGCACTGACGCAGAATTTGTTTTCGGGTTCTATTGCCCGTTCCACCATGGCATACCGATGTGGAAAAGCACTTATTTCTTCGGTATCTTTATGTGGCGGCTCCAGAGCAGGCATGAAAATTATGCGCTCAAGGGCAAATTTGTCACCCATCAAACGCGCAATATTCAGGTGACCACAGTGGATGGGGTCAAAAGTGCCACCGATAATACCTATTTTTTCCGCTTCAGGCACGAACCTGTCCCGTCCCGAATACGATGAACTTGCGGGTGGTCAGATCTTCCAATCCCATAGGGCCGAATGAGTGGAGTTTGGTGGTGGATATCCCAATTTCGGCCCCGAGGCCAAACTGGTTTCCATCCGAAAAGCGCGACGAGGTGTTCACCATGGTGACGCTGGAGTTAACCCGACGGGTAAATTCCTCGGCGTTGGAATAGCTGTCGGTTACGATCACTTCGGTGTGGAGTGAACCGTGCTGGTTGATATGTGCAATCGCTTCGTCCATATTTTCAACCACTCGCACTGCCAGAATTAGATCAAGGTATTCCGCGTCCCAGTCTGCATCGGTCGCGGCAATAATATCTGCAACTAGACTGCAGCACACGGGACAGCCGCGCAGTTCAACACCGTGTTGGCGCATATCCAAGGCAATCCGTGGCACAAAAGTTTCGGCGATATCTTTGTGGATGAGGAGGGTTTCCATGGCGTTACACACCCCAGGGCGCTGGGTTTTAGCATTGATGCAGATGCGGCTGGCCATGTCAGGGTCGGCGTCGGCATCCACGAAGGTGTGGCACACCCCTTTGTAGTGTTTAATCACCGGAATGCGCGAATTTTCACTTACAAAGCGGATCAACCCTTCACCCCCGCGTGGAATAATGAGATCGATGTCATCTTCGCAGTGGAGCAGGGTATTGACCGCACTGCGTTCCGTGGTGCCCACCACCTGTAGCGCAGCTGCCGGTATCCCCATGTATTCTAGCTCGGCTCTGAGAATATTGCCGATGGCGGTGTTGGAGTGGATTGCCTCGGAACCGCCGCGCAGAATGATGGCATTTCCGCTCTTCAAGCAGAGGCCGGCCGCATCAGCAGTTACGTTAGGGCGCGATTCAAAAATAATGCCGATTACCCCCAGAGGGATACGCATCCGCCCCACTTGGATTCCGTTTGGACGCCGCCACATGCTGGTAACTTCTCCCACTGGGTCCGGTAGTGCAGCCACCTCGCGCAATCCCTGTGCCATCTCGTCTATGCGCTCATCTGTAAGGATAAGGCGGTCAATCATGGCCGCAGAGAGTTTGTCAGCACGTGCCTTGCGCACATCAATGTCATTTTGCTGTTGCAGGGTGGTGCGATTCTGCTGTAGGGCTGCTGCCATTCGCTCTAGCAATTCATTTTTAGCGGCGCAGCCTAGATTCGCCATAGTGATTGACGCAAGTCTAGCTGCGCGTGCCAAATTCTTGATTTCCAGAGTGATATCAGATGCTGTGGTGCTCATACAGGTCTCCTTACTTATAACAATATCAGACACGTGCCGTAGTGGTGTTTCTCTATGTGGCATAGTGCATGTGAGTCAGATACGAGCTTAATCATCTTCCCGAGCAATAACCAAGTTGTCGCGGTGTACAATTTCATCACTGTACTTATACCCTAGAATCGCGGTGATTTCCGAACTTTTCCGTCCTCGAATCTGGATTATCTCGTTTTGGGTGTAGTTGGTGATGCCGCGTGCAAATTCCTCTTTGTTGGTGTCGCACAGACATACTGAGTCTCCACGATCAAAGCCTCCCTCTACAGAAATAATTCCTGACGGGAGGAGACTTTTGCCTTCGTCACGAATGGCATGGCAGGCACCGGCGTCGACGATTATCTTCCCGCGCAGCTTTTTGGTGAAGGCTATCCAGTGTTTTTTGCTCGTCATGTGTGCTGTTGTGGGAAGAAAAAGGGTGCCTACATCCTCGCCGGCAAAAAAGCGGGTGAGGTTGTCGGGTTTTAGGCCGTTTATAATTGCCGTGCTGATACCGTAGCGGGTGGAACGCTTTGCCGCTTTTATTTTGGTGATCATGCCTCCAGTTCCCAAGGTTGTGGAAGTATCGCCCGCCATGGCTTCAATGGCAGGGGTGATCTGTTCCACTTCATGTAACAGGGAGGCATCGGGGTGTTTGCTCGGGTCTTTATCAAACAGGCCATCGACATCGGAGAGGATTAAAAGTAGGTTCGCCTCCACCAGACTAGCCACCATGGCGGAAAGATTGTCATTGTCGCCGAAGCGGATTTCGTCAACTACGACCGTATCATTTTCGTTGATGATGGGGACAATCCCGTATTCAAGCAGGGTCATGATGGTGTTGCGTGCGTTGAGGTAGCGGCGCCTGTTGGAGAGGTCGTCACGGGTGAGGAGGATTTGGGCGACATTTTCCCCCTTGCTTCTGAATACGGAACGGTAGCTGCGCATCAGACGACTCTGGCCAATGGCGGCTGCTGCCTGCTTCAGGGGAATGCTGTGTGGGCGGCCGACAATGCCTAGATCGCCTTTGCCTGCTGCCACCGAGCCGGAAGAGACCACAATAACTTCGTAGCCACTTTTGTGCAGCTGGCACATCGCTTCTGACAGGTGCTGCACCTGGTCAAAGTTCAGCCCTTCCGGAGTGGTGATCACCCCGCTGCCAATTTTTATAACCACCCTCTTTACCGGAGCCAGAAGACGTTGGCGTATCATGATTGGTCACTGTGCTCCTTGTCCAGGCGTGCTCCAATAGCGCGTACGAGTTCGCTCAGTCCGTCCCCGCTGATAGCGCTGATGCTGAATACTTCAAATCCCTGTTGTTCAAAAAGGGGTGTGGCTTCCAAGCTGCGCTGGCGCACCTCGGTGACGTCGTTTTTACTTAACACCACGATTTGTGGTTTTTGTGCCAGCTGAGAGTCGTGTTGCTTCAATTCGTGGTTGATGATATTGAAGTTGCGCAGATAGTCGTGGTGCTCCTCCAGGCTTAGGTCGCTCAAATCCACGATGTGGAGGAATAGATCGGTACGTTCCACATGGCGTAAAAAGCGCGTACCTAGCCCATGGCCTTCGCTGGCGCCGGCAATAAGTCCAGGGATGTCGGCGACTACAAAGGATTTGTAACCGGCATAGGGGACAACCCCGAGGTTTGGTACCAAGGTGGTAAAAGGATAATCTGCGACTTTGGGACGTGCCGCAGAGATAGCACGGATCAGGGTGGACTTGCCCGCATTGGGCATCCCCACTAGTCCGACATCTGCCAACAGCTTTAGTTCCATGCGTACTCGCATGGATTCGCCCTCTGTGCCGGGTTGACTGTGGCGTGGGGCGCGATTGGTACTGGTGGCAAAACGGGCGTTGCCCCGTCCACCCATGCCGCCGCTCAGTAGTTTGATCCGTTCTCCGAGGGTGGTTAAATCGGCTATGATATCACCTGTATCATGGTTGTATATCATGGTGCCCGGTGGCACCATCAGGGTGATAGATTCGCCGTTTTTCCCATGGCGATCCTTTCCCATGCCGTGCACCCCTCTTTCGGCTTTGTAGTGGGCATGATAGCGATAGTCCAGCAGGGTGGTGAGTCTGTCGTCCACCTGAAGATATACGTCGCCACCATCGCCACCATCACCACCGTCGGGGCCACCACGGGGGATGAATTTTTCCCGTCGGAAGGACACGCAGCCGCGACCGCCATCTCCAGCTTTAACCTGTATTTTAACTTCATCGACAAAGCGCATAATTAACCTTATGGAACCCTTATGGAACTATATAATGGGCTTGCAGTTTTTTGGGTTGAATCCCCAATTTCCACGCATGCTTGGGCATGAACATATGAATGGTAGCATAAAAAAAGCCCGGAGTTCCATAATTAGGACCCGGGCTTTTCTCATGTGCTGTGAAGGCAAGAACCTAGCCAGCGTAAACGCTGATTTGCTGACGTTTTTTGTCCTTGCGCTCGAACTTTACTTCACCATCGATGAGGGCGAAGAGCGTGTAGTCCTTGCCGCAGCCTACATTATTTCCGGGATGGAAGGTAGTACCACGCTGACGCGCTAGGATGGAACCGGCAGTGACCTGCTGTCCACCGAAGCGCTTCACCCCCAGCCGCTTACCTGCGCTGTCGCGGCCGTTTCTGGTGCTGCCGCCTGCCTTTTTGCTTGCCATAACGTGTCTCCCTGTTAAGCTTCGATGCCCGTAATTCTCAAACGAGTTATGGGCTGACGGTGTCCATTGGTCTTGCGATAGCCTTTGCGTCGTTTCGACTTGAAGACAAGAATTTTCTTGTCTTTGCCCTGCTCTACGATAAGAGCAGTGACTTTCGCATTAGGCAATAGAGGTGCTCCGATTTTTACCTCTTCTCCGCCGACCATGAGGACATCACTGATTTCAATGGATTCTCCTGCCTCACCGGCAAGTTTTTCCACCTTGATTGTGTCGCCTTCGGATACTTTGTACTGTTTCCCTCCGGTCTTGATCACCGCGTACATGTGCATTCACCTCGCTCTCAGATGTTAATTACAATAGCGCAGCAATGTAGCCTTTGTCTGTGCGGCGTGTCAAGTTTTTTCTCTGTGCAAATGTGCCGATGTAGGGCGGGGTCAATGGTCGCAAAGATTAGTGCCCGGAGTTAGTTTATCGTGCAGATAAATCTGCGCCAGTTCGGCAGGTTTTTTGGCCGGGGCACCTACGATAACTTCAATACCTTGGGTGCGAAACAGGTCTTGGGCGCGGTTGCCCATACCTCCGGCGATTATCAAATTGACATCCTGCTGTGCAAGCCAGCGCGGTAGGAGTCCAGGCTCATGCGGAGGTGCCTCAACAGTTTCCTGTGCGGTTATACTCTTCTGCTCTGGGTCGACAGTTACAAGGGTAAAGGTCTCGCAATGGCCGAAGTGCATTGCCAGTAGGTCGTTGGCGGTGGGAATAGCTATCTTCATGTTTTTCTCCTTCAGAGGATGTGTTTTTGTGGGTGGCTGTTGTATGTATTCGTCGTTTTTATGTGTTAAGGCGCTGGTGCAATGCCTCCCACAGGGCTTGTATACGGGATGTGGCTGAATCTGCGGTGTCGGTGCAGAGGTATTCGGTGATGGTTTTGCGCTCAATCTGGGCCGCCGTAAATGCGTGATCATGGTTTATTCTGGCCAGAGTCGGAATGTTGTGCTGTTCTGCGAGCGCGCTGATGGATTCACCTTGAGCAGGGTTAATATCATATTTGTTTATGCACAGATAGGCTGGGATGTTGAAATGGCGGCACAACTGTGCCACCCGTTCAAAGTCGTGCAGGCCGGATACTGAAGGTTCAGTGACGATCAGCACGGCGTCAGCGCCGGTTATGGAGGCTATCACCGGACAGCCAATACCGGGAGGGCCATCCACGATGACTAGCTCTGTACCCTGTTGCGCGGCGACTTCGCGTGCCTGCTGGCGTACCAAGCTCACCAGCTTGCCGGAGTTTTCCGCTCCGATATGCAGGCGTGCGTGCACCATTTTCCCGAATCTAGTGTCAGAGATGTTCCATATGCCGCACTCGGCACTGGGGAAGTCAATTGCCTGTACGGGGCAGAATTCCACACATACTTTGCACCCTTCACACGCGTATGGATCGACTCGGAAGGTTCCGTCTTGCCCCTCGATGATCGCGTCAAAGGTGCAGTATTCTTTGCACAGCCCGCAGGCGGTGCAATCTTCCTGGCGGATGATTGCTTCATGCCCACTGGTGAAGGTATGGGTGTGTTCCACTTCTGGGTTGAGAATTAGGTGCAGGTCGGCGGCATCGACATCGCAGTCCACGCAGACACAACTTTGCCCCAGCTCGTGCGCAAGGTGACAAAAAGCCGCAGTCAGGCTGGTTTTGCCGGTACCCCCTTTGCCGCTTATGACTATCAGTTCTTTCATGCCGTCTCCTCCCTGCACATTATCTGCTGCAACATGGTGTGCAGCTGTGCTTTCAATTCCGGTGCGGCATCGCACAGTGAATCTCCGCGCGAATAGGCCTCGGCGATCTCACGCTTCCACGGAATCTCCAAAGCGATATTGATGTTATTGGCGTGGCAGTAGGTGCGCACTCCAGCATCGCCGCTGTCGGCACGGTTAATAACCACGGCAAACGGAATCAGCAACTGGCGCACGGTCTCCACCGCCAGTTCTAAGTCGTTGAGGCCGAAGGGGGTTGGTTCGGTCACCAGGAGCACAAAATCGCTGTCGCGCACCGCTGTTATCATTGGACAAGAGGTGCCTGGTGGGCAGTCCAAAATGTTAAGTGCTTCTTCAGCCGCGACATTTTTAGTCGCGCGAATCAGAGGTGGAGCCATCACTTGGCCGATGGCCAGTTTTCCTTGGATGAAATTTATGGGAGCAGCTGGGTTTTTGCGTTGAGTGCCGCAGTCCAGGGTTCCTATGGGAACTTCTTTGTCGCTGATAGCTCCTTCGGGGCAGATGCGGCGGCACCCTCCACAACTATGGCACAGCTCGGTGAAAACCATGGCAAGCCCTCTGGCTACGGCAATGGCATTGAACTGGCATAGCTCGACGCATGCACCGCAAGCAGTGCAGCGTTGCTGGTCGATCAGGGGCACTGGGCGGGTTTGTTCCGTGTGGCGGTGCCACTGTGGTCGGATAAATAGATGCGCATTAGGTTCTTCCACGTCGCAGTCGCGCAGAGTGACAGGAATCCCTGCTGCTTCGGCTAGAGCTGTCGCCAGGGTGGTTTTGCCGGTTCCCCCCTTGCCCGAAGCGATGGCGAGGGTAAAGGGAGGCGCGTTGGATTTAATATCGTTGGTGTTCATACCGCCTTAACTCCAGTGTGATTCTGCGTTAGCGCTGCTGGCTTCCTCCAGCTCACCTGCGAGAAAAGCCTTCAGTGCTGCACCAACAGAAGGTTGTTTGGTGTGATAGATTTTCACCCCGGCTGCCTGCAGAACCTGAAAGGCTTTGGGCCCACAGTTGCCAGTAATAACGGCGGTGGCCCCAGCATTGACTACGTTCTGTGCCGCTTGAATTCCAGCGCCTTGGGCTGCGTTCATATTCTGGGTGTTTTCCAGGATGGAGGCGGCGTTGGTCTCAGTATTTATGATAATGAATTGTTTGGCACGGCCAAAGCGTTGATCCAGGCCTGATTCAATATCCGATCCTGTAGCTGAAAAGGCAACGTTCATGCTGATCTCCCTCATGTGTTTAGCGGTGTGTATTTCGGTATGGAATATGGATATATTATGGACGGGGCGGTATCTCAAGGGGCACTGGTGTGCCTCTTGAGATAACTTGTGTCAGGAGCGCCCGTTGAGTTGCTGTTTAATTTCCGCAATCTGAGCTTCGAGTTCCTGCGCCTTACGGCTCAAGTCCGAGTCGGCAGAAGCTACCGTGTTGAGATTGGCGCCCATGTTCTGGCGTTGCTCCTGCCCCAGGCCACGTCCCATCCCTTGATTAAGACCACGCCCCATGCCACGACCGCCTCCTCTGCAGCCCATGCCAGCGCCACGCCCACCGACGGTGGTGCACCCGGGTTCGTTATTACCGGAACAAAGCCCGGCGCCACGCCCCGTTTTACTTCCTAGTCCATTTGGTCCTGTTCTATCGCCTCTAGGCATAATAATTCTCCTTTTTCTTGCTTAGCGGGCCTGCAGAAATTTGCAGACTCTGGTGTTCATTAATCCCTTGGTTTTCAGGTGCCATCTATCTTTATTGTTCGGGTATGTAGCATCCAAGGTTATGTGCTCTGCGGCGGCAGCCTGCGCCGCGTCCGGGCTGTCCAGCTCCACCGTGGTTCTGTTGTCCACGCTGCTGGCAGCCACATCCAGGCATGGTACCGGCGACAGCTTCGATATCACCGCTGCGTAAAGCCTGTATCACTTCATCTACGTTACCCGCTACGAAGGGGATAACTTTGAGTCCCGCTGCGCAGGCGGTGCGTAACAATGGGCGTGAGATAGCTCCACACACCAGGATCTCAACGCCGCTTTGGGCAAGAGCCTCAATCTTGGCAAAGGAGGCCTGTGGCAACACCTTTATTTCGGCGCTGACGCTGAGATCGGCAATATTTAAAACTAGAACACTTCCGGCGACGTCGAACACCGGAGCAATGCGGTCATTCCATATAGTGATGCCTGCTTTCATTTTCATTTGTCTCCCGCCGGGGTTTCAGCATGTTTTTGCAGCTGCACACATTTGATGTGGATGCCACTGCTCCTTGGTTAATTGCATCTGACGTGCCAATTACCAGAGGACTAAGGTATGTGTCTCAGTCGGTTCGGATAACATGCTGTAATTATGAGTGTTTGTAGGAATATCCTTTAAGTATCTTGGAGATAAAATAAGGATCAGATAGATAATATCTCTTCTATGGTAGCGTTTATGCTATGGATGTTCTGGGTGTATGGTAGCATTTACGCTACCATGGGTGTGGAGAGAAAATCAGGGATTATGCCGTCCATTTTTGGTTGGCAGAGGGATCGCGAGGGCTTTGATTTTGCGGTACAGGGTGGTTTTATGGATACCCAAGGCGCGGGCTGCTGCTTGGCGATTGTAGTTGTGCTCCTGCAGGGCAGCGAGGATGATTTGTTTCTCACTTAAGTCACGCTGGGTGCGTATTCCGGTTACGGGGCTATTGCTGGAAGTCAAAGATTGGCTGCCGCGCAGGGTGGCAGGTAGGTGTGCTGGTTCGATCATTTCGCCACGGCATAAAACAAAGGCTCGCTCAACGATATTTTCAAGTTCACGCACATTTCCAGGCCAGTCGTGCGCCATGAGCAGATTCATGGTGTCGGGCAAGCACCCCTGAATGGCGCGGTTCTGGGTCTGGTTAAAGCGCTGAATGAAATGTGCGACCAGAAAGGGAACATCCTCCACGCGCGCGCGCAAAGGGGGGAGCTCCAAGGTTATCACCTGGATGCGATAGAATAGATCCTGGCGAAAGGTTCCTTCAGTCACCATATCGGCTAGGTTGCGGTTGGTGGCGGCGATAATCCGGGCCTCCAACGGTTCCGGTTTGGTTCCTCCCAACGGTTCGAACTGGAGTTCCTGCAGTACTCGCAGAAGTTTAACCTGCTGCGGCGCACTGATTTCACCGATCTCATCGAGGAACAGGGTTCCGTGCCCGGCAAGGTGCAGACGTCCTGGTTTGTCCTGCTGTGCTCCGGTAAACGCCCCTTTTTTATAGCCGAACAGCTCTGACTCCAGCAGATTGTCGGGCAAAGCACCGCAGTTGATTGCAACAAAGGGCTCGTCGGCGCGTGCACCGCAAGAGTGGATGGCGCGCGCCACCAGTTCCTTGCCGGTGCCGGTTTCCCCTTCGATTAATACGGTACTGGAGCTGGCGGCTAGGATTGGAATGAGATCGAAAACCGGTTTCATAGTGCTGCTGTGGCTGATGAGATCGCCGATGTGGTAGCGCTGTTGTAGCGTATTGCGCAGGATCTCGATCTCACTTAAATCGCGAAAGGTTTCTGCGCCGCCGATGACGTTACCGGCGGCATTGCGCAGAACGGCAGTGGAGATACTTATAGGGACTCGTTGGCCGTCGGCGCGGATGATAAATCCCTCGCGCTGGACAATGGGTTTGCCGCTCTGCAGGGTTTCGGCCAGAGCACAGCTGTTCTCACATAAGCTGCAGCGAAACACCTCAGAGCATATCTGCCCGATGGCGTCTTCGCGCTCCACCCCGGTAATCTCCTCAGCCGCGCGGTTGAATGAGGTGATGCGCCATGCAGCGTCTACAGTAAATACCCCGTCACATATGCTTTCGAGGATCGCCTCGGTTGAAGCGTGGTCCAGTGGTTTTGTCCCCATATAAGGTTTACTTTCGTTCAACAGGATGGATCAACCATCTCCGATCACAAATTGTTCCATATGAAAATTTGGGCGAGCGATGACAGTGATCTGCTTTTGGAATTGAAGCTCAATTTCGTCAATGATGCAGCGCTCTTCGTCGTAGAGCAGGGTCGCCACGTCGGGATGTACCTGCAGATTGATGCGGTACCCGGGCAGATCACGTGCTTCGCGTTGGAGCTTGCGGAATATTTCAAAGGCCATGGTGGTGCGGCTTTTGGTATACCCGGTGCCATCACAGTAAGGGCAGGGCTCGCATAGGGTGCGGCCAATACTCTCTCGCACTCGTTTGCGCGTCATTTCTACTAGCCCTAGTTCGGAAATCTTCAGAATGTTGGTCTTGTTTTTATCCCCTTTGAGAGCTTCTTCCAGGCTGCCGTGTACCTGATCGCGATGCAGCTCTTTTTCCATATCGATGAAATCTATGATGATCAGGCCGCCGATATTGCGTAGACGTACCTGGTAGGCGATCTCCTTGACCGCTTCGAGGTTGGTTTTGAGGATGGTATCTTCTTGATTGCGTTTGCCTACATAGCGCCCGGTGTTAACGTCGATAGCTGTCAACGCCTCGGTTTGCTCAATTATAATATAACCGCCACTTTTGAGCCACACCTTGCGCTCTAGAGCACGGGCAATTTCTACCTCCAATCCACACATATCGAACAGAGGGATGTCTCCGGTATAGAGCTCAATGTCGCACTGTAGATTCGGCATATAGGTGCCTAAAAACTTAAGGATCTTGTCGTGTTCTTCTTGGGAGTCGACCACAATATCCTTGATATCTTCGGTGAGGATATCACGCAGAACCTTACTGGTAACATCCAGATCCGAGTGCACCAGAGCCGGAGCGCCCATGTTGTTTTGGTGCAGATCAATATCGCACCATAGCTCGGCCAGATAGTTCATGTCGGCACGCAGCTCGTCTTCACTTTTTCCCTCGGCGGCGGTGCGTACGATAAACCCGCTGTGCGGCGGCCTGATTCTCTCTACGATCTCACGCAGACGTTCCTTTTCCTCCGGGTTCTCGATGCGACGCGAGATCCCGATGTGATCTATCGTCGGCATGTACACCAGATGGCGCCCTGGCAGGGAGATGTGGGAACTTATGCGTGCTCCCTTGGTTCCTAATGGTTCCTTGGATACCTGCACCAGGATGTCCTGCCCTTCGCTGAGGAGGGTTTCAATTGGCGGCAGGGGGCGCTCCACCTCGGATTCGCCATTTTCGCTCTTGGTTGAATCGGGCTCACTGTTGTCGCTGCGGCCATCGATATAGTCGACGACCGCCTCCATTTCGTCAAAGACATCGGCGACATACAAAAAAGCCGCTTTGTCGAGGCCTATGTCGACGAAAGCGGCCTGCATCCCCGGCAGTACGCGAATAACCCGCCCTTTGTAAATGTTGCCCACAATTCCCAGGTCGCAACTGCGCTCGATGTAGAGTTCGGAGATGTGTCCATTCTCCTGCAGTGCCACCCTGGTCTCGTGGGAGGTCTTGTTGATGACCAGTTTTCTTGCCATGGTCGGAACTCCTTTGGTTTCAGATGATAGTTATAGATAAATTCAGGTATGTATAGGTGCATATATTTGTGGATAAAGAAAAGTTTTTCGCTGCTCTGGTTCCATCCATAAGTTGTGCGGGCATGGATGGAAAGACCTGTCACTGCAAGTGACCTGCAGGCATCGTAATGCCTGCAGCAGAAAAATCCCTGCGGCTCAAAGGGCGCGATTAAATGGCAGGAGAAATCTTCGCTTATCTATTTTATGCCAGATTAAGCTCTCTGGCCAGCTTTGACGTATGTAGATTCCGTCAGAGGGCACTTTTCATGCTAACTTTAGTTTTGCACATCCCCATGGAGCGCACCTGTTCTTGCGTAACGCGCAGCAAGTACGCAGTGACCACCACAGGGCTGCCTTTATACAGAGTTAACTCCAATCCGCTCTGATCCAGATTCAGGTCGGCAATATCGGGGCGCAAGTCCACTTCCACCTGTTTATCTTTTTTGGTGCGGGTGTGGAGGATGCTTTCAGCCCTCAGGGCCGCATTGATGCGCGCATGCAGGTCCGGCGGAAACTCTGGATTGAGTGGCACCCAGTAGGAGCTGGTATGGATAGCCATGGCCGGAACAGGGCTATCACAGGGGAGCTCTTGAGCATGAACGACCTTGAAATTCTTCGGCAACTCGGCGTTGAGTCTGGCAGTAAAGTCTGCAGGGTCAGGTTGACGAAACAGCTCGATGTCAATAATTTCCGTCAGGCTTTCAACCCCGGTGGGTAACGCATCGGGAAACGATATGCGTGGATGGGGATGAAAGCCGGCGGAGTAGCGCACCGGGGCCTGAATACGACGCAGAGCGCGGTTCACGACGGTCATGAACTCTAGATGGCTGATAAAGCGTGCCTTGCCGGTTTTGCTCATCTGCATGCGGATTTTAAAGCGTTCTTCTTCGGGCGCAGCCTCAGGTTCCGCTGCGGGTAGCGTTGGAGAGGCCTCGGCGTAGCGCATTTTTATGTGGGTGAAGTCACATACCCCACACTGACTGCATGTTCCGGTGCGGCAGTCGGGTGTGTACTCCAGTTCCAAGGCTTTGGCGCGTTCGCGCGCAAAAAATTCTTTGGGAATGCCGCAGCTTAAATGCTCCCAAGGGAGGATTTCCTCCATACTGCGCTCGCGCAGATAAAATTCGAAGGTAAGACCGCTCTGTTGCAGTGCCGTCTCCCAGCGAGAGAAGTCAAAAAAATCGCGCCAGCTATCGAAACAGCACCCAAGATCAGTCGCGGTGGCGATTACTGCCCCCAGACGCCGGTCGCCCCTGGCGAACACCCCTTCAAGCACGGAGAGTTCAGCTTCATGCCACTTCAGGCGCAGCTTCTTTTTTCTCAGGGCATCACGCAGCCAACTTTGCCGTTCTTTGGTCTGCTCCAGATTTAACTGGGCTTCCCATTGAAACGGAGTGTGAGCCTTGGGAACAAAGGTGGAAACCGCTACGTTGACATCTCCACCACCTACGGTGCCACGCGCACATCTTTTAACCGCCGCAGCTAGATCGACAATTCCCTGTAGGTCTTCAGTATTTTCGGTCGGCAGCCCCAGCATGAAGTAGAGCTTTATCAGACGCCAGCCCAGGGTATAGATGGTGCGGGCGCTGTCAAGCAGGTCCTCAGCTTCAATTCCCTTGTTGATCAATTGGCGCAGGCGTTCAGTGCCGGCCTCGGGGGCGAGGGTGAAGCCGGTCTTGCGCACCTTGCGGATTTCGTTGATCAGTTCATCGGTCAGGGAACCTACGCGCAGGCTCGGCAGCGACATGGCGACCCGATCTTCAGCGTGCTGTTCCATGAGGTGACGCAACAATGGTTCGATGGCGCTGTAGTCGCCGCTGGAGAGGGACAGGAGCGAGAGTTCATCGAAGCCGCTGTTGGCCAAGGCTTCTTCGGCCAGCTTTACCAAGGTTCCGGCTTGACGCTCGCGCACTGGACGGTAAATATATCCCGCCTGACAGAAGCGACAGCCACGGGTGCAGCCGCGCGCAATCTCCAGAGCCACGCGGTTATGGACGGTGTTCATGTACGGGATCAGAGGCCGCGTCGGATAGGGGGTGCTGTCCAAATCGGCAAGATAGCGCCGTGTGACTCCGGGATAATCGGGCAGGTGCGGTTCGATGCTGCGGATAGTGCCATCGGAGTTATAGTGCGGGGTAAAGAGTTCGGGGACATAAACCCCTTCGATGTGGCGCAGGTCCTGGCATATCTGGCGGCGCCCGAGTCCCTGTTTTCTTTTGGTGCGGATTGCTTCGCAGATTTCAACTACAGCTTCCTCGCCGTCGCCAAGCAGGGCGATATCGATAAAGTCCGCTAGTGGTTCAGGGTTGAAAGCACA
>JAVERW010000103.1:0-6293 GCA_034006915.1 Desulfuromonadaceae bacterium | reverse complement strand
TGGCCAAGTCAATGGCTTGATCTCTGTTGTCTACTGCCATAATCGGGGGCATGCTCCTGTAAAGAATAAATGTACGTTTAAAGTCTGCATCTATTTGAGTTTTTTATAGTAATTAAATCAAGCCAGATTGAGCCTGATCGTTCCATGTCACGTTTAAGCGTTTAAGTGCAGCGTTGCTTATAAAGATCCGAGGGTTGGGATCCACGTTTGTCCAGCCCGATTTCAACCGATAGCACAGCGGCACAATGCTTTCAAGCACAACCTGATGCTGCCTGCCGTTCACCTGTGTCCTCATCTCTGGAGATATCTTTTTTTGGCTTCTATCTGGCTGTATCGCTGGCCTCATTGGGTATGCGTCTGCTGCAAGGCCACCCGTCTGATCCAATCGAGGGCGGCATAGGCGGTACGGTCCCGCACGGCGGCACGGTCGCCATCGAAGGTGAAATGTCTCACCTCTGTCCCCTCTGTCGTGGTCATGGCGATGAATACCGTTCCTACTGGTTTTTCTGCGCTTCCACCGTCTGGGCCAGCAATACCGGTAACAGCCAGGGCGATATCGGTCCCAGCCCGTTGGCGGATTCCGCCGGCCATAGCGGCTGCACATTCACGGCTTACGGCACCATACTGCATCAAAACCTGAACCGGGACGCCGAGCATATCACGTTTTGCCGAATTCGCATATGCAACGGCACTACGCTCTAGAAAGATGGAACTGCCGGGCTGATCAGTGAGGAGTTTAGCCACCAGCCCCCCAGTGCAAGACTCGGCCAGAGCCAGGTGTAGTTTTGCGTGGCACAGTGCAGTGGCTGTAGCTTTTGGCAGCGTTGCGTGTTCTTCCCCCAATAGAAACAGACCGAGCTCATGCGCTATGAGATCGACTGCAGCGTCCAGGGCGTTGTTGCCCCCGCTGAGGGCTTCGATTCTGACCAGAACCTGGGGGCCATCCAGACGATAGCGTAACTGTACATCATCCTTGAAAGTCAGTCGGTTCAGGCGTTGTTCCAACTCAGCTTCGCTGATCCCGAAGGTGTATAGAATCCTGGCGAGGATGCTCTTCTGCGCCGGGATGCTGGTGCGCAGGCGCGGCAATACCTGACGCTTGAACATGGTCTGCATTTCATGTGGCACTCCGGGGAGGAAAAAAGCAGGGATGTCGTTGGAGCGTAGGAAGAATCCGGGGGCGGTTCCACAGGAGTTTTCCAGTGGTTGAGCTTTTTGCGGCAGCAGCGCCTGTTTCTCGTTCCCCGGCGGACAGGATTTGCCTCTGTGCCGAAAAAAACCGCGCACCATCTCCAGGGCCTCATCGTTCAGCACCAAGCGTAGCCTGAATGCCTGCGCCACGGCGCGGGCGGTAATGTCATCTCCGGTCGGGCCCAGGCCGCCCGTGGCGATAATGGCATACCCGGCAGTGACGTAGTACTCGATGGTGGCGCGAATTCTGGCGCTGTCGTCACCGATGGTAATGGCTTCAGTCAGGGTGTATCCCGCTTCGTGCAGCGCGCGCCCAAGCCATTGTTTGTTGGTGTCGACAATCTCACCGTTTAAGAGTTCATTTCCAATGCTTATACAGACAATATTCATGTACTGTTCCTCGCTTTATTACGCCAAGCGCCATCATCTACTGGAAAAAATGCAGGTAGAGCCGCAAGACGATAGCGGCGTAAATTCCGGCAACCACATCATCGAGCACGACGCCATATCCGTTTTTCACCTTGGTATCGAACCAGTTGGCTGGGAAAACTTTCACAATATCGAAGAATCTAAACAGAATAAACGCCAGCAGTGCCGTGTTCCAACTGAAGGGAAGCAATAGCACAGTTGTGAGATAACCGACCAGTTCATCAATCACAATCCGGCCATCGTCCACCACCCCGAAATGGCGTCCAGCTACGGTCGCACTCCAGAATGCGATGAGCATAATAGTTCCCCAGAGCAGGATTGCTATTCCGGCTGGGCAGAAGGATATAAGATAAAAAACTGGAATGCCAGCCAAGGTTCCAACGGTTCCAGAGGCCTTGCGACTGTAACCGAGACCGAAATTTGTGGCGAGCAGCAGCATAATACGTTGAAGCATGGCAACCCTTTACAAAAAGAGGGGGAGGTAAATAGTTAAAAAGGGAAATAATTGCGTGCTAGATCTTGAGCAATACGGCGTTGTTCCTCTCCTGCGTCCATCAGTTCGGCATGTACCAGGTATGGTTCCGCGAGCAGAAGACCTTCAGCAGAGCGCTGTGGGAATGCACTGGAGGGAGAAAAGTTTTCCACCACGTCAATACAGCCGTCGGGATCAGGGGTAAGGCGTAACTGTAGCATCAGTTTCAGGGCTTTACTGCGTTCTACATGCAGCGTAGCCCTGTGAGCATGTGTTTGATCACAGTAAAACGACGCTGCCAATTCCCCGCCGAGAAGCACCTCTTCTTTTAGCTTGCTGGTCTTGATCAATGAAGGCAGCGAAGCAACGTTCCATGGATGAGCAACAGCGCAGCGCTCAATCTGCAGGCGGGGACGTACTTTGTGTAGAAATGAAGATTCCCACAACTGATGCAGCGCGGCATGGTTGAGAACTCGGCGTGGTGCGGAGGTGGATGAACTGAGGATTTTTTTGCGCTGCAGATCTTTAAGTACTGGGCCAATGCTGCCGAGGGCAACAGCGGTAGAGTTGGAGATCTCACGATAGGTGCAGTGCGCCAGTTCCGGGTGTTGCAACAGGTGGTAAAGGACGCGTAGCCCAGCACTCTGGACACAACGATTTGGTAGCGGAGAAGCTTTGACCGGCTTGTTGCCGCTGCGATTGAAGTACAGGGGTGGTGCATGGATAAAGCCGTTGCCCGTTGCATCCAGAAACTGAATCTGGGCACTAGTGAGGCGTTGCGCAAGTGGTGCAGAAACGTAGTCTGCCAGCAGCAGCGGCTGCTGTTGCTGTTGCTGGAGCGATTGTAATTGAACGATCAACAAGCGCGCTTGTTTTGTATCGATGCGCCAGGCTGTACAAACTGGGTGGGAAGTCTGCCCCCATGAGCCACTCAGATGCAAAGAGCCGCTGAATGGCGCCTCCCGGTCACAGAGGTGCTGTGCCTGCATATCCTCAAGACTGTTGAGGGTTTGCACCACCGAACGGATAAGTTTCATTTCGCGCAAGGGAAGATCACACATAGTTGCACAGTCAGGGTAAATTTATTTAAACGTACGCAGGGTATTTAGCCGATTCTGAACTTTACTATAAAAGTTGAAATGAAAAAAGGCAGAAGCTTAAAACAAAGCTTCTGCCTTTTTTCAATTGTGTCTTACTTGCCTGAATTAGGCCTCTTCGATAGCGCCTACCGGGCAGGTGTCTACGCAAGCGCCACAATCGGTGCAAGAGTCTGCGTCGATTTCGTACTTGCCATCGCCCTCGGAAATTGCTTCTACCGGGCAGGAATCTTCACATGCGCCGCAGCTGGTGCAATCGTCTGTAATTACGTGAGCCATTGTTGTTCCTCCTTGTGTAAGGTTTCTATCAGGGACTGTAGTCAGGCCCCTTATTTATTAGTCGCGGATCAATATACATGGTTTGCTACCCATGTCTAGGAAAAAATGCACCCCCAATCTGGAGGGTTCTGCTCTGTAAAGAGCGTTGCCAGCGGCAGGTTTTTTTACAGCACGAGCAGAGCGCCTTGATATGCTACGCAGGCCAGTAAAAAAGCTAGAGTTGTGTTGAATATCAACGCAAACATCGCCCAGCCCCAGCTGGATTCACGGGCCATTACCACAATGGTGACAAAACACGGAGCGTAGAGCAGTACGAAGATGATTGCACTGATTGCAGTGGCGCGATTCCAGTCTGGATCTTTTTGGATCCTAGCCATCAGGCTACTACTATCATCGACATCGGTTTCCCCCAGAGAATAGGCGGTGCCCAAGGTGGAAACGATAACTTCTTTGGCTGCGACACCACCGATGAGGGCGATATTGGTACGCCAGTTAAACCCTGCAAGTGATGTAAGTGGTTCGAGCATTTGCCCTAATCGTCCGGCAGCTGAATGTTTCAATGCTGCAAGGCTATGGGTGTGTTCAAGATCTACCAAGGCGGTATGGATTTGTTCCTGCTGTGCGCGTGTCGTTGCGCTGCTGAGACTCTGTTCAAGGTGTAAGCGCTCAGAGGTGAATTGCTCCTCCTGTTCAGCGTCCAGGCCTGGGAAAGTCATAGCTGCCCAGATAATAACGGATATGGCCAGGACTACGGTTCCAGCTTTTTTGATATATTCCCAAGTGCGTTCCCACATGTGAATCAACACACCCTGTAAGGTGGGGAGACGGTAAGGGGGCAGTTCCATCACGAAGGGGGTCGATTCGCCGCGAATTATGGTGGAGCGCAGAATGCGCGCCACCAGTAGCGCCATAACCCAAGCTCCTAAGGTGATGCTGAACATCATCGCAGCGCGGTGTTCGGAAAAAAATGCGCCAATCAGGAGCAAAAAGACTGGGATTTTGGCGCCACACGGCATAAACGGTGCGGTCAGGATGGTAGCGAGCTTCTCCTTCGGGCTGCGTAGGGTGCGCGCTGCCATCACTCCGGGGACCGCACAGCCTCCTGCAATCCCGCCCGAAATGATAAAGGGCATCACCGAACTACCGTGCAGGCCAAAACTGCGAAATACTTTGTCGAGCATGTAGGCCATGCGCGCCATATAGCCAGAGTCTTCCAGAAAAGCGATGATGATAAACATGATCATGATCAGAGGGACAAAGCCGAGCACCCCACCGACGCCATCAATAACTCCAGATACAATGAGAGACTGCAACAACCCTTCCGGGAGTATCGCCGTAACTCCATCCGCAAGCAGGGCAAAGAAACTGTGGGTAAGTTCCATAGGATATTCGCCCAGGGTGAAGGTGATGTGAAACATGGTATACAGTAGTGCCAGCATCAGTGCTGGGCCCGCCAATCTGTGGGTCAGCACTTGATCAATCTTGTCGGTTAGGTCCAAACGCGCCGAGTGGGGCTGGGTTACCACAATGCTTTTTTTCAGCAAGGCGGTAATAAAGCCGTAACGGTAGTCGGCGATCAGCGCCTCAGGGAAGGTGTTAAGTGTTTTTAGACAGTGCTCGCGCAGGGTCTGGATTCGGGCTTCCATCCGTCGCGAAAGCTCCGGAGCGAGTGTGCGCCCCTGCTCGATGATGCTGTCGTCCCCTTCGATATATTTAAGTGCGATCCAGCGGGACGGATATTTGTCCTGCAGCAGCTGTGCTTCTTCAAGCATGTCACTCAGGCACTCCAGCACTGGATCGACATCGGGACCGTAGGAGATTGTCAGAGGTTGCCATGCACCGTTGCGTTTCGCAGCAAAGTTAACTGCGGTGCGTAGCAGTTCCTCTTTCCCTGCACCGGTGCGGGCCACCGTACCTACAGCCGGACAGCCCAGATCTTTCTGCAGCTGCTCGATGTTGATCTGAATTCCTTTGCTGCGCACGTCATCCATCATATTCAGAGCGAGCATCACTGGCACCCCCAGTTCGAGGAACTGGATGGTAAGGTAAAGGTGTCGTTCTAACTTCGTTGCATCGACCACATTCACCACCAGATCTGGGCGTTCTTCCACTAGAACCTGGCGTGCCACCAGTTCCTCTTGTGTATACGCAGTGAGGGAATAACATCCCGGTAGATCAACGATATCGATCCTGTTGTCGTCCAGAATTGTTGTGCCCTCTTTGCGGTCTACGGTGATGCCCGGATAGTTTCCCACATGCTGATGTGCGCCGGTTATTGTATTGAATAGAGTGGTTTTGCCGGCGTTGGGATTGCCGGCAAAAGCCAGGTAGTGTTTATTCATGTAGTAGACTCCAGTTTTTCTACCGTGATATGATCGGCTTCGTTGTTGCGCAACGTCAGGGTGAAACCGCGCAGACGCACCGCCACTGGATCCTTCAGGGGGGCGCGGCCGACAATCTCTATCTCCGTGCCGGTTACCAGCCCCATATCCCGGATGCGCCGTCCAAGCTCGCCGGAGGCGCTGATGCCGACAATGCGGGCTTTATCGTATAGTTGCAGGTGTCTGAGGGATTGTTGCATATATGTTACCTATATACCTCTCATCGATTTCGATAATTAATATCATTTTAGCTGTGTTGCTGCTTGCTGTCAGGCTATTTATGCACCGCCCATACAAAAATTTGCAATAGAATACATAGTTGCAGGAGACACTGGAGCTGATTTTGCCGACTTGATGGGTTGATATGGCGAAAATAACTTCGGTATGCAGATATGTGTGCAGCAATGAGATTGCGTCTCACCATTATTGCGGTATTTTCGTTAC